>NZ_JBEYTM010000001.1:0-338716 GCF_040643055.1 Streptomyces sp. NPDC047515
GAACCCCCGCCCCTTCGCCTGGACGAAGAGCGCCGACGAGATCCTCGAACGCCTCGCCGCATATCTTGATCGAATTCCTGGCGCAGGACACTAGTACGTCAGCCCGTAACCGACCGGGTACAGCACCCGTGCCGGGTCGTCGGCGCGCTGCACGGGCACCGGCAGGGTGCCCTTCGGCTCCGCGCCGCCCGCGATCACGCGGGCTGCGGCCCGCAGTTCGACATCGGTCCAGGAGTACGTGGCCAGGTTCGCCGCGAACCCGGTCCCGGCCAGCTGGGCGATGTCGTACGCATTGCGGATCGCGACCGTGATCACCGGGATGCCGGTGGCCGCGAGGGCGCTCACCAGGGCGCGCTGCGAACTGCCCGCCGTGACGTTGTACGTCCCCACGATCACCGCGTCCTTGCCTTGTGCGGCCGCCACCGCCTCGTCGATCTTCGCCTTGGTGGGGGCGGTACCGGTGGACAGCGCCGTTGCCGCGTACCCCAGTTCACCGAAGGCGGTGGCCAGGGTGGTGGTCGGCGGTCCGGTGGTACCGGACGGGGAGGCCGGGTCGGCGCCGACCACGAGGAGGTTCTTGTGGGAGCGGCGCGAGAGCGGCAGCACCGCGCCGTCGTTGGCGAGCAGCGTGGTGGTGCGCTCGGCGATCCGGTCGGCGGCGGCGAGATGGGCCCGCGTCCCCACGGTGTGGTCCACACCCTTGTGGCTGACGAACGGGTCCTCGAACAGCCCGAGCTTCGTCTTCAGCCGCAGGATGCGCAGGATCGATTCCTCGATCCTGACCTCGCTGATCTCACCGCTCTTCACGGCCTCCAGGACGGCGTTCCAGGAGACGTCCAGGTTCGGCGGGTTGAGCAGCTGATCGACGCCCGCAAGAAGGGCGAGGACCGGCACGCGCTCGTCGCCGTACTTCGTCCGCACGCCCTCCATGCCGAGCGAGTCGGTCACCACGACCCCGTCGTAGCCGAGCTCCTCGCGCAGGATGCCGGTGAGGATCGGACGGGAGAGCGTCGCCGGGTCCTCGGCCGGATCCAGCGCCGGGACCACGATGTGCGCGGTCATGATCGAGTCGATGCCCGCGGCGATCGCGGCCCGGAACGGCGGCTCGTCCAGCTGCGCCCACTGCTCCCGGGTGTGGCGGATGACGGGCAGACCGGTGTGGCTGTCGGTGCTGGTGTCGCCGTGGCCCGGGAAGTGTTTGGCGGTCGAGGCGATCCCGCTGCTCTGATACCCCTTCACCTGCGCGGCGACCATCGCCGCGACGGACTGCGGGTCGGAGCCGAAGGACCGTACGCCGATGACCGGGTTGGCCGGGTTGACGTTGACGTCGGCGTCCGGGGCGTAGTTCTGGTTGATGCCGATCGCCGCCAGTTCGGCGCCCGCGATCTGCCCGGCGCGGCGGGCGTCGGAGCGCGAGCCGCCCGCGCCCAGCGCCATCGCGCCGGGCATCAAGGTGGCGGGCTCGCCGACGCGGCAGACGATGCCGTGCTCTTGGTCGGTGGAGACGAGGAGCGGCAGGGGAGTCGGGCCGGTGAGGCCGGCGCGCTGGATGCCGTTGGAGAGGTCGGCGATCTGGTGCGGGTCGCGGGTGTTGTGCGCCCACGCGAAGTAGATGATTCCGCCGACGTGGTACTTGGCGATCATCTCGGCGGCGGTGCGGACGCCGATCTCGGCCAGGTTGGCGTCGATGTCGGCCTGGTCGGGCTCGGTGGCGGAGTGCCCGTACACCCGCATCACGAAGAGCTGTCCGACCTTCTCCTCCAGGGTCATCCGGGAGATGAGCCGCTTGAGGCGCTTGGTGGTGGCGGCTGAGTTCTGCTGCCCGCCGCCTGGCCCGCTGCTCGCGGACCTCTGGGCGGCGACGGCGCCGGGGGCGATGACGCCGCCGGTGACGGCGACCGCGGCGGTCGCGGCGGTGGCGGTGAGAAGGGTGCGTCTGGAGGTGCGGTGGTGCACGTGAGCTCCTTCGGCCGTACTCGGGGGACGAGAGAGAAGGTGAAAGAAACTTCCAAGGAGCACGGATATACAGAAAATAACTTCCGGTCAAGGGTCTGGACCGTTTTGAGCCTGCCCGGTATCTCAGCCCTGTCGAAGTCCCACCGCTGCCCCGTGCGCCTGGAGTGCCGACACGGCCGCCGTGATCGCGGGCCGCCGGGCCGCCTCCGTACGCCACAACGCGTACAACCGACGCACCGGTACGGGCGCGAGCGGCACCGCCACCACCCCCGTCGGCAGCGGCCCCCGGCCCAGCCGGGGGATCATCGCGACCCCCAGACCGGTGGCGATCAGGGCCAGTTGGGTGTGGTTCTCCTCCGCCTGGTGCCGGATGTCGGGTTCGTAACCCGCCGCACGCAGCGTCCGTACGAGCCAGTCGTGGCAGACCGTCCCCGGCGGCTGGCAGACCCACCGCTCCTTCGCGAGCTCCTCGCGCCGCACCGCGTCCCGCCCGGCGAGCCGATGGCCCTCGGGCACCAGCAGATCGCACTGGTCGTCACCGATCACCGCCTGTGCCACACCCTCGGGAGCGGGCAGCGGGGCGATGTCCCAGTCGTGCGCGACCGCCAGATCGATCACGCCCTTGGCCACCAGATCGACCGAGAGGTGCGGATCGACCTCGGTCATCCGGACATCCAGGGCGGGATGGTCCCGTTCCAGCCCGGCCAGCACCTCGGGCAGCAGTCCGCGCGCCGCGGACGCGAACGCGCCGATCGACAGCCGCCCGGTCGGCAGCCCCCTGCGCTCCTCCAGTGTGGTCTCCGCGCACTCCATGATCGCCAGCAACTGCTGGGCCGTCTCGGCGAGATGGAGCGCCTCCTCGGTCAGCGCGACACCGCGTCCGCGGCGTTCGAGGAGCGTCGTACGGGTCTCCCGTTCCAGCTTGGTGATCTGTTGCGAAACCGCCGACGGGGTGTAGCCGAGCGCGGCGGCCGCGCCCGCGACGGAGCCGTGCACGGAGATGGCGTGCAGTGCGCGCAGCCGGGACAGATCGAGCACCGGAACCTCCCGGTCGTGGGATCTCGCGATTCATCAGCAACGCTCAATTCCACCATGAAGGAATCCGTGCTGGTGCTACATGGTCCGCGCGGACGATCCTCGGTGCATGCGTCCCCTCCACATCGCCCTGGCCGCCCTGGTGGCCGCCGTCTGGGGTGTCAATTTCGTCGTCATCGAGATCGGCCTCGGGCACTTCCCGCCGCTGCTCTTCTCCGCCCTGCGCTTTCTGGTCGCCGCGCTGCCCGCCGTCTTCTTCGTCGGTCGGCCCAAGGTCGCCTGGAAGTGGATCGTGGGTGTCGGGCTCGTTCTCGGAGTGGCGAAGTTCGGTCTGCTCTTCATCGGCATGGACCGGGGCATGCCCGCCGGCCTCTCCTCCCTGGTGCTCCAGGTCCAGGCGGTCTTCACGGCCCTCTTCGCGGCGCTGGTTCTGGGCGAACGTCCGGGAAGAATACGGATGTCGGGGATGGCGGTGGCGCTGGCGGGCATCGGCGTGGCGGCGGTCGACGAGGGCGCGAGCGGGCCCGTGCTCGCCTTCGTCCTGGTGATCGCGGCGGCGGCCTGCTGGGGGGTGTCCAATGTGCTGACCCGCAAGGCCGCGCCGCCCGACTCCCTCAACTTCATGGTCTGGGTCTCGACCGTCCCTGTGCTCCCGCTGCTCGGCCTCTCCCTCCTCTTCGAGGGCTGGGACCGCGACGCCGACGCGCTGGCCGCGCTCGACTGGAGCGGCGTCGGAATCATCGTCTACGTCGCCTGGATCACCACCGTCTTCGGCTTCGGGGCCTGGGGCTTCCTGCTGCGCCACCACCCGGCGTCGTCGGTGGCCCCGTTCACCCTGCTCGTCCCGGTCTTCGGGATGTCGGCGGCGGCACTGCTGCTGGGCGAGTCGGTGAGCCCACTGCGGTGGTGCGCGGCGGCGCTGCTGGTGGGCGGGGTGGCCCTGACGTCGCTGGCGGGGACGCGCCGGACCCGTGCCGGGGTACCGGAGGCACCGGCAGAGGTACCGGAACCGGAATCGGAGCAGGCACAGGGGCCGGAGCCGCGGCCGAAGGCGCGGGCCTGAACACGACCGCGGCCGCGGCTGCGGCTGCGGTCGCGCGGTGCCTGTGCCCGCGTCCGCCTACGACTTGGGCGCCCCCAGCCGCAGCAGGTGTTCGCGTCCCGCGCTGAGCAGCCCCGGCAGCTCCGCCGCCCCCGGGTGCCACCGCTTCTCGTACTCCCAGCAGACCCAGCTGCCCGGGTCAAGCGTGTCCAGGCAGTCCCGCAGGGGCAGCACCCCGGCGCCCAGCGCCAACGGTTCGGTGTCCTGGGCCGACGCGATGTCCTTCACCTGTACGTAGGCCAGGTGCGGGGCCAGCGCGGCGTGGCTGGTGGCCGGTTCCTCGCCCGCCAGCCAGGTGTGCATGATGTCCCACAGCGCGCCGACCTGCCGGTGCCCGACCGTTCCGACGATCCGGGCCACGTCGGCGCCCGCCCGGTGCGAGTCATGGGTTTCCAGCAGGATGCGTACGCCCCGGTCGGCGGCGTGCGCAGCGACGGCGCCCAGCCGTCGGGCGGCGGTCGCGTCGGCCGCGGCGGGGTCCTGGTCGCCGCCGCCCGGGAAGACCCGGACATGCTGAGCACCCAGGTCGTGGGCCAGCTCCACCAGCCCGGCGAGTTCGTCCAGCACGGGCCGGTCGTCCCCCTCGGCCGCGGCCCGGACATACCCGGCGACGGTCAGGATCTCGACGCCGCCCTTCTTGAACTCCTCGACGACGTGGGTCCGTTCGGGTGCCGAAAGACCCGGATGCACCGGTTCCTCGGGGTGGGCGCGCAGTTCCACCCCCTGGTAGCCGTGCTCGGCGGCGAGCCGGACGACATCGGCCATCGGCATCCCCGGCACTCCGAGGGTCGAGAAGGCGAGCTTCATGTGCGTGTTCCTTCCGTCGGTACGTGCCACCGTCCCGCGCGGACCGGACGATGGCCGGCACATCATGACCCCGGGTCCGGCCCTGCCGGTACCCCCGGCCCCGGGGTGCGGCCTCACACCGCCCGCGGCGGCGCCGTCGACCCCCGCACCATCAGCTCGGCGGCGATCGTCGCGATGCCTCCCGGCGGCGGCGCCTCCTTGCCCATCGCCAGCCGCCCGGCCCGCGCGCCCGCCTCGAAGAGCGGCAGCCGTACGGTCGTCAGCGCCGGGACCGCGTCCACCGAGAACGGCAGATCGTCGAACCCCGCCACCGAGACGTCCTCGGGGATGCGCAGGCCCTGGTCCCGGACCGCCGCACCGGCGCCCAGCGCCACCGTGTCGTTGGCGGCGACGACGGCCGTCACCCCGGGTTCGCGGCGCAGCAGTTCGAGGGTGGCGTCGTAGCCGGAGCGGCGGTCGTAGGGGCCGTGGACGGTGAGCCGCTCCTCGTCGTACGCGTGCGCCGGGCTCCCCTCCGTGCTCCGTCCGTCGCCGACGAGCCCCGCCGCCCGCATCGCGTCGCGGTGGCCTTCGAGCCGGTGACGGGTCGTCGTACGCTCCAGCGGGCCCGCGACGTAGCCGATCCGGCGGTGGCCGAGCGAGAGCAGATGTTCGGTGAGGCGCCGCCCGCCGCCACGGTTGTCGAAGGCGAGCGCGGCCACGACGGCCTCGCTGTCCGGCAGCGGGGGCCGCCCGCACAGCACCACCCGGGTTCCCGCGTCCGCGAGTTTCGCCAGCTTGGCGGAGACCGCCGCCTGGTGCACCGGATCCTCCACGGCGCCGCCGGTCAGGACGACGGCGGCGGCGCGCTGGCGCTGGAGGAGGGTGAGATAGGTCAGCTCGCGCTCGGGGGAGCCGCCGGTGTTGCAGACGACGGCGAGCTTCTCGCCGCCCGCCCGGCCCGAACCGTCCCCCGGCCCGCCGATCTCCGTCTGCGCCGCCCCCGCCATGATCCCGAAGAACGGGTCGGCGATGTCGTTGACCAGGATGCCGACCAGGTCGGACGTGGCCGCGGCCAGTGAGCTCGCGGGCCCGTTGAGCACGTAGTCCAGGTCGTCCACCGCACGCAGCACCCGCTCCCGGGTGGACGCGGCCACCGGGTAGTTGCCGTTCAGCACGCGGGAGACGGTGGCCGGGGACACCCGGGCGCGGGCCGCTACATCAGCCAGGGTGACTGTCATCGCTGTCCTCCGAGGAGTGCCGGGGGTGAGAGGAATGAGAGGAGTTGCCGGCGCGCCCCCTCTTGTCCGGGCCGCTGTCGGCAGGCTAGCGTCATCTCCGATAGAAAGCGCTTGCTATGAGGGTATGGAGGAACTTTCGTGACACGCAGGACAGTGCGCATCGCCATGAACGGCGTCACGGGTCGCATGGGATACCGGCAGCACCTGGTGCGCTCGATCCTCGCCATCCGCGAGCAGGGCGGCCTCGACCTCGGCGGCGGCGACGTGCTGTGGCCCGAGCCCGTCCTGGTCGGCCGCCGCGCGCACGCGCTGGAGGAGCTCGCCGCGCAGCACGGTCTGACCGAGTGGTCGACCGACCTCGACGCGGTCCTCGCCGACGAGACCATCGACATCTACTTCGACGCCCAGGTCACCTCGGCCCGCGTCGAGGCGATCAAGAAGGCGATCGCCGCGGGCAAGCACATCTACACCGAGAAGCCCACCGCCACGGACGTCGAGGGCGCCCTGGAGCTGGCCCGGCTGGCGCGTGACGCCGGGATCAAGCACGGCGTCGTCCAGGACAAGATCTTCCTGCCGGGCCTGCTGAAGCTGAAGCGCCTCATCGACGGCGGCTTCTTCGGCGAGATCCTCTCCGTGCGCGGGGAGTTCGGCTACTGGGTCTTCGAGGGCGACTGGCAGGACGCCCAGCGCCCGTCGTGGAACTACCGCGCCGAGGACGGCGGCGGCATCGTCGTCGACATGTTCCCGCACTGGGAGTATGTGCTCCACGAGCTGTTCGGCCGGGTCTCCACCGTCCAGGCGCACGTCCAGACGCACATCCCGCAGCGCTGGGACGAGCGAGGGAAGCCGTACGCCGCCACCGCCGACGACGCCGCGTACGGCATCTTCCAGCTGGAGAGCGGCGCCGTCGCCCAGATCAACTCCTCCTGGACGGTCCGGGTCAACCGCGACGAACTCGTCGAGTTCCAGGTCGACGGGACGCACGGCTCCGCCGTCGCCGGACTCCGCAACTGCCGCGTCCAGCACCGCTCGGCCACCCCCAAGCCGGTCTGGAACCCGGACCTCCCGGTCACCGAACCGTTCCGCGACCAGTGGCAGGAGATCCCCGACAACGCCGTCTTCGACAACGGCTTCAAGGCCCAGTGGGAGCTCTTCCTGCGCCACATCGCCCTCGACGAGCCGTACACCTGGGACCTGATGGCCGGCGCCCGTGGAGTGCAGCTCGCCGAACTGGGCCTGAAGTCCTCCGCCGAGGGCCGCCGCCTCGACGTGCCGGAGCTGACGCTGTGACGAGCCACCCGGCCGACGGGGCAACGGAGTCGACCCCTTGACCGGCCACCTCGCGTACGGGACGTCGGAGGCGATCCCGTGACCATCCACCCCGCGTACGGAGCATCGGAGCCGACCCCGTGACCATCCACCTCCCGCAGGGCCCGTACGAGCCCCGCACCACCCCGCTCGACCTCGCCCCCGGCGGCGCACCGCTCGCCTCCCGTACGGTCTTCTCCGCCGCCCATGTCGTCGCCGACCCGTTCGCGGACATCAGCCCCGACTCACCGGCCGCCGTCGACTGGGACGCCACCCTCGCCTTCCGCCGCCATCTCTGGTCGCACGGCCTCGGCGTCGCCGAGGCCATGGACACCGCCCAGCGCGGCATGGGCCTGGACTGGGCGGGTGCGGCCGAACTGATCCGTCGTTCCGCCGCCGAGGCCAGGGCGGTCGGCGGCCGGATCGCCTGCGGCGTCGGCACCGACCAGCTCCCCGCCGGACCCGCCTCGCTCGCCGAGGTGCGGTCCGCGTACGAGGAGCAGCTCACCCTCGTCGAGGAGAGCGGCGCCCAGGCGATCCTGATGGCCTCCCGCGCGCTCGCCGCCGCCGCGAAGGGGCCCGAGGACTACCTGGAGACGTACGCGCACCTGCTGCGCCAGGCCTCCGAACCGGTCGTCCTGCACTGGCTCGGCCCGATGTTCGACCCGGCGCTGGAGGGCTACTGGGGCTCCTCGGACCTGGACGCCGCCACCGACACGTTCCTGAAGGTCATCGCCGAGCACCCGGACAAGGTCGACGGGATCAAGATCTCGCTCCTGGACGCCGAGCGCGAGATCGACGTACGCCGCCGCCTGCCCGGCGGGGTCCGCTGCTACACCGGCGACGACTTCAACTACCCCGAGCTGATCGCGGGCGACGACCGGGGCTTCAGCCACGCCCTGCTCGGCATCTTCGACCCGCTGGGTCCGCTGGCCGCCCACGCGGTACGCGTCCTGGACACCGGCGACACCCAGGGCTTCCGCGACCTCCTCGACCCGACGGTCGAACTGTCCCGCCACCTCTTCCAGGCGCCCACCCGCTTCTACAAGACGGGTGTGGTGTTCCTCGCCTGGCTCGCCGGGCACCAGGACCACTTCACCATGGTCGGCGGCCTGCAGTCCGCCCGCTCGCTGCCGCATCTGGCGAAGGCGTACGAACTCGCCGACCGGCTGGGCCTGTTGCCCGATCCGGAACTGGCCGAATCCCGGATGCGCGCCCTGCTCACGGTCAACGGAGGCACCCGATGAACGACGGCCGTCTCTCCATCAATCAGGAGACCATCAAGCAGTGGTCGCTGCCCGAACTGGCCGAGGGCTGCGCCAAGGCGGGCATCGACAAGGTCGGTCTGTGGCGGGCCCCCGTCCAGGAGTACGGCGTGGAGCGCACGGCCGCCCTGCTCGCCGACAACGGACTGACCGTCACCAGCCTCTGCCGGGGCGGCTTCTTCACCGCCCTCGACCCGGCGGAACGGGCCCGTGCGCTGGACGACAACCGTGCCGCGATCGACGAGGCGGCGGCTCTCTCCACCGACACCCTGGTCCTCGTCTCCGGCGGCCTCCCGGCGGGCAGCAAGGACCTGCACGGCGCCCGCGAACGCATCGCGGACGCCCTGGGGCAGCTCGCGCCGTACGCGGCCGAGCGCGGCGTACGTCTCGCGATCGAACCGCTGCACCCGATGTTCGCCGCGGACCGCTGCGTCGTCTCCACGCTCTCCCAGGCCCTGGACCTCGCGGAACGCTTCCCCGCCGACCAGGTGGGGGTGGTCGTCGACACGTACCACGTCTGGTGGGACGACCAGGCACCCGCCCAGATCGCCCGCGCGGGCGTGGCCGGCCGCATCCACTCCTTCCAGCTGGCCGACTGGATCACCCCGCTCCCGGCGGGCGTCCTGCTCGGCCGGGGGCAACTGGGCGACGGGGCCGTGGACTTCCGCGCGTTCCGCTCCCTGGTCGAGGCCGCCGGCTTCGACGGCCCGATCGAGGTGGAGATCTTCAACGAGGGCCTCTGGGCCCGCGACGGCGCCGAAGTCCTCGCGGAGGTCGCGTCCCGCTACGCCGAACACGCCTGCTGAATGGGCCTTTTTGCCACCAAGGTAAAGAGATCGTCAAGGCGTGCAACCGTTCGGCACCCCGTCGAGTCATATCTGTCGTCGGGCGCTTCCGGGGAGGGATCCGGGGGGATCGGGAAGCCCTGACGGAGGGGGAACGCGAGGGGGGTCCGGTCATCTGACCGGGCCCCGTTTCGCATCCTGGGCGCAGATGCGTCGGTCATGTTCTCCGCTGGGGTCTCCGCGTCGAGCCGCAGTCGACGGCGACGTTCCGCGCCGGCCGAGGGCGAGGCTCAGGTATCGAACTCGCCCACTCGGTTGCGCTTCAGAAGAGCCATGGGCAGGTACTCGGACTCGACCTCGATCGCTACACGTCGAACTCGCCGCGCCAGGCGAAGTCCAGCAGGGCGTCCGGCAGATAGCAGCCGAGTGCACCTGCATGGCCAGCAGCCAGGACTCCCAGGTCTCCAGCATCTCCGCATCCGGGTCCCCGACACAGCGGATGCGCGCCACGTTCAAGGACGTTGTCGGCGACGCACTCCTGGCGCCGTGCGAGGTCTCGATGGTCTGCAGCGAATCGGCCAGGGACTTCTCCATGACGGGGACGACTGTCTCCATCGCAGCCGTCGGTTAGCTCTGGCGGGACACGCTCATGACCACTGATCTCCCCTGTCAGATTCAGACCTTGAAGTATTCGAGGACCGCTCCAGCGTACGTACCCTTGCCCTCGACTGCGTCCTGCGCTGACGCGACGATCGGCGCCATGACCTCGGCCGCGTTGTCCGTACGGAACGCGTGGCGGGGGACGACGGTGGTCATGTGTGGCTTACGTGGGGAATTCGCCGCACCAGTTGCGTCCCAGGAGGGTGGCGGGCAGGTACTCGGACTCGACTTCGATGGGGATGCCCGCGTCGTGGGCGAAGCAGGCCATGGCAAGTGGTGCGAGCGCGACGAGGCCCGAGATCAGGCCGGCCCGTGTCTCATCGGTCCAGTACTCCTTGTGCCACTGGAGGGCGGCGGCGAGAGCGCGGTTGAAGCCGGCGTGGTCGTTGCGGATGACCCGGTGGAACATCTCCATCGGCGGGTAGAGGAGCTTGCCCACCGTCTCCTGGTCGGCGATGGTGTCCGCGTCCGCGTCCGCGCCGTCGACCGCGGCCACCAGCTTCGAGCCGAAGCCGTCGCCGCCGAGCCAGTAGGTCTGGAGGGCATCGATCCAGGCGTACTCGAACTCGTCGTAGTGCGCACCGTTCTCCCGCAGCAGAGACAAGGGCACTCGGCACAGGGCCGTGATCCTGTCCCGTTCCCGGCACACCACGGCGAGGTAGAAGGCGGTGAGCCAGGTGCCCGGGGTCACGTACCGCTGCGGACCAGTGGCTTGGAGGGTGCGGTCCTTGTGCGCGATGCGGCACTGGACCTGGCCCCCGGTCGTGGTCGCGGCGGCGAACACGGCGGAGCCGATCTGCATCGCGTTCACCCAGGCGTCCCAGGTGGGGAAGATCGATCCTCGCGGGTCCAGCAGGCAGTGCCCTTCAGCCAGCATGAGCGAGGTGTCGAAGGCCTCGCCCAGACCGGTGGAGTCCGCCTCCAGACCGTCGATCCACCCGTCGGCGCTCTCCTGGAGAACGGCGAGGCCCGCTTCCGCGTTCCCCGTGGGAAAGGGGTGGCGGGGAATGATCGAGACCAACGCGTTTCTCCTTAAAAGAGTTCGAAGTACTTGAGCACGGCCCCAGCATACTGACCGGTGTTCTCAGAGGCCTGGACGAGGACGTAGCGCAAGGTCTTGTACTTGATGGCGTTCTCGAGTTCGGTGATGTACTTGGCCTCCCCCGGTGAAGTCATGACGCGATCCTTCATATCGGCAATGATCGTGCGGACGTACTCGAGGGATCCCTGCTTCACCATGAAGTCGCGGTCGAGCCGACCGTTGCCACGGCGCCACTCCAGCGTCCCGTTGGGGCTCTTCGCCTCAACGATGACGAGGTTGCCGTTCTTGTCACGCCAGAGCTGGTCGAACCTCTTCGAACCGTTGGCCGTCTCAGGGAGGTCGGTGATCTCATGGGCACCTTCGAACTCCTTCTGCAGGAGCATGTGGCGCCTCGCGGCCTCTTCTCCGAGGTCCTCGCCGAGCTTGGAGTTGTTGGCGACGCCCTCGCCGACCGTCTGGTTGTAGTGCTCCTGCGCGTGAGCTAGGTCGTGCGCGTTCTCAAAGCTCGGATTCTTCTCAAAGACCTTCTCGGCCGCGGTCAGGTCCATGCCTGCCATGCGCTTGGCCGCGACCTTGTCAAGGTGCGTGAGGTCGTCGGGGGCGACAGTGGCCCTGCCCCTCTCCAAGGGGGTGAGGTGGAACCCGCCCGGGTGTGCGTGCGGGATGTCGGATACGGCGATCCACGTGCCGGGAGCCTTCTCGATGAGCTTCGGCAGGAGCTGGCCGTCGACCAGCCCGTCGGCATCGTTGCGATAGCCGGGCCCCCACTTGTCGTAGTGCTCCGCGCGCCAGACCGGGTCCTCGTTGGCCAGCCGGACGTGCTCGCGGGTGATGGCCATGCTTTCCTCGGGCGTCCGCTGCTTGGGCGGAACCTCACGGGCAGCCTCGTACTCCGCGCGGTGGGCCGCGCGGGTCGCTTCGTCGGGGGCCGCCGAGGCCGGAGGCTCGTGGCGGCCGACGCCCGTGCCGCCCGGTCCGTCCGGGTGGTGGCCGCCCGCGGGCGGGGGCTCGTGGCGGCCGCCGTCGGTGGACGGGCCGTCCGTGTGGCCGGTGCCGCCCGGGCCATCCGTGTGGCCGACGGTCGATGGGGTGTCCGTGTGGCTGCCCGTGGAGGGGGTGTCGCCGTGGCCGCCCCGGGGAGCGTTGAGGTCGTTGGAGGGCCCGTGCCCCGCGTGGCCGCCATAGGTGGTGTCCGGGCGGGCGCCCGGTGCGTGGTCACCCACGTGGACCGGGTCGGAGATGTCGCTGCCCAGGCGGATCGCGTCGCCGCCGCGGCCGCCGACGCCTACCAGCTCGCGCTCCGGGACCCCGACCGTGGCCGGGGAGTCCACCTTCGGGGCATCGACGCGCGGGCTGTCCGCGCCCGCGTCCGGCTTGCCCGTCGGGGCGTCCTTCGCGTGCTGGGTGATGTCGCCCGCGGCGTCGTAGATGTTGCCCTTGGGGTCCATGAACTGCGACGGCCCGTCCACCGGCAGCTTCACCGTGCCCGGCGGAAGGGCGGTGGTGCCCTCGGGCAGCTTGATGTTGCCGTCGGGGAGCTTGATCGCCCCGTCCGGGACCGCCGAGCCCGACGGGAGGTGGATCGCCCCGTCGGGGAGGTGGACGGCACCCTCGGGGAGAGCGATCGCACCGTCCATGTTGATGCTCGGGGCCTCGAACCTGCCCAGGCCCTTCAGTCCGGCCATCACGTCGCTGATCTTCGACAGTCCCGCGCCCGCGCCCTTGAAGACGTAGGTCATGGGGTCGACGATCCGGCCGGCCTTGCCTGCGAAGGACAGGGCCTTGGCCGCCATGCCGGCCTTGCCCGCGCCCGCTACCGCACCGCCGGTGCCGCCGGTGAAGACGGTGGTCAGGACGTTGAAGGTGACCGCGCCTGCGGCTCTGGAGGGGTTGTTGCCCCATTGGTCCCAGGCCACCAGCGCTTTGCCGGTTTCCTTCATCGCGGTGCGTGAGTCCCTTATCCAGGAAGGGAGTTTGTCGTCGGGGAGTGCCCAGAAGGCGGCGTTCGCGCCGGGGGTGATGGCGATCGCCAGTCCGGTGGCGAGTTTGGCCAGGCCGGTCCATGCCTGTTTGGCGGCGTCCCAGCCGTCGACGCCGAACAGGGTGCCCAGACCTTTGATGGTGCCCCAGACGCCGTCGACGACGAAGCCCTTGCCGAAGTCGTAGGCGTGCTCCCACACCTGCCACCAGGGGGTCGATTCCTTGACCGCGTCTCCCCAGGGCAGGCTTTTTGCCTGCTTGAGGGCTTCGGCGTCATAGCCGTACATGCCCTTCTTGGTGGAGCCGTCGTTTGTCTTGAGTGCCTTGCCTCCGACCAGGGCGACGATGGTGGCGTGGCAGGTTCGTTCCACCTCCTGGAAGGCGGCCCAGACCTCGGCTATCTCGTTGCGGCGGTGGTTGTTCTCCTCGACCAGGTCGCCGTCCTCGCGCCACTTGTCGTCGCCGTCGACCTTGACCCGGAAGGCGACGGCCTCCCGCTTCAGCTCCTTGAGCTTCTCCACCAGCGGGTAGGCGTCGTCCGAGTAGGTGCCCAGCGCACCGGCGATGACGCTCAGGTCCGAGCTCAGAGTGAGTCCGGTGTCCGCGACCGGCTTGGTCGTGGCGAACAGTTGCTCCGCTTCGGGTGCTTTGTAGAAGGCGTGCAGTCCGCCGAAGCTGGTGTGGACGTCACCGGCGGCCGTCGCGATCTTCGCGCCGTCGGTGGACAGTGCTGTCACCTTTGTGTCGAGCAGGGCCAGGTCACCGGTGAAGACCGGTATCCCGACCGGGTCGACGGGGTCGTTGCCGCTCATCTGTGTCCCCCGGTGTCCTTGAGGAGGTCCAGGCGTACGGCCTTCGCCGCGTTCTGCGCGTGCTCGGCGGCTTCCAGGTCGCCCTCGCAGTACGCGTTCGTGGCTTCGACCGCGCCCAGGACGGCCGCCTCGATGCGCTCGGCCATCGCCTTGAAGTCCTTCTGACGCCCTTCCAGGTACTCGCCCAGCGCCGCGGCCACCGGCCCCATCGCCTTTTGCGACAACGGCGCCCTCCCCGGTGCCACCGGGCCCTGCAGAGGCGTTGCGGCCTGCGGGCCGGGCACGGCCGTGCCCGCCGCCTGCGCAGCCTCCGACATGGTCGCCATCAGCGCGGTCAGGGCTTTCTCCAAGTCCCCGGCATGCGTACCGGTGACCTTCAACTGGCCCTGCACCCCCTGCGGTTTGATGTCCCACGCCACCATGTGAAAGCCCCCTCTGCCGAACTGTCCTGGCACACCACGTATCCACAACCCGTGCCCCGCGGAATCGTTCCTCCTGATGCGGGGAGGCGCGCCTCAGCCGATGTTGTCGACCGCGGCCTTCGCGCGCGTGATCGTGTGCTGCGCCGTTCCGTCGTTCTTCTCCAGCGTCGTCTTCAGCAGCTGGATGATGTTCTTGACCTCCTGCGAGGAACGGTTCCACCGCAGTTCCTTGCCGTGGTACTCATCCGCCACACCATCCGCCGCGAAGTCCGCCATCGCCGCCTTCACCTGCGCGTCCCGCGCCGCGATCACTTCCTCCAGACGCGCGATCACCACCTGGATGTTGCCCTGCGCATCAGCCGACGCACCCGTGTCGTACGAACGACGGTCACCGTCACCAGCCATCAGAAACCCAACCCCCTGTGATCAACGGCCGCCGAAGCGCGCCGCATCGAAATTCGCCGCCGACATCTGCTGCCGCGCGTTGTCACCCTGCTCCTGATCACCCGAACCGAACGCCTGCTCCATCCCCGACTGACCACCGAGGAGAGCCGACAGCGAACCGTTCAACGCAGCCGTGATCTCGTCCGACCGCCCCTTGAACGAATCGAACGCCACACGCCCCGCACCGTTGAACTTCCCCTCCAACGGCGCCGCCGCCTGCACCAACTGACGAATCAACGTCCCCAGATCAGTACTCGACCCACGCGACTTCGACGACAGAGTCGAAAGAACCTGCGCCCCCATGTCGAACTTCATGCAGTCCCCCGCCATGTCTTGCGAACGTATGTGCCATCACCTTTATCAACTCTGCGTTGCCGATGCAATCAAGGGGCACTGCGCTGTGAGTGGTGTGCGGCGGAGTCGGAGCCAGAGCCAGGGTGTCTAATTCGGCACATACTTGAACTATTTTTCCCTTCGCTGGCGGGCGGATCGCTTTTGAGTGGCCCGGCTGCCGCTCATTTTTGGCCGATTCTCGTCTCGTTTGCAAAGTCGAACGCGACGCTGTTCCCGGTGCGCCGCGGCTGGTGAGCAACGGGCTGCCGTGTGGGCCGGCCAGTGATGCGGTTGCCCTCGACCGTAGCGACGGACGACGACCAGCCGTCGGCGAGAAGACGAGCGCCGGGCCGCGGGGCGCCTTGCTGTTGCGGACAGGGACGGTGGCGTAGCCACTGGCGAGGTCGAGGCACTCGCGGTCAGCGGAAGAGGTCGAGGAACCCGTTCACCCAGATCCCGACGAACGCGATCGCCAGGAGCGCGCAGCCCACGGCAGCCAAGGACTGGCGGAACGAACCCGCCTCCGGCGCGTCACCCCGCACCTCAGTGAGCGTGTCCCAGGTGACCGGGTGGCCGAGGGCCTTGGAGGCGGCGGTCCGCACGGTTGCCAACTGCTCTCCGGTGAAGGGGGATGCGGCCGCCGATTCCGGGCCTTGCCAGGCCAGGGCGCGCATCCGGCGCACCGGGTCGCTGTACCTCTTGTCGAACGCGGCGACCTCGTCCGGGAGCCTGTCCTCTTCGAGGTACGACCAACGGCCGGCCTCGGCAGGGTCGCCGTACATCCGGTAGATGTCGGCCAGGCGTCGGCGCAGAGCCGGGTGGTGCGGGTAGGACGAGACCAGTCCGCGCAGTCGTTGGCGGGCCATGGGCACACGTCCCGCGGCGAGGTCCGCGTCCACGCGCTCCAGCGTCTCCTTCAGTGCCATGCGCACATCATCAGGCGTGCCTGCGGATGTGTGTAAGTGAATTATTTCAAGGTGCCCCGGAGACCGGCCGGTTGCAGCGTCTGTTCCTGGTCGGGAGTGCCCTCGACGCGGCAGCCCCGGTGATCACCGCCGCTGTCAGACCCTCATGGCAGGCTTTTGATCCATGAGCACCCCCGACCGCACCATGCCTCCCCTGGACGCCGATGAGCGGACCTCCCTGGCGAGCTGGCTGGACTTCTACCGCGCCACCCTTGCCCAAAAGTGCGAGGGCCTCGACGACGAGCGGTTGCGTGAGGCATCCGTGGAGCCCTCGCCGATCAGCCTGCTCGGCCTTGTCCAGCACATGGCGGAGGTCGAGCGGAACTGGTTCCGCCGGGTCCTGGCCCAGGAAGACGCGCCGCCGATCTTCACCCCAGACGCCGACCCGTCGGCCCGCGACGGCGGGTTCGACCTCACCGAGGGGGTCGGCTACGAACAGGCGCTGTCGATTTGGCAGGCCGAGGTGGAGCGGGCCAGGGCGAACTGCGCCGCTCGGTCCCTCGACGACACCAGCCCGTTCATGGGCGGGCAGGTCACGCTGCGCTGGATCTACACCCACATGATCGGCGAGTACGCCCGCCACTGCGGGCACGCCGACCTCATCCGCGAGCGCATCGACGGCCGGACGGGGGTCTGAGAGCCGGCCTGACCGGCCGGGAGAAGCTGCCCGATGTGCCGGACGTGGTGAAGGTGGAGTATGTGAAGCCGCACTGAAGCGGCGGTCCGGCCGGTCGTGGCGTGAGTGGGCGAGGAGGCGTGATGCGAACCAGCGACGAGATCTATCACCGGGTCCGCTGGGATCCGCGGTTCGACCCGGCCCGGTTCGTGCTGGGGATCAGCCGGCGCGGGGATGCCTGCAAACGCGTCCCGCTGCCTTCGTTCGTGCCCGGGGGCGACATCCCGTGGCACCGGGTGGTGTTCATCGAGGCGGACGGCGAGGTGGTCTGGGACCGGGCCACGGGCGTGGACCGCATCGATGCGTCGGGCGCCGGCCGGGTGCGGGACCGGCAAGCGGACCTGAGCTTCGATACGAGCTCCGGCAGGGGCGATCTTGTCGGCGTCCTCGACGTGCCCCCGACGGCCCGCACAGCGGTGGCCTGGATCCCGCCTGCGGAGCTGTGGCCGCCGATCCAGGACATCCGCCGGGATTACGATCCGCAGATCCACCGGTGGCCGCCGCACGTCAATGTGCTCTTCGGCTTCGTGCCGGAGTCCGACTTCGAGCGGGCCGCCCCGCTGCTCGCCGCGGCGACGGCCGAGACGCCGGTCTTCACCGCCCGGCTGGACGGGGTCCGCACCTTCCGGCACAGGGCGTACTTCACCGTGTGGCTCGACCCGACGGCAGTCGGCCAGGAGCCGTGGGCCCATCTGCACCGCCTGCTGCGGCAGCGGTTCCCGCGCTGCAGTGGGCCCGCCGAGAACTTCACCCCACATCTGTCCCTGGGCCGGACCCGGGATCCGCGGCGAGTCACCGCCGACTGTGTCACCCGGCTCGACACCATGGAGGCGACAGTCTGGGAACTCGTCCTGCTCTCACGCAGGGGCGACGGGCCGATGCGGCCTCGGGCCACGGTCGCCCTGCGAACGGGCGAGGTCCGCCGGCTGCCCGCGCCCGGCCTCGGAGCGCCGGGCCCGGAGGACACGGCATGGCTCTCCGGGATCACCGACAGATGAGGCCGGCAGGCGGATGTCCGTCACCAGCTCCCAGACCCGTGGCACGGCTGCCTCGATATGGACAACACTGTGCACGCTCGGACCATCGGCGTATTCCAAGGCGTCCTCCTCGCGCCGGAGTTGCTGATCGTTCCGATCCTGGACCATGGGCGCAACAGGCCCTGGCCCGGCTGTGTTCCCGGCGGTCCGGACAGTGCTGCCTCAGGCGCCGTCACCACAGGAAACGCTCGGCCTCCGAGGCCGGGAATGCGTTGTCGGTGGGAACCGATACCGTCGGAACATGTCCAACATGGCCGTCCTCGAAGGGGTCCTGGAGCGGATCACCTACGCCAACGAGGAGAACGGGTACACCGTCGCCCGCGTCGACACGGGCCGGGGTGCGGGTGATCTGCTGACCGTCGTCGGCTCGCTGCTCGGCGCACAGGTCGGCGAGTCCCTGCGGATGGAGGGCCGCTGGAGTTCGCACTCCCAGTACGGCAAGCAGTTCACGGTGGAGAACTACACGACCGTGCTGCCCGCCACCATCCAGGGCATCCGCCGCTATCTCGGCTCCGGCCTGATCAAGGGCATCGGTCCGGTCATGGCGGACCGGATCACCACGCACTTCGGCGTCGACACCCTCGACATCATCGAGCAGGAGCCGAAGCGGCTGGTCGAGGTCCCCGGGCTCGGGCCGAAGCGGACGAAGATGATCGCCGCCGCCTGGGAGGAGCAGAAGGCGATCAAGGAGGTGATGGTCTTCCTCCAGGGTGTCGGTGTCTCCACCTCCATCGCCGTCCGTATCTACAAGAAGTACGAGGACGCCTCGATCTCCGTGGTGAAGAACCAGCCCTACCGGCTGGCCGCCGACGTCTGGGGCATCGGTTTCCTCACCGCCGACAGGATCGCCCAGGCCGTCGGCATCCCGCACGACAGCCCGGAGCGGGTCAAGGCCGGTCTGCAGTACGCGCTGTCGCAATCCACCGACCAGGGGCACTGCTTCCTCCCCGAGGAGCGGCTGATCGCCGACGGTGTGAAGCTGCTCCAGGTCGATACAGGGCTGGTCATCGAGTGTCTCGCCGAACTGGCCGAGGACCCGGAGGGCGTCGTACGGGAGAAGGTGCCGTCGCCCGAGGGTGGCGCACTGGTCACGGCGATCTACCTCGTGCCGTTCCACCGTGCCGAAGTCGCCCTCGCTGCTCAGGTGCAGCGGCTGCTGCGGACGCCCGAGGAGCGGATGCCGGCCTTCGCGGACGTGGACTGGGACAAGGCGCTGGCCTGGCTCGCCACGCGTACGGGGGCGAATCTGGCCCCCGAGCAGGAGGCCGCGGTACGGCTCGCGCTCAGCCGCAAGGTCGCCGTCCTGACCGGGGGGCCCGGCTGCGGGAAGTCGTTCACCGTCCGGTCCATCGTGGAGCTGGCCCGCGCCAAGAAGGCCAAGGTGGTGCTGGCCGCGCCCACCGGGCGGGCGGCCAAGCGGCTCTCCGAGCTGACCGGCGCCGAGGCCTCCACCGTGCACCGGCTGCTGGAGCTCAAGCCAGGGGGCGACGCGGCGTACGACCGGGACCGCCCGCTGGACGCCGATCTGGTCGTCGTCGACGAGGCGTCGATGCTGGATCTGCTGCTCGCCAACAAACTGCTGAAGGCGGTGGCACCCGGTGCCCATCTCCTGCTCGTCGGGGACGTCGACCAGCTGCCGTCGGTCGGCGCGGGGGAGGTGCTGCGCGATCTGCTGGCCGAGGGCGGCCCCGTTCCGGCGGTCCGGCTGACCACGATCTTCCGCCAGGCCCAGCAGTCCGGGGTCGTCACCAACGCGCACCGGATCAACTCCGGCGTACCGCCGCTCACTCAGGGCCTCAAGGACTTCTTCCTCTTCGTGGAGGATGAGACGGAGGACGCGGGCGTGCTCGCGGTGGATGTCGCCGCCCGCCGCATTCCGGCCAAGTTCGGGCTGGACGCGCGGCGAGACGTACAGGTCCTCGCTCCCATGCACCGCGGCCCCGCCGGCGCGGGCACGCTCAACGGACTCCTCCAGCAGGCCATCACTCCGGGCCGCCCGAACCTGCCCGAGAAGCGGTTCGGCGGCCGGGTCTTCCGGGTCGGCGACAAGGTCACCCAGATCCGCAACAACTACGACAAGGGGGAGAACGGCGTCTTCAACGGCACGGTCGGCGTCGTCACCACCCTTGACCTGGACGAACAGAAGCTGACGGTCCGCACGGACGAGGACGAGGAGATCTCCTACGACTTCGACGAGCTGGACGAGCTGGCCCACGCGTACGCCATGACGATCCACCGCTCCCAGGGCAGCGAGTACCCGGCCGTCGTCATCCCGGTCACGAAGAGCGCCTGGATGATGCTCCAGCGGAACCTGCTGTACACCGCCGTGACCAGGGCCAAGAAGCTCGTCGTGCTGGTCGGCTCGCGGCAGGCGATCGGCCAGGCGGTCCGCACGGTTTCCGCAGGAAGACGCTGTACGGCGCTGGATTACCGGCTGTCAGGGGGACAGGGCGGAGGATCCCCGGAAAAAATGATCGATCAAATCGGTGGGAAACATCACGGAGGCCTTCCGGAACCGGATGCGAGGGGGCAGGATGAGTAGGCTCGCGGCACTCAGTGCCGCGAGTAGGTCCAATGGACGACCCCGAGTGCACTCTCCTGAGCCAAATGGGGGAGGGTGGAGACAGTCAGGGAACCTCAAAGAAGAGGCACTACGTCGGTGAGGGATGACGTGAGCGAGCACACCAACAACGCTGTAGTACTGCGGTACGGCGACGGCGAGTACACCTACCCGGTGATCGACAGCACCGTCGGCGACAAGGGCTTCGACATCGGGAAGCTCCGGTCCAATACCGGTCTCGTGACGCTGGACAGCGGATATGGCAACACCGCAGCCTATAAATCCGCCATCACCTACCTCGACGGTGAGCAGGGCATCCTGCGCTACCGCGGTTACCCCATCGAGCAGCTCGCCGAGCGCTCGACGTTCCTTGAGGTCGCTTACACCCTCATCAACGGCGAGCTTCCCAAGGTCGACGAACTGTCGGCCTTCAAGAACGAGATCACCCAGCACACGCTGCTGCACGAGGACGTCAAGCGGTTCTTCGACGGCTTCCCGCGCGACGCCCACCCGATGGCCATGCTGTCCTCGGTCGTCAGCGCGCTGTCCACGTTCTACCAGGACAGCCACAACCCGTTCGACGAGGAGCAGCGCCACCTCTCGACGATCCGGCTGCTGGCCAAGCTGCCGACGATCGCCGCGTACGCGTACAAGAAGTCGATCGGTCACCCCTTCGTCTACCCGCGCAACGACCTCGGGTACGTCGAGAACTTCCTGCGCATGACCTTCTCGGTCCCCGCCCAGGAGTACGACCTGGACCCGGTCGTCGTCTCCGCGCTCGACAAGCTGCTCATCCTGCACGCGGACCACGAGCAGAACTGTTCGACCTCCACCGTGCGTCTGGTCGGCTCCTCGCAGGCGAACATGTTCGCCTCGATCTCCGCCGGTATCTCGGCGCTGTGGGGTCCGCTGCACGGCGGCGCCAACCAGTCGGTGCTGGAGATGCTCGAAGGCATCCAGGCCAACGGCGGCGACGTCGACTCCTTCATCCGCAAGGTGAAGAACAAGGAGGACGGCGTCCGGCTGATGGGCTTCGGACACCGCGTCTACAAGTCCTTCGACCCGCGCGCCAAGATCATCAAGGCCGCGGCCCACGACGTGCTGTCCGCGCTCGGCAAGTCCGACGAGCTGCTCGACATCGCGCTGAAGCTGGAGGAGCACGCGCTCTCCGACGAGTACTTCGTCTCGCGCAACCTCTACCCCAACGTGGACTTCTACACGGGTCTGATCTACCGGGCCATGGGCTTCCCGACCGAGATGTTCACCGTGCTCTTCGCGCTCGGCCGGCTTCCCGGCTGGATCGCCCAGTGGCACGAGATGATCAAGGAGCCGGGTTCCCGCATCGGCCGCCCGCGTCAGATCTACACCGGCGAGGTCCTGCGCGACTTCGTCCCGGTCGAGGGCCGCTGACCTCGTACCACCCCGCACTGCCCCGGCCGCCGAGGCCGGTTGTCTTCGCCCCGTGTACCGCGCTTTCGCACAGAGCGCGGTGTCCGGGGCGATTTGCATGCCCGGCCCTGGGCGGCCGCCGCCGGGGCGACAGCGAGAAGCGCCCCGCCATCGATCCCCCCACGGGCCGACAGCGAGGCGCTTCCCATATCCCGGAGCGGATTCCCCCCACGGGATCCGGCCGGGCGTCTGTGGGAGCCGAAGCTCCTGGGCGTTCCTCACCCACTGCGAACTGCGCTCTTCACTTGTACTTCCAGTGCGGTCTGCCGGGGTACGTACGCACGGGAGGGCCGCTCAAAGCTCCCCGGTGCACGTGCCCCGGCCAACGCTTGCCCGAAGCATCCCCCAAGACACTTCGACGGACATCCCCCAAGACATCCTTGGCATCGCACTCTAAGACTCGCGAACCCACCAGATGGTTACCCTGAAGCCGGTGTGATCTAAATCTCTTTGTGGAAGTTACGTGAAGGCGCGCAACCGCAGGCTGTTCGTCACGACGAAGACCGATGAGAAGGCCATCGCCGCTCCCGCAATCATAGGGTTGAGCAGGCCAAATGCCGCAAGGGGTAGGGCAGCAACGTTATAACCGAATGCCCAGAACAGGTTGCCCCTGATGGTGGCCAGAGTGCGCCGGGAGAGCCGGATCGCGTCTGCCGCCACCTTGAGATCTCCACGAACGAGGGTGAGATCGCTCGCCTCGATCGCGGCGTCCGTACCGGTCCCCATCGCCAGGCCGAGGTCGGCGGTGGCGAGGGCGGCCGCGTCGTTGACCCCGTCACCGACCATGGCGACGGAGTGCCCCCGGGCCCGGAGCTGCTCGATGACGTGGACCTTCTCCTCGGGCAGGACCTCGGCGTGGACCTCGTCGATCCCGACGGCGTGGGCCACGGCGTCCGCCACGGCCCGGTTGTCGCCGGTCAGCAGCACGGGACGGAGCCCGAGCGCGCGCAGTCCGGCGACGGCCGCCGCACTGGACTCCTTGACCGCGTCGGCGACGGCGAGGACGCCGCGTGCCTGCCCGTCCCAGGCGACCGCGATCGCGGTACGGCCACGGGCCGCCGCGTCGGCCACGGCGCCGGACAGGCTGTCGGGGACGTCGATGCCCGCGTCGGCGAGCAGCTGCGGACGGCCGACCAGCACGTGGTGCCCGTCGACCGTGCCGCGCACGCCGAGCCCCGCGACATTGGCGAAGTTCTCGGCGGTGGGCAGGGGGGTGCCGGTGCGTTCGGCCGCGCCGACGGCGACAGCCTGGGCGACGGGGTGCTCGGAGGAGTGTTCCAGCGCCCCGGCCAGCCGTAGCAGCCGGCTCTCGTCGGTGCCGGGCACGGGGTGGACGTCCTGGAGCGTCATCCGGCCGGTGGTGACGGTGCCGGTCTTGTCGAGGACGATCGTGTCGATGCGATGCGTGGCCTCCAGGACCTCCGGTCCCTTGATCAGGATCCCGAGCTGGGCGCCGCGGCCCGTACCGACCATGAGGGCGGTGGGAGTGGCGAGGCCGAGGGCGCACGGGCAGGCGATGATCAGTACGGCGACGGCGGCGGTGAACGCGGCGGTCACGTCGTCCGTGACGAGCAGCCATGCGATCAGGGTGGCCAGGGCGAGCATCAGCACCACGGGGACGAAGACCGCGGAGATCCGGTCGGCGAGGCGCTGCACCTCGGCCTTGCCGTTCTGGGCGTCCTCGACGAGCTTCGCCATCCGGGCCAGCTGGGTGTCGGCACCGACCCGGGTCGCCGCCACGACGAGCCGGCCCGAGGTGTTCACGGTGGCCCCGGTGACGGGGTCGCCCACGCCCACGTCGACCGGCACGGACTCGCCCGTGAGCATGGAGGCGTCCACAGCGGAGACGCCCCCGACGACGGTCCCGTCGGTGGCGATCTTCTCGCCGGGACGGACGACGAAGCGGTCGCCCACGGCGAGCCGGGCGACGGGGATGCGTACCTCCGTACCGCCCCGCAGGACGGTGACGTCCTTCGCGCCGAGGTGCATCAGCGCGCGCAGTGCGGAACCGGCCTTCCGCTTGGACTTCGCCTCCAGACAGCGGCCCAGCAGGATGAAGGTGATGACGCCGGCGGCGACCTCCAGATAGATGGTGGAGGAGGCTCCGGCGCGCGAGACGGTGAAGTCGAAGCCGTGCCGCATCCCGGTCATGCCCGCGTTACCGAAGAACAGCGCCCACAGGGACCAGCCGAAGGCGGCGAGGGTACCGACCGAGACCAGGGTGTCCATGGTGGCCGCGCCGTGCCGGAGATTGGTCCAGGTGGCGCGGTGGAAGGGCAGCCCGCCCCAGACGACCACGGGGGCGGCGAGGGTGAGGGAGAGCCACTGCCAGTTGTCGAACTGGAGGGCCGGGACCATCGCGAGCACCACGACGGGGACGGCGAGGACGGCCGACACGAGCAGACGTTGCCGCAGTGAGGCGAGGGCGAGGGCCGGGCTCCGTTCGGCGGGGTCGGTGGCCGGCTCGGAGAGGCCGGCGGCGACTGCGGCTTCGACTCCGACTGCGCCCCCGGTGTCTGCCTCGACGTCGGCCTGGACGTCGCTGCCGGTGGCGGTCGATTTCTCGGCTGCTGGGGCGGTTCGGGCGGTTCGGGTGTTGGCGCCGCGCGGGCCGCCGTCCTCGGGAATGTCCGCGACGGTGTCCGCGCGCGTGACCGGCGTGCCGCCCGAAGGGGGTGGCATCGGCGTGGCGGCTGAGGTGGGCGTGGCCTGCGGGAGGGCGGGCGGTGCCGGTTCGGGACGACGTACGGGCCGCGCCGTGTATCCGGTCTTCTCGACCGTGGCGATCAGATTCGCGAGGGCGATCCCGGGACCGAAGGAGACGCGGGCCTTCTCGGTCGCGTAGTTGACGGTGGCGGTCACGCCGTCCATCCGATTGAGCTTCTTCTCGACGCGGGCCGCGCAGGAGGCACAGGTCATCCCGCCGATCGCGAGTTCGGTCCGAGAGCTCCCCGCTGCCGGGGTCTCGGCCTCTGTAGCGCTGTGCATGTCCGAACTCCTGTAACGCCGACCGGGCCGTACCCCACCAGTATCTGCTGGTCGGTCCGGCCCGGCGGCAAAGGGGGGTGATGCGGGTGATGCGGGTGATACGGCTGATCTGGTGTATCTGGCGTATGGGGTGTATCGGGTGTATCGGGTGTGTCCCGATGGCGTTCAGGCCTGGCCGACGAGTTCGTAGCCCGCCTCGTCGACCGCGGCGCGCACGGCGTCCTCGGTCAGCGGGGCCCGGGAGGTCACGGTCACCTGGCCGGTGGAGGCGACGGCCTTCACCGAGGTGACCCCCTCGATGCCGGAGATCTCCTCGGAGACGGCGCCTTCGCAGTGCCCGCACGTCATGCCGGACACCTGGTAGACGGTGGTGACGCCGTCCGCCGCCCGGTCGCCGGTGTCCGCGCTGTCGTGGCAGGAACCGCTGGGCGAGCAGCAGGAGCCGGTGGCCTGGGGGAGCTGGGTCTCGGCGGTCATGGTTGTTCTCCTCTTCGACGAGCACAAAAGGGCGTGGTGTCGGGGTCCGGGAGGCCCGGTATGCCCCGACGCTCATCACACTATACCCCTAGGGGGTATAATTGCGAGCGCCCCGCCCTCCGTTGTGAGCGCCCCCCTGTCTGCTGCGTGCGCTCCGCGCCAGTGATCGCAGCCAGGTCAGTGCGACGAGCGTGATCACGATGAGGCCGCCCACCGAGAACAGCGTGAACAGATGCTGTTGCTCCCCGGTGGGGGAAGGGATGTAGCCCTGCGCGAAGAGCGCGCGGCTCAGGCCGGTGTCGGTGACCCGGGCGACCAGCCAGATCGCGATGCCGTGCATCGAGTCCCAGAGCGCGTGCAGCACGGCGACGCCGAGGTAGGTGGCGATCACGGGTGCGGCGAAGTGGAAGCGCCCGTTCGGCCTCCGGAAGGAGAGCAGGACACCACCGGCGATCGCCGTCCAGAGGCCGTGCCCGAACGGTGCGAGTACCCCGCGCAGTACCTCGGTCTCCAGCAGGGCGCGCAGATCGATGCCCTTCATGGTGACGGCGGCGTTGAAGACGTAGCCCGCGCTCTCGAAGGCGGCGAACCCGAATCCGACCGTCGCGCCGAGCACCAGTCCGGCTCGCATGCCATGGATGTGGGTGTGGCGGCGGAGTACGAACATCAGCGCCGCGAGCTTCACGGCCTCCTCGATCAGCCCGACGCCCAGGAACATCCAGAGCGACGGATTGAGCAGGTAGTACTCCATGACGGAGGCGCCGAGCACACCCAGGATTCCGCCCGTCAGGAAGCAGCCGAGGATGAGGTTCACCCCGAGGTCTCGACCGTGCCGTTCGTACGCCCACAGGACGAAGGTGGCCGGGATCAGGAAGCTGCCGAGCAGGATGAGGGTCGGCAGCAGGGTGGTGTTCTGGGTGGCGTACGTGACGATCGCGGTCAGGATCCAGAGGGCTGCGCCGCCCCACAGGCACCGTTTCCAGAGTCCGGGGCGCGGCCGCGGTGGCTCCGGTGGGGCCTGGGGGCGCGGTGAAGTGGGCCCTGGCTGCCGGTCGGAAGGGGTGGCAGGTGACGGGTTGCCGGGGTCGGTGTGCCAGTTCACGCGTACTCCCTATGCATATCTCCTAATTTGTCCGAATCCTATGGGGCGTGGAGCTATCGGGCATTCGGGGGAGCCGTGAGCGGTGCGTCACCGAGCAGCGGCTCCAGGTAGCGGAGCAGCGCGGTCTTCAACTCCCTGGCGTACGCCTCCCGCTCCTCGCCCTCGTGGGCCATGATCAGGTCGAGTCCGCCCTTGAAGAGGATGAAGATCATGTTGGCGATGCGGGTGATCTGGGCGGGCGGAGTGTCCGGCAGGTAGCCGCCGAGGATCGTTTCGACGCGGTTGAGCATGGTCATGTGCAGTGCGTCGTGCCCCTGGGTGATCATTCCGGGGATCTCCGAGCCGTGCATCAGGACGTTGAACGCCGGGTTCTCGCAGTTGAAGGTGATCAGCGGGTCGAGGATGGCGTCCAGCATCCGGTCCAGCGGGAGCGCCAGGTGGTCGGGGAGGAACGCGGCGCCGTACGTATCCCGCCAGCGGTTGAGGAGTTGGTCGCCGAGCTCGATGGCGATGGCCTCCTTGTTGGGGAAGAACTGGTAGAGCGTGCCCGGTGAGACGCCGGCTTCGCGAGCGATGGCGTTGGTGCTCGCGGCGGTGTAGCCGGTGGTGCAGAAGACGCTGGCCGCCGCTTTGAGCAGCTGGGCGATACGGGCTTCGCCGCGGGCCTGGCGACGGCGGGGGCGGGGGGTGTCGGCGGTCGCCCTGGAGCCTTCGCCGTCCCTCGCGTCCTTGGCGCCTCCAGTGCCCTTCGTGCCTCCGGTGTGCCCTGCTCTGGCCTCCGACACGGTCAATCCCCAGCTTTCATGACGCGGTTGACAAACGCGAGTGGGCGCTCGCATTCTTGATGAAACGCGAGCGATGACTCGTGTTTGCCAGTCTAATCGGCAACGACTGATCCATGCTGCCCTGCGCCGCCGCCCCGCGTGGCCGCCGCACGCCGTCGGATCCGGGGGAAAGGGACACCGCGCCATGCCTGAAGTGAATGGTCCGCAGCGTCTGGGGGGCTGGACGCGACTCGTCACCGCGCGACCACGGCTCGCGCTGTTCGCGGCCCTGGTGATCACGATGCTCGCCGTGTTCGCCGGCAGCGGGGTGGCCGACCGGATGGGCAGTGGGGGCTGGGAGGCGCCGGACGCCGAATCGACCTATACGACCAAGGCGCTGGAGCGCGAGTTCCCCGTGTCCCAGCCGAATCTGCTGTTGCTCGTGGACAGCGGCGGCGCATCGGTCGACGATCCCGCGGTGGCCGCCGAGGCGGCCCGGCTGACCGAGCGGCTGGCCGGCGAGAAGGGCATCACCGGTGTCGGCTCGTACTGGCAGAGCAAGTCACCCGCACTGCGTGCCGAGGACGGGCGACAGGCGTTGATCGCCGCCCGGATCGAGGGTGACGACAAGGCGATGGGCGAGGTGCTGGACCGGATAGCTCCCGCCTACCGGGGTGTACACGGGCCGGTGGACGTCTCGGTCGGCGGCCCGGTCGCCGTTCGGCACGAGATGCAGACGATCATCCAGGAAGACCTGCTGCGGGCCGAGATGATCGCCCTGCCGGTGACACTCGTGCTGCTGGTCATGGTCTTCGGCAGCGCGATCGCCGCCCTGCTGCCGCTCGGTGTGGGCATCGTCGCGATCCTGGGGACCAACGCCGTGCTGCGCGGCATCACCGAATTCACCGATGTCTCGGTCTTCGCCCAGAACCTCACCACCGCCCTCGGTCTCGGCCTGGCCATCGACTACGCGCTGTTCATCGTGCGCCGGTTCAGGGAGGAGCTCTCGGCCGGGGCGGGTGCCCGGGACGCCGTCGGGGCGACGCTGCGCACCGCGGGCCGCACGGTGCTGTTCTCCGCGCTGACCGTCGCGGTCTCGCTCGCCGCGATGCTGGTCTTCCCGCAGTACTTCCTGCGCTCGTTCGCCTACGCGGGGATCGCCGTGGTGCTGCTGGCGGCCGCCGCCGCGCTCGTGCTGCTCCCGGCCGCCCTGGTGCTGCTCGGGCCACGGGTGAACTCCCTGGATCTGCGCCGGCTGCTGCGACGTGGTGACGGGCGCGCGGTCGAGCGCACCGGCGGAGTCGTGCGAGGGCGTCCGGGCGGGCATGACGAGCCGTCCGAATCCGCCGGACCGGCCGGGGCCGGCCGCGGGTGGGGCCGGTTCGCGGCCCTGGTGATGCGTCGGGCGCCGGTCTTCGCCGCCGCCACCGCTGTGGGACTCGTCCTGCTCGGGCTGCCGTTCCTCGGGGTGAAGTTCGGTACGGCGGACGATCGCCAACTGCCCGCTTCCGCCGAATCGCATGTCGTGCAGCAGCACATTCGGGACGGATTCCCAGGCAGTCCGGGCGGCGGCCTCGAAGTGCTCACGGAGGGGGCGGCGACGCCGGCCCAGTACGCCGAATACCGCAACAGGATCGCGGGGCTTCCCGGTGTGCTGCGGGTCGACGGACCGGCCACGGCGGGGCGGTTCGCCTACTTCAGCGTGCTGCCCGACGGCGAGGCCGTGGGGGAGGAGACCCAGCGGCTCGTCCAGGACCTCCGGGCCGAGCCCGCCCCCTTTGACACCTCGGTGACGGGCACGGCGGCCGTCCTGGTCGATTCCAAGCACGCCATCGCCGACCGGCTGCCCTGGGCGGTGGGCATCATCGTCGTGGTGACGCTGCTCCTGGTCTTCCTGCTCACCGGGAGTGTGCTGATCCCCCTTCAGGCGGTCGTGCTCAACGCGCTGAGTCTCACGGCGATGTTCGGAGCGGTCGTCTGGGTCTTCCAGGACGGGCATCTGTCCGGGCTGCTCTCGTTCACCAGCACGGGGGACATGGAGACGACATTGCCGGTGCTCATGTTCTGCGTCGCCTTCGGGCTCTCCATGGACTACGGGGTCTTCCTGCTCTCCCGGATCAAGGAGGAGTACGACCGCACCGGGGACCACGAGCGGTCGGTGACCTTCGGGTTGCGGCACACCGGCGGGCTGATCACCGCGGCGGCCGTGATCCTGGCGGTGGTGATGGTCGCCATCGGCACATCAAGGGTGACCAACACCAAGATGCTGGGCCTCGGCATCGCCCTGGCCGTGCTGATGGACGCCATGGTGGTGCGCAGCCTGCTCGTTCCTTCCGTGATGAAGCTGATGGGCAGGGTCACCTGGTGGGCACCCGCCCCGCTGCGGACCTTCCACCGGAGGTTCGGCCTGAGCGAAGGGGAGTCCGTGCCGGTTCCGGCGGAGGAGATATCGAAGGACGCCCCGGAGCGGGACAGGGTGACCAGCGGAGCGTAGGTTTGCCCGGCTGCCCGGCTGCCCGGCTGCCCGGCTGCCCGGCTGCCCGGCTGCCCGGCTGCCCGGCTGCCCGGCTGCCCGGCTGCCCGGGTTTCCGCCCCATCCCGTCCCGGCCGGCCTCTCGTCACACCCCGGCGAAGGAGCGGGAGCCCCATACAGCGGCAGGTGGGGTCTGCTCGCCGTACGGGACCGGAGACGTCAGTGACCGCGCCCTCGGTTGCCGGGTCTTGAGGCGACCCACGCGCGGATGGTGTCGGCGTACCAGTAGGGCTTGCCGCCCTCCACATGGTCGGGCGACGGGAGGAGACCGTGCTTGCGGTAGGAGCGGACGGTTTCCGGCTGCACCCGGATGTGCGCGGCAATGTCTTTGTAGGACCAGAGTCTTGTGTCCGTCATCAGTGACACCTCTCTGCACCGCGGCGGCAGCCGAGGGAGGCCACAGGGGGAGCCGCGGTGCGGACGCTGACGATCACTCAGTCAGTGCCCGGTGCAACGAAAGGGGGTGAGTTCCGGGGAGGGGCTGTCGAGCGCCTGTGACGGAAGTCCCGCGTATTGAAGACACATGTGACGAGGCTGGGATCTCTGTGACAGAAGGAGTACTTGGTGTTCGAGGGAATGGCGAGAGAGGGCTCGGGGGTGCGGAGCTATGCCGGCGGATAGGGGAGAGGGGTTGTGCGAGTCGGGCCCGCGTGCTGGAGCGCCGACCAGGTGGCCGGGGTGACCAGGCCGTTCGGTGCGAGCGGCGGGTGGTCCGCCTGGAAGCGCTGTACGGCGAGGAGGGTCTGCGGTCCGAACGTTCCGTCGAGCGCGGACCACGGCAGATAGTGGCGGTTGGCCAGCACGCACTGCACCTGGGAGACCCGCTCGCCCCGCTCCCCGAAGAAGGTCGGCCCGTCACCGTCGTAGAAGGCGCAGACGGGGCTGGAGCCGGGCGGTGGCGGCGGGTTGTGCGCGTCGGCGGAGGCGGCGCCCGGGGCCGTGGCGAGGGCGGCTGCCAGGGCGACCGCGGCCAGGGCCGAGGCCCCGGCCGTCCTACGGAACGACAGCGTCTTTCGGATCATGGCGAGTTGCTCCTCGTGCGGTGGTGGGGCGGGCGCGACCGGGACCGCGTACCGGCGCCTCATCGAGCACAACACCGCGCACCGCCACTACGTCACTTCCCGGGACCGTTCGGCGTGTCCGGGACTCGGCGGGGGCCGCCGCCGCGCGGTCCACCGCAGGAGCGGAGGAACTCGCGGGTGCGGCGGGCGATGGGGAGGGGCTTGTCGGGCGGACACGGATACATGTCCTGCTCGACGATGGCGAAGAGGTCCACGTCCAGTTTGCGGGCGGCGGCGAGTACGGGTTCCAGTGCGGGTACCCCGTCCGGCGGTTCGCACATCACGCCGCGCGCCACGGCCGGCCCGAACGGCACCTCGTGCGCCACGACTTCGGCCAGGATCTCGGGGTCGACCTGCTTGAGGTGCAGATAGCCGATCCGTTCGCCGTAGGTTTCGATCAGCTTGACGCTGTCACCGCCGCAGTAGGCGTAGTGGCCGGTGTCGAGGCAGAGCGAGACCAAGTCGGGATCGGTGGCGTCGAGGAAACGGCTGACGTTCTCCTCGCTGTCGATGTGTGTGTCGGCATGCGGATGGACGACGATGCGCAGCCCGAAGCGGTCCCGCACCTCGCGGGCCAGCCGTTCCGTCTGGGTGGTGAGGTCGCGCCACTGCTCCGCGGTGAGGCTGCGGTCCTCCAGGACCTCGCCCGTCCGGTCGTCGCGCCAGAACGACGGGATGACCACCAGATGCCCGGCCCCCATCGCCCGGGTGAGTGCCGCGATGCCGGCGACATGCGCCCAGGTCCGGTCCCAGACGTCCGGCCCATGGTGCAATCCGGTGAAAACGGTCCCGGCCGAGACCGTGAGCCCGCGGCGGCCGGTCTCGTCGGCGAGGCGGGCCGGGTCGGTCGGGAGGTAGCCATACGGGCCGAGTTCGATCCACTCGTAACCCGCCGCGGAGACTTCGTCGAGGAAGCGCTGCCAGGGCACTTGCCGGGGATCGTCGGGGAACCACACCCCCCACGAGTCGGGTGCCGAACCGATACGGATACGGGCCGGAGCCAAAGCGGAGGAGGTCATGCCGTCCAGCCTCCCGGCCCTGGGGGCGAGTGTCAATCATTCGTCCTTATGTCCGGACAAAGGATTGACAGGGTTCCGGGGGAGGGCTAGACCTGGGAGCAGCCGCCCCGGTCGCCGGTCGAAGGGATGCGTATGCCTGAGCAGTACGACGTGATCACCATGGGCCGGATCGGCGTGGACCTCTACCCCCTGCAGACCGGTCTGCCGCTGGCCAGGGTCGACACCTTCGGAAAGTTCCTCGGTGGTTCACCCACCAATGTCGCCGTCGCGGCGGCCCGGCTCGGACGACGGACGGCGGTGGTGACGCGCACCGGCCGGGACGCCTTCGGGGAGTATCTGCACCACCAGTTGCGGGAGTTCGGGGTCGACGACCGGTGGGTGACGTCCGTCGACGCCTGGCCGACGCCCCTCACCTTCTGCGAGCTCTTCCCGCCCGACGACTTCCCGCTCTACTTCTACCGGCAGCCCAAGGCCCCCGACCTGGAGATCCACACATCCGAGCTGGACCTCGGCGCGGTGCGGTCCGCCCGGGTCTTCTGGATGACGGGCACCGGACTGTGCGCCGAGCCGAGCCGTACCGCGACCCTCGCCGCACTCCGCGCCCGCGACCGGTCCGGCATCACCGTCTTCGACCTCGACTGGCGCCCGATGTTCTGGGACACCACGGAGGATTCCGCGTCCCGTCCCGCCCCGGCCGTCCGCTACCGAGAGGCCCTCGCCCATGCCACCGTCGCCGTCGGCAACCTCGACGAGTGCGAGATCGCGACGGGGGAGCGCGAACCCCACGCGGCCGCCCGCGCCCTGATCGCCGCAGGCATCGAACTGGCCGTCGTCAAGCGAGGCCCCAAGGGCGTCCTCGCCGTCCATCGCGACGGCTCGGTGGCCGATGTGCCGCCGCTGCCCGTCGAGGTCGTCAACGGCCTGGGCGCCGGTGACGCCTTCGGCGGGGCGCTCTGCCACGGACTGCTCGCCGGCTGGGAGACGGAGCGCGTCATGCGGTACGCCAACGCGGCCGGCGCGATCGTCGCCTCCCGGCTCGCCTGCTCCTCCGCCATGCCGTTCCCGCACGAAGTCGAAACGGCCCTGACCGAAGGCGCCGTCACCTCCCGCCCCACCGGAGCCACCCGATGACGCCCGCGGCCGCCTCGGTCTCCGAACTCGTCCAACTGCGCGTGCGCCACCCCGAGGCCGTCGCCGAGGCCGCGGCGCGACGCCGCAGACGCCCCCTCGTCAGCAGCGGCGGACGCCTGATGATCATCGCGGCGGACCACCCGGCCCGTGGCTCCCTGGCCGTCGGCGACCGCGAACTGGCCATGGCCAACCGCTTCGAGCTCCTGGAACGGCTCCGCCTCGCCCTCTCCCGCCCCGGCGTCGACGGAGTCCTGGCCACCGCCGACATCCTCGACGACCTGCTGCTCCTCGGCGCGCTGGAGAACAAGGTCGTCGTCGGTTCGATGAACCGCGGCGGGCTCGCGGGCGCGGCCTTCGAGCTCGACGACCGTTTCACCGGCCACCGTCCCGAGGACCTCGCCCGTCTCCGCTTCGACGCGGGCAAGCTGCTGCTCCGTATCGACTACGACGACCCCGGCTCGCTCGACACCATGCACGCCACCGCGCGTGCCATCGACGCCATGGCCGCGCACCGGCTGCCGGTCTTCGTCGAGCCGTTCCTCTGCCGCCGCACGGACGGCCAGGTCCGCAACGACCTCGGTGCGGAGGCGGTCACCACCTCGATCGCCATCGCCTCGGGGCTCGCCGGGACGTCCGCGTACACCTGGCTCAAGGTCCCCGTCACCGAGAACCCCGACGACATGGCCCGGGTGATGGAGGCCTCCACGCTGCCCGCCGTGCTGCTGGGCGGCGAGGTACGCGACGACCTGGACGGCGCGTTCGAGAAGTGGCGCACGGCACTGCGACTGCCGACCGTCCAGGGCCTGGTGGTGGGGCGTTCGCTGCTCTACCCGGCCGACGGCAAGGTGGCGGAAGCCGTCGACACGGCCGTGTCGCTGCTGGAGCCGAGAGGAACGGGAGAGAGCCCGGCACCGGGTAGGGAGTGGGTATGACGACGGACAACGAACCGCGGTACCACCTCCGCGCCGGGAGCACGGCGAGCGGGCCCTATGCCCTCGACATCGATCCGGAGCGGGCCGGCTGGGACCGGTCGAGCCTGCGTGTGCTGGAGCTGGGACCGGGCGAAATTCACACGCTTGTCACCGGGGAGAGCGAGTGGATCGTTCTGCCGTTGACCGGTGGCTGTACGGTGCGCACCTCAGATGAGATCTTTGAACTGCTGGGCCGGGAAAGCGTGTTCGGCGGGGCATCCGACTTCGCGTATGTACCGCGTGACGCCCATGCACAGATCGCCTCCGGCGCAGGAGGCCGCTTCGCCCTGGCAGGAGCGAAGTGCGAGCGACGACTCCCCGCTCGCTACGGCCCCGCGCCGGAGGTACCCGTCGAGCTGCGCGGCACCGGGAACTGCTCCCGTCAGGTCAACAACTTCGCCGCGGCCGACACCTTCGAGTGCGACCGGCTGATCGCCGTCGAGGTCCTCACTCCCGGTGGCAACTGGTCGTCCTACCCGCCGCACAAGCACGACGAGGCCCGCCCCGGAGTCGAGTCCGTGCTGGAGGAGATCTACTACTTCGAGGTGGAGCACGACGGGCTCGGCTACCACCGGGTGTCGCCGTCGAAGGACGGCGGTACGGACGTCCTCGCCGAGGTCCGCAGCGGTGACGCGGTGCTCATCCCCGACGGCTGGCACGGCCCCTCCATCGCGTCCCCCGGCCGCACGCTGTACTACCTCAATGTGATGGCGGGTCCGGGCGAGCAGCGGGAGTGGCTGATCAGCGACCACCCCGACCACGGCTGGATCCGCGACACCTGGCCCTCGCAGCCGGTGGACCCCAGACTTCCGCTGTACGGGAAAGTCCCGCCGTACGGTTCGGAGGCGACCTCATGAGCGCACCACGCACCCGCAGGCTGACCACCGCCCAGGCCCTGGTGTCCTTCCTCTCCCGCCAGTACACCGAGCGCGACGGCCGACGACAGCGCCTGATCGGCGCCACCTGGGGCATCTTCGGCCATGGCAACGTCGCCGGAATCGGTCAGGCCCTCATCGAGTCGGGCCGCGCGATGCCCTATCTCCAGGGCCGCAATGAGCAGGCCATGGTGCACGCCGCCGTCGGCTACGCCCGTCAGTCCGGCAGGCTCTCCGCGCACGCCGTCACCACCTCCATCGGCCCCGGCGCCACCAATCTCGTCACCGGCGCCGCCCTCGCCACCATCAACCACCTCCCCGTCCTCCTCCTGCCCGGGGACACCTTCGCGACCCGGCCCGCCGACCCCGTGCTCCAGCAGCTCGAAGTCCCGTCCGCCGGCGACATCTCGGTCAACGACTGCCTGCGCCCCGTCTCCCGCTACTTCGACCGGATCACCCGCCCCGAGGCCCTGATCCCGGCCGCCCTCCAGGCCATGCGAACCCTGAGCGACCCGGCGGAGACCGGCGCCGTCACCCTCGCGCTGCCGCAGGACGTGCAGGCCCAGGCGTACGACTGGCCGGAGGAGTTCTTCGCCGAGCGCGTCTGGTACGTACGCCGCCCCGCTCCCGATCCGTACGAGCTCGACCGGGCGGTACGGGCCGTGCGCGGCGCCCGTCGGCCGCTGGTCGTGGCGGGCGGCGGCATCCATCACAGCGCGGCGGAGGAGACCCTGGCCGCGTTCGCCGCCGCCACCCGTATCCCCGTCGCCTCGACCCAGGCCGGCAAGGGTTCCCTGCGCCACGACCACCCCGCCGACGTCGGAGGCATCGGCCACACCGGCACCGCGACCGCCGACGAGCTGGCCCGCACCGCCGACCTGGTCATCGGTATCGGCACCCGCTACTCCGACTTCACCACGGCCTCCGCCACGCTCTTCTCGAACCCGGCGGTCCGCTTCCTCAATCTCAACATCACCGGCTTCGACGCCCACAAACTCGGCGCGCTCCCGCTCGTCGCCGACGCCCGTACCGCCCTCGAAGCCCTCACCGCCGCGCTCGCCGCACGCAACCACCGCGTCGACCCGTCCTACGAGACCGAGTACACCGAGGCCAAGGAGGAATGGGAGCAGCGGGTCACCGCAGCGTTCACCGCCGACGACCCGCACGCCCGCCCCACCCAGACCCAGGTCCTGGGCCTCCTCGACACCCTGGTCACCGAGGACGACATCGTGATCAACGCGGCCGGTTCGCTCCCCGGTGACCTGCACAAGCTCTGGCGGGCCCGATCCCCGCAGCAGTATCACGTCGAGTACGGCTACTCCTGCATGGGCTACGAGATCCCGGCCGCGATCGGGGTCCAGCTGGCCGCCCCCGGCCGCCCCGTCTGGGCCCTCGTCGGCGACGGCACGTACCTGATGAATCCCACCGAGATCGTCACCGCGGTGCAGCAGGAGCTCCCGGTGAAGCTGGTCGTCCTCCAGAACCACGGCTACGCGTCCATCGGCGGTCTCTCCGAGGCGGTCGGCGGCGAGCGCTTCGGCACGGCCTACCGCCACTGCGCCGCGGACGGCACCTTCACCGGCCCCCCGCTCCCCGTCGACCTCGCGGCCAACGCGGGCTCGCTGGGGATGCGGGTGCTCCGTGCCAAGACCGTGCGTGACCTGCGCGAAGCCCTTGCCGAGGCGCGCGTCGCGGACCGTCCCACTTGTGTCTACGTCGAGACCGAAACGGCAGACACAGTGTCGGGCCCCCCTCCGGCGCAGGCGTGGTGGGATGTTCCCGTAGTCGAAACGGCCACCCGGCCGTCGGCCGTGAAAGCCCGCCAAGAGTACGACCGACACGTCGCCGACCGACGCCGCCACCTCTGAAGACGCCACTGAAGGAGTTCTGTCATGAAGACCGTCAACCACTGGATCGGTGGCAAGACCGTCGAGGGCGCGTCGGGCAACTACGGCCCGGTCACCGACCCGGCGACCGGCGCCGTCACCACCCAGGTCGCGCTCGCCTCCCTCGAAGAGGTCGACGCCGCGGTCGCCGCCGCCAAGGACGCCTACGCCACCTGGGGCACGTCCTCGCTGGCCGCCCGCACTGCGGTCCTCTTCCGCTACCGCGCGCTGCTGGACGCCCACCGCGACGACATCGCCGCGCTGATCACCGCCGAGCACGGCAAGGTGCACTCGGACGCGCTGGGCGAGGTTGCCCGCGGTCTGGAGATCGTCGAGCTGGCCTGCGGCATCACCACCCAGCTCAAGGGCGAGCTGTCCACCCAGGTCTCCAGCCGGGTCGATGTCTCCTCGATCCGCCAGTCGCTCGGTGTCGTCGCCGGCATCACCCCGTTCAACTTCCCGGCCATGGTGCCGATGTGGATGTTCCCGCTCGCCATCGCCTGCGGAAACACCTTTGTGCTCAAGCCCAGCGAGAAGGACCCGTCGGCCGCCAACCTGCTGGCCGAGCTGGCCTCCGAGGCCGGTCTGCCGGACGGTGTGCTGAACGTCCTGCACGGTGACAAGGTCGCCGTCGACGGGCTCCTCGCCCACCCCGACGTGGCCGCGGTCTCCTTCGTGGGCTCCACCCCGATCGCCCGTTACATCCACACGACCGCCACCGCCAACGGCAAGCGCGTCCAGGCGCTCGGCGGTGCGAAGAACCACATGCTGGTGCTGCCGGACGCGGACCTCGACGCCGCGGCCGACGCCGCCGTCTCCGCCGCGTACGGCTCCGCCGGTGAGCGCTGCATGGCGATCTCCGCGGTCGTCGCGGTCGGCTCCATCGCCGACGAGCTCGTCGCCAAGATCAAGGAGCGCGCCGAGAAGATCAAGATCGGCCCCGGCAACGACCCGACGTCCGAGATGGGCCCGCTGATCACCGCCGCCCACCGCGACAAGGTCGCCTCCTACGTCACGGGCGCGGCCGCCCAGGGCGCCGATGTCGTCCTCGACGGCACGGGCTTCACGGTCGAGGGCTTCGAGGACGGCCACTGGATCGGCCTCTCCCTCCTGGACAACGTCTCCACCGACTCGGACGCGTACAAGGACGAGATCTTCGGCCCGGTCCTGTGCGTCCTGCGCACCGAGACGTACGAGGAGGGCGTCGCCCTCATGAACGCCTCGCCGTTCGGCAACGGCACCGCGATCTTCACCCGCGACGGCGGCGCCGCCCGCCGCTTCCAGCTGGAGGTCGAGGCCGGCATGGTGGGCGTCAACGTGCCGATCCCGGTGCCGGTCGGCTACCACTCCTTCGGTGGCTGGAAGGACTCGCTCTTCGGCGACCACCACATCTACGGCAACGACGGCGTGCACTTCTACACCCGCGGCAAGGTCGTCACCACCCGCTGGCCGGACCCGGCCGACGCCCCGGCGGGCGTGGACCTGGGCTTCCCCCGTAACCACTGACCCGTAGCCCCACCCGACGGCCCGTACGGACGCTCTGTCCGTACGGGCCGTCGCCATGTCCGCGGCACCCCCGTGCTGACGTGTCGCTGACGGCGCGGGCACATGGCCGTACCGCCGGTCCGACGGCGCTGGACTGCCCTCGTGCTCGTCGACTGGAATGGATCCGGCACCCACGAAGCACGGTACGGGGGCTCTTGCGGCGGCTCGACGTGGTGGAGGCGATGGCAGTGAGTGCGGTGGACGAACGCCCTTCGGGGCCCGAGACGGTGGGCGCCACCACGGTCGTGGAGGACCTGCTCGATCTCGCCCGGTCCGAGCGGCGGCAGGCCTTGGAGGACCTCGTCGTCGCCGAGTTCAAGATCGCGCTGCTCATGGAGGACGATGACGAACTCCCCATGGACGAGAGCTACTTCGACCTGGGTCTCACCTCACTGACGATCACCGATCTGAAGCAGGGCCTGGAGTCGATGATCGGGCACGAACTCAGCGCGAACCTGCTGTTCAACAGCCCCACCGTGGGTCAGCTGATGGACCACATCTGCGACGAGCTGCTCCCCGGCCTGTTCCGTCCGGCGCGCGCGTCCGCGCCCGGCGACGGGGCCACGTCCGGTGCCGCCCCCGGCCCCCGCGCCGCCGCCCCCGCCGGCCCTTCGGCGGACGATCTGGTCGACGAAGCCCTCAAGAACCTCTACCAGGGACAGGGGTAGGAGACATGGCAGACCTGGACGACGCGACCACCGCCGACGCCCTGGCGCAGGCCAGGGAGGATCTGCGCAGGCAGCGTGAGCTCCTGAAGGAGCTGCTGCGGGAGAAGTACGAACCGATCGCGATCGTGGGCGTCGGCCTGCGCTTTCCCGGCGGGAACAACTCCCTGGAGGAATTCACCGAGTTCCTGCGCGAGGGACGCAGCGCCATCGGCCCGCTCCCGAAGGACCGCTGGGACGTCGAGGCATACGCGTCCGGTGAGGGCCGCGGCGTCATCCGGACCACGGGCGGCGGCTTCCTCGACGGCCTCGAACGGTTCGACCCCAAGTTCTTCAGGACGGCCCCGGCCGAGGCGCACTGTCTGGACCCGCAACAGCGGCTGGTGCTGGAGACGGCGTGGGAGTCCCTCGAACACGCCGGAATCGACCCGACCGCACTGCGGCACGGCAACGGCGGCATCTACGTGGGCGCCAGCTCCCTCGACTACGTGATGGAGATGGACGAGCTTCCCGACGACGAACTGGACGGCCGGATCGCGGCCGGGGTCTCGCACTCGGGCATCTGCGGCAGACTCTCGTACTTCCTCGGCTGGCGCGGGCCCTCCATCACCGTGGACACCGCCTGCTCGGCCTCCCTCGTCGCGCTCCACCTCGCCGTACAGGGGCTGCGCCGCCGCGAGTGCGACATCGCCCTGGCCGGTGGGGTCAACGCCATCCACCACCCCCGGAGCACCGCGCTCTTCTCCGATCTCACCGCGCTCTCGCCCGACGGCCTCTGCAAGACCTTCGACGACGCGGCCGACGGCTACGGCCGGGCCGAGGGCTGCGGCATGATCGTGCTGAAGCGGCTCTCGGACGCCAGGCGCGACGGCGACACCGTCCTGGCGCTCGTCCGTGGCAGCGCCGTCGGGCAGGACGGGGAGAGCGCCGGGCTCACCGTGCCCAACGGCGCCGCGCAGGAGACCCTGTTGCGGCGGGCGCTCAGCAGCGCCCGGCTGGAGCCCGGCGACATCCAGTACGTGGAGGCACACGGCACCGGAACCCCTCTCGGGGACCCGATCGAGATCGGTGCGATCAGCGAGGTCTTCGCGGAGTCGCACAGCAGGAACGATCCGGTGATCGTCGGCTCGGCCAAGACCAATCTCGGACACATGGAGCCGGCCGCGGGGATCGGCGGAGTCATCAAGGCCGTCGCCCAGCTGCGCAGCGGCGAGATCTTCCCCCACCTCAACTTCGAGAAGCCGTCGTCACGCATTCCCTGGGAGGTCTCTCCGGTCGAGATCCCCACGGAGACCCGCCCCTGGACGTCCGGCACCCGACGCGCGATGGTCAACTCCTTCGGCTTCGCCGGAACTCTGGCGTCCGCAATCCTCGAAGAGGCACCCGCCGACGCGGACGCCCCCGCCCGAGAACAGGCGGACCCGACCGGGGACGCGAGCCGCGAGGCCGATGGCGGGTCCGGGGACGCGAGCCGCGCCGGCCGGTCCGGGGACGCGAGCCGCGAGGCGGACGGGCGGCCCGACGGCGCCGGCCGGGAACGCGGTCATGTCTTCACGCTGTCCGCGAAGTCGGCCCGCTCCCTCGCCCTGCAGATCGAGCGCTACCAGCGACTGCTGGCCGACCGGCCCGACCTGCCCGTCGACGCCGTCTGCTACACCGGCAACGCCGGTCGCGCCCACTTCGACCACCGGATCGCCGGCGTCGTCCGCGACCACGCCGGTCTCTCCGCCCTGCTGGCCGACCGGGCCACCAGGCCCGTGGCCGACAGGCCGGAGGCCGTACGCAAAGCGGTCTTCCTGTTCACCGGACAGGGCGCGCAGCACCCGGGCATGGGCCTCGCCCTGTACGGGCGCCACCCGCTCTTCCGCCGAACCGTCGACGAGCTGGACGAGTTGTTCGCCCCGCATCTGGGCCGCTCCATCCGCGAGTTGATGTTCGGCCGTACCGAGGACGCCGAGGAGCTGCATCGCACCCGGTACACCCAGCCCGCCCTGTTCGTCCTGGAGTACGCGTTGGCGCGGCTGTGGCTCTCCTGGGGCGTGCGGCCCTCCGCCGTCATCGGTCACAGCATCGGCGAGGTGGTCGCCGCGACCGTCGCCGGACTCTTCACCGTGGCCGACGCGGTCCGGCTGGTGGCGGTCCGGGCCCGGCTGATGGACTCGGTGACCGCTCCCGGCGGCATGGCGGCCGTCGGGGCCGCCGCCGAGACGGTGAACGCCCTGGTGGAGTCGTACGAGGACCTCGCCGTCGCCGCGTACAACGCACCCACGCAGTGCGTCATCTCGGGAGGCGCCGCCTCGCTGGACGCGGCGACCACCGAGCTGGCCGCCGAGGGCGTGCGGGTCAAGCGGCTGCCCGTCTCGCACGCCTTCCACTCACCGCTGATGGGCGCGGTCACCGAGGAGTTCCGGGCGGCCTTCGACGACATCGTCTTCCACGAGCCCGAGTTCACCCTGATCTCCAACCTCACGGGCCAGGTGGCCCGTTGGCGGGACATCTCCAAGCCCGACTACTGGGTCCGGCACATCGCCGAACCGGTGGACTTCGCGGCCGGGATGCGCACCGTGGCCCGGCGCGGCAGGCACGCGTACATCGAGATCGGGCCGTCCGCCACGCTGTCCTCGCTGGCCCGGGAGAACCTCGACGCCCCGGGCGACATCTGGCTGCCCAGCCTGCGCGCGTCGCAACAGGACGACCTGGCGCTGCTGTCGTCGGCGGCCAAGCTGTACGCCGCCGGATACCCGGTGTCCTGGACCGGCTTCCACGCGGAGCGGCGGATACGGCGGGTGGTGCTGCCGGGCTACGCCTTCGACCGCCAGGAGTACTGGCTCCGGTCGGCGAACCCGCGCCGCTTCTCGCGCGGGACCGGAGCGGGTGTCCGGCCGAACACCACACCGGACGCCCCGGAGGCCGGGCCCGTCGCCACCGCCCCGGCGGAGCTGGACACCGGGCGACTGCTCTCCATGGGCCACGACGAACGGCTCGCCGCCCTCACCGGACACATCCGTGCGCTGATGGCCGTCGAGCTCCAGTTCGACGACCCCGCGGAGATCGAACCCGGCGCGCACTTCCTCGACCTGGGCCTGGACTCGCTGGCCGCCGCCCGGCTCAGCGGGCAGTTGGGCACGGCCCTGGGCCGCAGGACCACGGTGTCCGAGGTTCTGGACCACCCCAGCGCACGCTCCCTGGCCGAGTTCGCCGAGCAACGGCTGACCTCGGACTGAACCCCGCGCCGCATCCGGCCGGGCAGCAACCTTCCGAACAGCCGGACCTGTTGATGGAGAGACCATGGACGAGGCCACGCCAGAGACACTCGCCGCCATCCCCGGACACCACGCCGCAGTCCGGCCCGATCACGTCGCCGTGATCCACCTCGGCACCGAGGTGACGTACGCCGAACTCGACCGTGAGAGCAACCGCGCCGCGCATGCCCTGCTCGCCGCGGGGCTCGCTCCCGGCGACCGGGTCGCGTTCCTCGGCATGGAGTCGCAGTACTACTACGAGATCGCCTTCGCCTGTGCCAAGAGCGGCACCGTCCTGGTACCGGTCAACTGGCGGCTCATCGAGAGCGAGGTCGAGCACCAGTTGCGCGACTCCTGCGCCCGGCTGCTCTTCGTGGAGGAGGAGTACCGCGCCACCGCCGAGCAGATCGAGACCGAACTGCCGGAGCTGAAAACGATCGTCGGAATGGACGTCCTGGGACGGCGCGGCGCGGGCTACGCGGACTGGAAGTCCGGCTTCCCGGACTCCGGCACCGGATATCGCCCCGACCCCGCCCAGCCCGTCGCCCAGATGTACACGAGCGGCACCACCGGACTGCCCAAGGGCGTGGTCCTGCCCCACCGGAGCTTCTTCGCGCTGGGCCGCGCCATGGACGACAACGGCCTGGACTGGGTGGACTGGAAACCCGGCGACAAGAGCCTGATCGGGCTGCCGGGACTGCACATCGCCGGGCTCTCCTGGTCCATGCAGGGGTTCACCGCCGGTGTGACGAACGTGGTCATGCGGATGTTCGTCGCGCAGGAAGCGGTCGCCCTGATCAGGGACGTGGGCGTCACCACCACGTTCGTCGCCCCGGCCATGCTCCAGATGATGCTGGCCGAGCCCGCCGCGTCCAAGGAGACCTTCGCGACGTTGCGCAAGGCGGTCTACGGCGGCTCGCCGATCGCGGAGGAGTTGCTGGTCCGCTCCCTCGACGTGCTGGAGGCCGATCTGGTGCAGGCCTACGCCGCCACCGAGACGGGCAACGCGGTGGCCCTGCTGCCGATGCCCGACCACATACCGGGAAGCCCCCGGCTGCGTGCCGCCGGGCGCGCGTGCCCGGGGGTGGAGATACGGATCGTCGCCGACGGCAGGACCTGTGCGACGGGGGAGACCGGTGAGGTGTGGGTGCGGTCGGCCGCGGTCATGCTGGGCTACTGGAACCTGCCGGAGGCCACCGCGCGGACCCTGACGGACGGATGGCTGCGGATGGGGGACGCCGGCTACCTCGACGAGGACGGCTATCTCTATCTCTGCGACCGGATCAAGGACACGATCATCGTCGCCGGGGAGAACGTCTACCCCGGCGAGGTGGAGGAGGCACTCGGTAAGCACCCCGCGGTGGCCGAGGTGGCGGTCATCGGAGCCCCGCACCCCCGTTGGGGCGAGGCGGTGCATGCCTGCGTGGTGCTGAACGAGGGTATGCGGGCGACCCCGAGGGAACTGATGCTGTCCCTGAAGGGGCGGATCGCCGACTTCAAGATCCCCGTCCGGTACGACTTCCTGGACGGCCTGCCCCGCAACTCGACCGGCAAGGTGCTCCGCCGCGAACTGCGGGACCGGTTCTGGGCGGGGCGGGCCAGCAAGATCCACTGACGGCTGACGGTGGTACCGGTACCGGTGCCGAAACCGAAACCGAAACCAGCTTCGGCCCCGGCGTCGGCTCCTGCACCGGCCTCGGCACCGAAGCCGGTGCGAGAGCCGAAGCCAGTGCCGGTGTCAGCCCCGGCGCGGGCCCGCCGCGCCGCGGCGCAGCCGGCGCGCCAGATCCGCGCCCACCGCCATGGCCTGCTCGTAGATGTAGAAGTGACCGCCCGGCAGCTCGTTGAGCCCCAGGAACGCGTCCGCCCGGTCGGCCCACGCGCCCATGGCGCCCCCGCCCAGAAGCGGGTCCGAGGCCCCGCCGTAGGCCACCACCGGGCAGTCGACCCGCGCACGGTCGTCCGTGTATCCGTTGACCACGGTGAAATCGGCGCGCAGCGTGGGGAGTACGAGGTCGAGCAGCTCGCGGTTGCCGGTGACCTCCGGCGGCAGGCCCCCGAACTCCCCCACACGGGACAGGAATTCCTCGTCGGAGAGCTGGGCGACGGGCACCGGGCTCGGCCGGTGCGCGCCCCCCTCCCATCCGGAGACCGCGAGCAGAGCGGGAGCGGGGGCACCGTCCTTCTGCAGGGCGAGGGTCAACCGATAGGCGATCAGCGCGCCCATGCTGTGCCCGAAGAACGCGAAGCGACGTCCGTCGAGGTCGTCCTCCAGGGCCTCGTACACGGCCTCGACGAGGTCGTCCAGATCGGTGAACGCGGGGGTGGCGCGGCGGTTCTGCCGGCCGGGCAGCTGGACCGCCGCGACCTCCACGTCGTCGGGCAGCATCTGCGCCCAGCGGGCGTACGTCGCGGCCGACCCGCCCGCGTGGTGGAACACGTACAGCCGGCACGCCGCGTCGGGCCGTGCCCGGCCGGTGTGGAACCAAGCGGCGCCGAGCCCCGCGTTCTCCTGGACCATCTGCCCCTCCCGCGCTTGCGCCGCGACGGACGGGGACCTTGCCGCCACCGCCGCCTCGTGTCCGTACCACTCGACGCTAGGCAGCGGGCAGGGGCCGGACAATTACCTGCCAGGTAATCGACACCCTCTCCACCGCGCGCGGAAGGTGGCGGAACTCGTACTGGTTCGAGCGTGGGGAAGAGCGCTGTGAACGACGTCAACACCGCACCACCGAAAGCGGGCCGCGCCACCGCGGAGGGAACCGGCTCCCTGGCCTTGCCGGTGATCCTGGCCGGCACCTTCATGGTCGTACTCGACTTCTTCATCGTGAACGTCGCGATCCCCGCGGTGCAGAGCGAACTCGGTGCGAGTACGGCCCAGGTCCAGCTGATCGTGGCCGGATACGGGCTGGCGTACGCCTGTGGCCTGATCACGGCGGGACGGCTGGGCGACATCTTCGGCCGACGCCGGCTGTACGTCATCGGGCTGCTGCTGTTCACGGCGGCCTCGCTGGTGTGCGGGATCGCGCCCGACGCCTCGGTGCTGGTGCTCGCCAGGGTCGCCCAGGGCATCGGGGCCGCGGTGCTCTCGCCGCAGGTGCTGACCATTCTCGGGGTCACGTACACCGGTGCCTCCCGCGCTCGGGCGTTCACGGCGTACGGCCTGGTCCTGGCCTCGGCCTCGGTCGGCGGCCAGCTGATAGGCGGGGCGCTGATCCAGGCCGATGTCGCCGGGCTGGGCTGGCGCAGCTGCTTCCTGATCAATGTGCCGATCGGCGCCGCCGCTCTGCTGCTGACCCCGAAGCTGATCCCGGAGTCACGTGCCGAGGGGGCCGGCCGGCTCGACATCCCCGGGATGCTGCTGGTCACCCTGGGGCTGGTGGCCGTGGTGCTGCCGCTGGTCGAAGGCCGGGAGGCGGGCTGGCCGGCCTGGACCTGGGTGTGCCTGGTCCTCGCCGTGCCGTTCCTCGGAGCCTTCCTGCTGCATCAGCGACGGCTGTCGGCGAGCGGTGGCTCACCGCTGCTCGATCCGGGGCTCTTCCGCCAGCGTGCGTTCACCGTCGGACTGTTCGCGGTGATCGTCTTCTACTCGGGGATGGCCTCGTTCTTCCTCGTCCTCGCGCTGTATCTGCAGCAGGGCCGCGGACTGAGCGCACTGGACTCCGGTCTCACCTTCACGGTCATGGGCGTCGGGTTCTTCGTCACGTCCGTCTCCGGGCGGCGGCTCGGCGCGTGGCTGGGGCGACAGGCCCTGGCCCTCGGCGGAGTGTTCATCGCGGTCGGCCAACTGCTGCTCTTCCTCACGGTCTCCCGCATCGGCGTCGAGGGGAACATCTGGCTGCTCGCCCCGGCCCTGCTGCTCGACGGAGCAGGGATGGGAATGGTGATGGCGCCGCTCAACTCGACGGTCCTGGCCGGTATTCCGCCCCGTCTGGCCGGTGCGGCCTCGGGGGCCCTGACCACGATGATGCAGGTGGGCAACGCGCTGGGCGTCGCGCTGATCGGCATCATCTACTACGGCAGCGTCGACGCCGCCCCGGCGAGCGCCGCGGACGGGCTGGACGCCGGGCTGGTCTACCTGGCCGCCCTCGCGCTCGTCCTGGTCGTCGCCATCCAACTGCTGCCGGGAAAGCCCGTACCGGCGAAGCCGTCCGATTCGTGTATGCGCACCCGCATCCGCACCCGGACCCGCTGAGCGCACCCGCAGTCGCCGGTGCGCTCAGCGGCCGGTCGGCAGCAGGGGGGAGCCCTCCGGAACCGCGGCGCGCAGATGCTCGCTCCAGCGGTGGGAGTGGAGCGTGGCGGCCGTGTGCGTGTCGGCGGGATAGAAAGTCTCGATGGTCAGCTCCGCCAGCACGATGTCGACAGGCGCCACGAAGGCGGTCACGGCACTGAAGAAACTCAACTCGGTCCCGAGCGCGCGGATGTGCAGCGGAATCGCGATGTGGTGGGCGTCCGCCGGGTCGGGGGAGCTCGACTCGGACTCCAGCAGACCCGACGGGTAACGGTAGGCGCGAACCTCCTCGTACAGGGAGTCGAGCCGCTCGTCGTTGGTGAACGCGGCATCGCGCCGCAGCCGGGAGAGCAGATGCCGGCGCCACTCGGCGAAGTTGGTGATCCGCCGTGCCATACCCATCGGATGCAGCCCGAGCCGCACGACGTTGACGGGCGGCAGCAGCAACTCCTCCGCCACACCGTCCAGCAGCGCCATCGCCGATCTGTTGGCGCGGCACAGATCCGAGAAGGTGTCGAAGACCAGGGCGGGGTACGGCTCGTGGCCGGTGAGGAGCCGCTCGACGGCCTCATTGGCTCGATCCATGTGGGACTCGCCGATGGGAGTCTCCTCATAGGCCGGCGCATATCCGGCGGCCATGATCAAACGATTGCGCTGACGCACGGGCACGTCCAACTGGTCGCAGAGCCGCAGGAGCAGTTCGCGACTCGGCCTGGCGCGCCCGGTCTCTATGAAGCTCAGATGACGGCTGGATGTCTCCGCCATCAAGGCGAGTGCCATTTGGCTCAGATTGCGTCGGTGGCGCCACTCCCGGAGCATGGGGCCGATTCGATTGGGCTTCGTGTGTCCGCTGGGCATCGTGTGTCCGCGCATTAGTCCATGGTGGCAGGTGGACTTCACCCTTCCTGGCCCGGCCGTGAGCTGTAATAAACTTTGGCCGGAATGATTCGCCCATGGCCGCAGGGCTTTTAAGCCCCTGCCCCGGTGTTGGTCTCCTCGTAAATAAACAGCGAATCGACGATAAGAATCCGGACTGTCCTGATCTCGGACGTGTGGCCTCGTGCCCGTCCACTATCCGGATGGGTCAGTCGACCGTCAGGGCCGTATCAGTGCGCCCTGCCAGAATCGCCGACGTGCCGAGTCGCGCAGCTTTCGGCCACTTCCGTGTTTCCGCAGCCTTTGTCTCCGCAGCGTCCAGCGTCCAGCACCTCGGAAGGAAGACGTCGAATCGTGGAATCTCCCACAGGGACCTTCGGGCAAGTCGCCACGAGTGGTTCGCGGCCGTCCCGACCCGTGTTCCTCAGCTACGACTCGTATATCGCCGGACATGAGGTGCCGGCAGAAAGACACGTCTACACGGTGAAGACGTCGTCGATTCTTGACGATGTGTTCAGGAGCCTGACACTCAAGCGGAAACTGGAACGTGGTAAAGCCGATCCCGCGGACGCGGCGGACTTTGTCGTGGGACGCTGCGCGCTGGCCGACGACCGCACGGTCGAGGAGGCGTCCCGCGAAGCGGCCGCGGCGGCTCCGGTATGGGCCCGGTTTCCGCTGGAACAGCGTCTCGCGCTGGGCCGGGGAATCCGCGAACGGCTGCTCCGCCGCCACCTGGAGTTCGTCGACCTGCTCATCGCCGAAGGAAACCCCAGGGCGCTCGCCGAATGGCAGGTGGCCGGACTGCTGGAGATCTTCAGCGAGGAGACCCTCGGCTGGTGCGCCCGGCAGATGGAGCAGAGCATCGAGCACGCCGGCCGGCGGATGACCGTACGGCGGGTGGCGGACGGCGTGGTCGCCGTCAACCCGCCGCAGAACGCTCCCGCCAGCAGTGCCCTGTTCGGGATCACCCCGCTGATCGCCGGCAACGCCGTGGTCGTACGGGCCCCGCGCAGCGCACCGCTCGGCGTCATGTACGCGATGCGTGAGCTGGTCGCCCCGGCGCTCGACGACATCGGCGCTCCCCCGGGCACGCTCAATGTCTTCTGCTCCCGCCCCGGACCTGCCATCAAGAGCTGGCTGGAGAGCCCGCACATCAACGACATCTTCTACACCGGGGGCGTGACCACCGGCCTGGAGCTGGAGCGGGACTGCGTCGCGCACGGCAAGAAGCCCGTCCTCGAACTCGCGGGCAACGACGCCGTGCTGATCTGGCACGACGCCGATCTGGAGGCCGCCTGCGAGGCACTCGTCGAGTGCTTCTTCGGCTCGGGGCAGATCTGCATGGTGCCCAACCAGGTGATCGTGCACCCCGCCGTCGCCGAGCAGTTGCTGGAACGCCTGCGGCTGACCGCGTCACTGATCCGCCCGGGACTGCCCGAGGACCCCGGCGCGCTGCTCTCCCCCGTACTGCGCAGCGAGCGCTTCTACGCCTACGTCCAGGACGCCCTGGACAAGGGCGCCACCCTGGTCCACGGCGCCCGCCGGATGGAGACCGACGGCACACCCTCCGACACGGGCCTCTTCCTGGAGCCGACGGTCCTGCGGGTGGACGGCCTCGAACACTGCCGGGACATCGAGGCGGTCGCCGAGGAGACGTTCTTCCCGCTGCTGCCGGTCATCGTGCCCGAGCAGGCCCCCGACGGCGAACTGCTCGACCGGATGCTCGCCTATGTCAACAGCAACCCGTACGGGCTCCGCAACTCGCTGTGGGCCAAGGACGAGTCCGTCGCCGACCGCTTCGTGGACGAGGTGTCCAACGGCGGACTGCTCAAGGTCAACGACTCGCACATCGGTTTCCTGCCCTATCTGCCGACGCACGGCGGCACCGGTCGCACTGGCGGCGCCTTCGGCGAGGCCAACTACCCGATGCTGCGCACCACTCATCTGCAGGGTGTCTCCCGCGCCACCGGAGTACGGCCGCGCGAGGCGGTGTTCGGAGCGTACGCCGAGCTCGCCGGAATGCGTCCGGGGCCGCTGCCGACCACCACGCCGGTAAACAACTCTGAGGAGCAGTAATGCAGTTCATGCAAGCCGACCGAGATACCTGTGACGCGCTGCTGCCCGGCCTGCTGGACCGGCTGGCCGAAGTCCCCTTCGCCGAGCTGGAGTCCGGTGACAGCCCCGCCGTCGGGATCTTCCGTGACCACGGCGGATCCAATCTGCTGGTGCCCGCCGCGTTCGGCGGGGCGGACGCCACCGCGCTCCAGGCGGCCCGGGTGGTGCGCGCCCTGGGCGCCGCGGCCCCCTCCCTCTCCGTGGCGACGGCCATGCACCACTTCTCGATCGGCACGCTCTTCGGTGTCGCCGACACCTTCGCGGACGGCACGGACCTCGACGACCTGCTGCTGAAGCGGGTCTCCCAGGAACGCCTGCTGGTGGCCTCGGCCTTCGCCGAGGGACGCACCGAGCAGGGGATCCTCAGCCCCACCATGGAGGCCCGGCCGGTGGACGGCGGGTATCTGCTGACCGGCTCCAAGAAGCCGTGCAGCCTGTCGAAGTCCATGGATCTGATCACCGCGAGCGTCGGGATGCGCCGGCCGGACGGCTCGGTCGACATGGGCTTCCTGATCCTGCCCGCCGACACCCCCGGCATCAGCGTGCACCCCTTCTGGAAGACCAGCGCGCTGCAGGGCACCGAGAGCAACGAGGTGCGTCTGACCGATGTGTTCGTGACCGATCGGCAGATCCTCCAGCCGCCGGCCGAACTGGCCGAGGAGCTCAGCGAGCTCCAGGAGGTCGGACTGATCTGGTTCCAGATGATCGTGTGCGCCGCCTACACCGGCATGGCCAGCTCCCTGGTCGACCGGGTGCTCAAGCGCGGGCGCGGCGCCGCCGCCGACCGCGGGGCGCTCGCCGTCGGCATCGAGACCGCGGCCGCGCTCACCGAGGGACTGGCCCGGCGCGTCATGGACGGCGACACCGACAACGACGGGCTCGCGGCCGCCCTGGTCACCCGGTTCGGTGTGCAGAAGCTGATCGCCGAGATCACCTCACAGGCCGTGGAGATGCTCGGCGGCATGGCCTTCGTCTCCTCCTCCGACATCGCGTACCTCGCCGCGGCGACCCACGCGATCGCCTTCCACCCGCCGTCGCGCACCAGCACCGTCGACGGCCTGCTCGACTACTACGCCGGCCAGCCGCTGGTCGTGGCATGACACCGGGAGCGTCCACGATGACCACCACGTACACCGACACCGCGCCGGCGCCCGCCAAGGACCCGTACGCCGATCTCGTCAACCGCTACCGCCGCTTCCTGAGCAAGGGCCGCGCCTCGCTCGGCGAGATGTTCGGCGGCGATGTGGAGGTCGCCGCCGAGGGCCCCTGGATCCACACCGCGTCCGGGAGCCGCATCCTCAACTGCGGCGGATACGGCGTCTTCCTGATGGGCGCCCGGCACCCACGGGTCGTCGCCGAGGTGACCCGGCAGCTCAACACCAACCCGGTCGCCACCCGGCTGCTCCTCGAACCCGCCGTCGTCGACGCGGCCGAGGCACTGATCGACGTCGTTCCCGCCGGGTTGCAGAAGGTGCACTTCGCGGGCTCGGGCGCGGAGGCGGTGGAGGGCGCCATCAAGCTGGCGCGCGCCCAGGGCCGCGGCCGGCTGATCTCCATGGACCTCGGCTACCACGGCAAGACCATGGGCGCCCTCAGTCTCACCGCGAAGGACGTCTTCCAGGAACCGTTCCGGCCGTTGCTGCCGCAGGTCTCCCACGTGCCGTACGGCGACGCGGCCGCTCTGGAGGCCGAGCTGGCGCGCTACCCCGGAGAGGGCTGCGTCATCGTCGAGCCGGTGCAGGGCGAGGCCGGGGTGATCGTGCCGCCCGAGGGCTATCTGCGGGACGTGGCCCGGCTCTGCCGCGAGTACGACGCGCTCTTCGTGCTCGACGAGATCCAGACCGGACTCGGCCGCCTCGGCACCTGGTGGGGCGCCGACCGGGAGGGCGTCGTGCCGGACATCCTCCTGGTGGGCAAGGGGCTGGCCGGCGGTGTGGTGCCGGTCTCGGCGCTGGTCGCGACCCCTCAGGTGTTCCGGCCCTTCGACAAGGACCCGTTCATCCACACCTCGACCTTCTCCGGCAACCCGCTCGCGATGGCCGCCGCCCGCGGGGCGCTCGCCGCCATCAAGGAGGACTCCCTGGTCGAACGGTCCGACGAGCTGGGGCGGCTGCTGCTGACCGAGCTGGAGCGGATCGCGCGCGAGGTGCTCGGCCACCGGCTGCTCGAAGTACGCGGAGCGGGTCTGCTCATCGGCCTGGAGTTCACCGTGCCGGGACTGGCCGGGGACCTGCTCCTGGAGCTGATCGGCGCCGGCGTCCTCGCCAACCACTCGCTCAACTCCTCCACCGTCATGCGACTGACCCCACCGGCGGTGCTCAGCCAGGACGACGTGCAGTTCCTCCTCGACGCCTTCGAGAAGGCCGCCCTCGCCGTCATCGCCTGAGAGCCTGTCGGGCTCTGAGCTACCGGACCGTACGGCCGCCCTTCCCCCTGCGACAACTGGAGCAGAATCACCGTGAGAAGCATTCACCTCCTGGTGGCCCTGGACACCGAGAATCCCTCGGCGGCCTTCGAGACCATCGCGGACTTCACCCGCTTCGCGGACATCGCGGAGGACATCCACGTCGTCGAGACCCACCAGCCCACCGCCCCGAACGCACCCCGTGACAGCGACTGGGAGGTCAACTTCCGGCGCGGCATCATGCGTTGGAACGAGGCGGAGATCGTCGATCCGGAGAAGCTGAGGATCGAATTCGACCAGACCGACGGCGACTTCGAGGAATTCCGGGGCAGCTGGCAGCTCACCCCGGCCGGCTCCGGCATCGAGGTCCGCTTCGAGGTCACTTACGACTTCGGCATCGAGAGCCTCGTGGGAATCATGGACCCCATCGCCGAACGCGTGATCAAGCGGGCCATCTGCTCCGTACTCGAAGGGCTCTTCGGCTCCATCACGGTGCTGGAGGGCGGCGAGGCGCTCACCGATCTGCCCGGTCCCGCTCCGGAGCCGGCCCACTCGCTCTCCGCCCGAGGAGGCGCCTGATGGACGCGCTCAACCGCTTCGACACCAGGACCACCTACCGGCTGATCCGGCTCGAATACCTCTTCGCCCTCGGTGTCAGCTTCTACTTCTTCTTCCGGCACCTGGGCGACATCCGCTGGTGGCCCTTCGCCCTGCTCTTCGTCTACATCGATCTGATCGGCTACATCCCTGGCGCCATCGCCTACCACCGCAGCAGGACCAAGCGGATACCGAAGGCGTACTACGTGCTGTACAACACCATGCACAGCATGGCGACCCAGGGCGCCGTCGCCCTGCTGTGGATCCTGCTGATCGGCAACGAGTGGGCGCTGCTCGCCCTCCCCATCCATCTGTGCGGCGACCGGGCCCTGTTCGGCAATTTCCTGAAGCCGTTCGGTGTCAGCTTCGAGCCCGTCGTCCATCCGCAGTTCGCCGCGCTGGAAGCGGCCGTGGAGCAGGGAACGGGAAGGCCCCGGGCCTCCGCCCCCGCCCCGGCTCCCGCCCGTCAGTCCGCCACCTCATGAGCTCGCCGATCGGCACGGCGCACCGGCCGGTCGTCGAGACCACGGTGTGGAGCGCGGCCCGCAGGTTCCCCACCGGGGTGTCGGTGGTGACCGTGGGCAGCGGGGAAGCGGTGCACGGCAGCACGGTCAGCGCGTTCTCCTTCGTCTCCCACGAACCTCCGCTGATCTCCGTCTGTCTGCAGAACGACAGTTCGCTGCTCCCGCGCATCGCGCAGCACCGCGACTTCACCGTCAATGTGCTCGCCGCCCACCAGTCCGCGCTGGCCCGGCACTTCGCCAGCCGCTCCAAGAGCGTGGGACGCGCCCAGTTCCAAGGGGTGCAGTGGACGCCGGGCGAGGGCGGTGTGCCGAGGCTGCGGTCCGCCCTGAGCTGGCTGCACTGCCGGGTGCACGAATGCGTTCCGGCCGGGGACCACATGGTCGTACTGGCCACCGTGACGGCCTGCGCGACCGAGGGCGACGGGGCCCCACTGCTGTACTTCGCCGGGCATCTTCACCCCGGTCACATCCGGATCGAGGAGGAAACCACATGACCACGCAGATTCCCGCCGAGGCGGACTGGGACCAGGCCCCCGGACTGCTCGAAGGGGCCATGGACCTGGAGCTCACCGCGGCGGACTGCAACCTCCGCTACTGGCTGCAGGCCGTACCGCAGGGCACCCTGCGCGGCCGGCCGGACGGACACGACCCCGCGCTCACCGTGGCCCCGTACATGCTGGAGGGGCCGTTCTTCGAGGCCATCACCCAGGAGTACGCCTTCCGGGCACTGGCCGAGGAGAAGGCCACCCGGGTGCTGTCGTACCTGGTCCCGATCGCGCCGGACAACGACACGATGGAGTTCTATGCCACCCAGGTGCTGGACGAGTGCCGGCACGCCATGGTCTTCCGCAACCACCTGCTGGCGCTGGGCATCGCCCCCGAGCGGCTGGTCGAGGCCGTCGACGCCTTCGCCTCGCCGTACAAGGACAGCGTGCTGAAGCCGCTGGAGCAGCGCAGCCTGGAGATCATGCGTGACGACCGCGACTTCATCGGCGGCGTGGTGATGATGACCATCATCCTGGAGGGCGCCCTCGCCCCCGCCGCCGAACTGAGCGAGCGCAAGTGGCGTCCCCTCGACCCGGCGGCAGCGGAGATCGACAAGGGCGCCGGCATCGACGAGATCCGTCATCTGACGGTCGGGGCGGACATCGCGCGCCGTCATCTGCTCGACCACCCGCAGGACAAGGACCGGGTCGTCGAACTCATCCGCCGCGGCATGGACATGTGGGCGGAGCTCCCCACCCACGACATGGTGCACTGGCGCGAGGAGAGGTTCCAGGAGGGGCTGCGCCGCCACGGTGACGTGGTGGGCGACTACGAGATCTGGCCGGGCCGGCGGCTGATCGACACCACCGCGCAGGAGCGGCAGGACACCGCCGACCAGTGGTCCGACGACATGAAGGCCAAGCGCCTGAAGTACATGGGGCTGGAAGAGGCCCTCGCATGACGGGCCCGGCCGCGGCCGGGCGGCCGACCGCACCGGCCGCGGTGCTGTGCGGGCTCGGCGCCTGGCTGCCGCCCCGGGTGGTGACCAACGAGGAGCTCGCCGCCCGGCTGGACACCTCGGACGAGTGGATCCGGACCCGCACCGGCATCCGGCAGCGCCATGTGATCGAGCCCGGGATGTCCACCGGTTCGCTCGCCGTCGAGGCCGGGGCCAGGGCCCTGAAGTCGGCGCAGCAGGATTCCGTCGGCGCGGTGGTCCTCGCCACCACCACCCCGGACCGCCCGTGCCCGGCGACCGCCCCGGAGGTGGCCGCGCGGCTCGGTCTGGACGGCGTCCCGGCCTTCGACATCGGGGCCGTCTGCGCCGGATTCGTCTACGCACTGGCGACCGGGGCGGGCCTGATCGCCTCCGGCACCGCGGACGACGTCCTGGTGATCGGCGCGGACGCCTACTCGACACTGCTCGATCCCGAGGACCGCAGCACCGGTCCGATCTTCGGGGACGGTGCCGGAGCCGTCGTACTGCGCCGCGGCGAGGCGGACGAGCCGGGCGCGCTCGGCGGGTTCGACCTGGGCACCGACGGGCACCTCTCCGATCTGATCGAGGTACCGGCCGGAGGTTCGCGCCAGCGGGCCGGCGGCGTACCGGCCGGGCCCCGTGACCACTACTTCGCCATGCAGGGCAAGCAGGTGTTCCGGCACGCGGTGCTGCGCATGACCGGCTCCGTGCGCAAGGTCCTCGACCGGGCCGGCTGGACCGTGCGGGACCTCGACCGGCTCGCCGCCCACCAGGCCAACTCCCGCATTCTCGACGCCCTCACCGAACAGCTCGGGCTGCCGGGCGAACGCGCCCTGTCCAACATCGACCGGGTCGGCAACACCGCGGCGGCGTCCGTCCCGCTGCTGCTGGCCGACTCGGTGGCCGACGGCACCCTGCGCGCCGGCCACTCCGTGGTGCTCACCTCCTTCGGTGGCGGCCTCGCCTGGGGCTCCACCGCGCTGCGCTGGCCGCAGCTGGACGCCGTCTGACGGCAGGCACGAGCACACCGTCCCACCACCCGTCCCGTCCCACCCCCTGCGTACATCGTTAAGGAGACAGAGATGCCCAGCGTTCTCGACCGGATCACCGAGGTTCTCGTCAGCCGGTTCGGAGTCGAGCCGGAGGAGGTCACCGAAGACACCACGATGCGCGATCTCGACCTGGACTCGCTGGCCCTGGTCGAATTCGCCCTGGTCGCCGGCGGTGAGTTCGGCATACAGATCGACGACGAGGAGGTCGGCGCCGAATCGTCGGTCAAGGACCTGATCGCCCTCATCGACAACAAGAGCGCCGTGCTGTGATCTCCGACCGCGACAGCGCCGGGGCCCGTGACATCGCGGTCACCGGCCTCGGACTGGCGACTCCCGCGGGCATCGGGGTGGCGGAGAACTGGACGCGGGTCCTGGACGCCGAGCCGACCGCGGTCCGCGACCCCGGTCTGTCCGGGCTGCCGGTCGACTTCAGCTGCCGCGCCGCCGACTTCGACCCGGTGGCCCACTTCGGCAGGCGGCGGGCCTGGCGGCTCGACCGCTACGTACAACTGGCCCTGATCGCCGCGGCGGAGGCCGTCCACGAGAGCGGGCTCGACCCCGCCGACTGGGACGGGGCCCGGGTCGGCGTGGTCCTCGGCAACGCGCTCGGCGGCACCGCCACCTTCGAGCAGCAGGTCCGCACCCTCGACCGGCAGGGGGCGGCGTCCGTCTCGCCGATGCTGGTGCCGATGTCCGCGGTCAACATGGTGTCCGGTTACGCGGCCATGGAGTTCGGCGCCCTCGGTCCCAACCTGGTCACCGCCACGGCCTGTGCCTCGGGCGCCACCGCCATCGGCACGGCGCGGGACCTGCTGCGGTCCGGCACCTGCGACGTGGTGATCACGGGAGGCACCGAGGCGAGCCTGACCCCGACGGTGCTGACCGGGTTCGCCCGGATGGGAGCACTCTCCAGGCGGAGCGACGATCCGGCCGCGGCCTCCCGCCCGTTCGACACCGACCGGGACGGATTCGTGGCGGCGGAGGGCGCGGGGGTGCTGGTGCTGGAGCGGGAGGCCGACGCCCGCGCCCGCGGCGCCCGGGTGAGGGCCCGGCTGAGCGGGTACGGGGCGTCGGCCGACGCCCATCACGCCACCGCCCCCGACCCCGAGGGGCGCGGCGCCGAACGCGCGATCCGCACGGCACTGCGCGACGCGGGGGTGGCCCCGGACGAGGTCGACCACGTGAACGCGCACGGCACCTCGACCCCGCTCAACGACCTCACCGAGGCCCGGGTGCTGAAGCGGGTGCTCGGGACGCGTCCCGCGGTGACCTCGTCCAAGGGCGTGACCGGGCACTCGCTCGGCGCCGCGGGCGCCATCGAGGCGGCGCTCACCGTCCTCGCCCTGGAACAGGGGACCGTGCCGCCCACCGCCAACCTCGACAGCGTCGACCCCGCCATCGAGGTCGACATCGTGGCGAAGGCGCCCCGGGCCCTGCCGATCGGAGTCGCGCTGAGCAACTCCTTCGGATTCGGGGGGCAGAACGCCGTGCTCGTGTTCACCGCGGCCTGACCGCGGCGCCATTCGGCTCGACATGAAGGAGAACGCTCATGCCTGCCCGACAGGACTCGCTGACCATCTCGCCGACAGGCTCCTTCGAGGAACTGTCCGAACAGGTCAAGCAGGCCGGGCTGATGGATCCCCGGAAGGACTACTTCACCTTCAAGATAATCTCCAACCTCGTTCTGTTCGGGGCCTGCTGGGCGGCCCTGTTCTGGTTCGGGGACACCTGGTGGCAGCTGGTGACGGCGGTCGTGCTGGGACTGGCCTTCGTGCAGACCGGCTTCATCGCGCACGACACGGGCCACAAGCAGATCAGCAAGGCCAAGGTGCCCTCCGAGGTGCTCGGTGCCATCCACATGAACCTGCTGATGGGCACCGCGTACGGCTGGTGGATCAACCACCACAACCGGCACCACAGCAACCCCAACAACCTCGACCGCGACCCGGACACGATGCGCCGTCAGGTCATCTTCGACGTGGACGAGATGCCGGCGAAGGCGACGAGCGGCTTCAAGCGGTTCGTCATCCGCTTCCAGTCGGTGATGTTCTTCGTGCTGCTGGGACAGGAGGCCTGGCGGCTGCACGCGTCCGGCTTCAAGGCCGCGCGCGCGGGCGGGCTGCGCCGCCCCGTCCTGGAGCTCGGGCTGATCGGGGCGCACGCCGTGGTCTGCCTGGCCGCCGTGTTCACCGTGCTGTCACCACTGACCGGCGTGGTGTTCGTGCTCCTCAACCAGGCGGTGTTCGGACTGTATCTGGGAGCCGTCTTCGCCCCGAACCACAAGGGCATGGTGGTCTACCGCAGCGATGTCCAGCTCGACTGGCTCCACCGTCAGGTGCTGACGTCACGGAACATCCGGTCCAGCCGGCTGACCGACTTCATGTACGGGGGGCTGAATTACCAGATCGAGCATCATTTGTTCCCCGCCATGCCCCGTGTCAATCTTCGGCATGTGCGGCCGATGGTCATCGACTACTGTGCGGAGCACACCATCCCGTACCGCGAAGTGTCGGTCTGGGCGTCGTACCGCGAGGTGGCCGCCTTCCTCGGGCAGGTCAGCGACGAGGCTCGCAACGGCGCGGAACCGCAGGCTGCGTGAGTGTCACGGCCGGGTCCGACGGTGCCGGACCGCGCGTCGCCGCGCGGCTCCGGGTGCCGCCGGGCCCGTGTGCCGGATGGTACGCGGACGCTCGGTCGTACCCGCCGACGCACAGGTATTCTTGGCTCTTTTTTTGCACATCCCGCCGAGAATGGGTTTTATCACGGCCCCGGTGCGTCGTCAATTACTGAGTGGGTAATGGACTTTGCCAAATGCCCTCCTGCACAGTTGGTCGAGCGAGGGGCATGCTCGATAAACATTCGACGAGTGGCGGCCCTTCCCGACGGTCAACGGACGATTGGACGCGGGGGGATTCGTGACATTCAGGGTTCTTGGCTCAGTTGGAATATCAAGCGGAACCGGCCTGACCGCTTTACGGGGTGCCCGTCAGTGCACGTTGCTCGCGCTGCTGCTCCTGAAGGCGGGTGAGCCGGTGACCAAGGAGCAGTTCTTCGAGGAGCTGTGGGAGGAAGGAATACCGAGTCAGCCCGGAAACGCGTTACAGGCCCAGGTGGCCCGGCTGCGGAAGGTGCTCCGCGCCGAGCTCGGCGACGAGTTCGTCGGCCGGCGGCTCATCACCCGCCCGTCCAGCTACGTGCTGGACATCGATCCGCTGGAGGTGGACGTCCACCTCTTCGGCTCCCTGACAAAACAGGCGCGCGGGCTGACGCGGAACGATCCGGTCGCCGCGAGGGAGCTGTTCGACCGGGCCCTGTCGCTCTGGCACGGTGCGCCGCTGGAGGGCGTCACGGGCGGCCCGATCTGCCAGAGTGCCGCCGCGCAGTTCGAGGAGAACCGGCTCTCGGCCGTGGAAACGCGGATACAGCTCGACATCGCGATCGACGGATACGCGCAGGCCGTGAGCGAGTTGAAGATGCTCGCCTATCTCGCCCCCTGGCGGGAGCGGCTGTTCGAGCTGTTGATGGTGTGCCTCTACCGGCTCGGCCGTCAGGCCGAGGCCATACAGACCTACAACCAGTTGCGCAGCCGCCTGGTCGAGGAGTTCGGGATGGAGCCCTCGCCGAGCGTCAAGAGCTGCATGATGGCGATCCTCAACCAGGACCCGGCGCTGGGCGGCGCCGAACGGCTCGTGGTGGCACGTACCCCGCTGTGCGGTACCGCGGTCGCGTCCTGACCCGACGCCCCGGCACACCGCTCCCCGCTCCACGCACCCCGGAAAGCGATTGTCGATGACGGAGGAACTTCTCGTGACGAAGCCCGACCGGTCCACTTCACCGGATGCGCCGACGACGGAACTCGACGATGTGCGCGATCTGATTCTGCGCTGCCCCGGCGTCGCCCGTGCGCGACTGGAGCGGACGGCCGCGGGCCGGCTGACCGCGCGCGTCCAGGGCTGGGACAACGCGAATGACCTCTCACCGGCCGGGCCGCTGAGCGAACTCGCCGAGATAAATCCGCACGAAACGCGCTTTCTCTACGACGAGATATTTTCCGCCGAATCCTACTTGCAGGGCGGCATCACTCTCCGCGAGGACGCCGTGGTCTTCGACGTGGGCGCGAATATCGGAATGTTCAGCCTCTTCGTCGGTGCCCGCTGCCCCTCGGCAAGCGTTTTCGCCTACGAACCGGTGCCCGACGTCTTCGACGTGCTGCGCAGCAACGTCGAGCGGCACGGAGTCTTCGCGCGGTTGCTGCCCTTCGGACTGTCCGACCGGGAGCAGGAGATCGTCTTCAACTTCTATCCGGGCATCTCGATCATGTCGTGCCGCAGTGACTACGCGGACCTGGACAACGAGGTCGACCTGATCAAGCAGTACGTGGCGAACACCCGGGAGGCCGGCGCCTCGGGCCGGGACGACCACCTGGCCCAGGTGGAGGCCCTGGTCGCCAAGGACTTCGAACTCACCGAACGGCGTTGCCGGCTGAGGGCGCTGTCCGATGTGATCGAGGAGACCGGAGTGGAGCGCATCGATCTGCTGAAGATCGATGTGCAGCGGGCGGAGCTGGACGTCCTGCGGGGCGTCGACGAGCGTCACTGGCCCGTGATCCAGCAGATCAGCATGGAGGTCCACGACGAGAAGGGCACCCCGACCGAAGGCCGGGTACAGCTCGTGACGGACCTGCTGACCGCGAACGGCTTCCGGGCCGCCGTGGCCGAGGAGGACCTGCTGCGCGGCACCGGCCGGTACGCCGTACAGGCGGTTCGCCCCGAGTACGCGGACGATCCCCGGCCGGTGGTGGCCTCGGCCGATTCCGGCAAGCCGCGCCTCGACCCCCGGGCCATCCTCGACTGGCTGGCCGAGCACCGGCCCGCCGGACCGGTTCCGGACGAGATCGTGCTGGTCGACGGCCTGCCGCCGCAGGACTGAGCGACCCGGGCCGACGCCCGTACATCACGCAGGGGCCCGCCGGACCGGATACGGCGGGTCCCTGTTCGTCATGCCCGCAGTTCGATGTGCGTGTTCGCCGTGTCCGTTGTCCGTCGCCCGCTGTCCGTTGCCTGTTGTCCGTCGAGCCCGTTGTCGGTCGTGCCCCCTGCCCGTCGCCCGCTGTCTGTCGTGTCTGTCCGTCGTGCCCGCACGGCCGGGTGCCGGGCGGGACACGGTGCGCACAGCGCGCAAGACCCCCGGGACGGTGGGTCCAGGGGGTCCTGCGGACGGCGAGGGGTGACCGTCCGGCGGTGGTTCTTCGGTCGGCGGCCCGTTCGGGCGCCGTGGTTCTTCAGGCGGTGGCCCGTTCGGGCGCCGTGGCCAGCAGGGCGTCCAGCTCCGTCAGTGCCAGGTCCGCCGCGGCGGCGGCGGAGGCGCTGTCCGGGGCGCCGGCCAGGCCGAAGAAGGTGTTCAGCAGCTGGCCCTCGGCGGCTTCCAGCTGCTCCGGTGTCGGTCCCATGGCAAGCTCCCGGGTCTCGGTTCGGGTCGGACGGATGGGGCACCGCCTCAGACGGCGTTGGCCGCCTTGAAGATGTGCAGGAGTCCGCTCAGCCGGGCCTCGCCCTGGAAGGCCACGTACTCCGGCAGTACCAGCGGCGCCCACTTCTGCTTGTAGGCCAGCTGCGTCTGAGCCGGGTACACGGCCGCGCCATTGGCCAGCAGCCACCGCATGAACCAGGCGAACCCCTTGCTGGCGCCCGGCACTTCGTACTCCTCGTCCAGCCCGGTGAACGGCGTGAACCCGAAGTGCAGCCAGTCGGCCCCTTCGGAGACGAAGGTGTCGATGGCCGTCCTGTTGATGGCCTCCATGATGCCCGGCACCTTGTCCGGAAGCCGGCGGCTGAGGTCGTGCAGCCAGCCGCTGCGGCTGCCGTGGGCGGGGGAGTAGGAGATGTACCCGACGGGCTTGCCGTCGATCCGGCCCACGAAGAGGCGGCGCAGTGCCTGCGCCTCGCCGCCCAGTTCACCCACCAGGAACTCCAGCGGCTTGGCGTGCTCGCCCTTGCTGCCCAGCCAGGCGCGGTCGACCTCCGCCACCGCCTCCGCACAGTCCGCCAGGGGGCTCTCCGTCACCGTGAGCCCGGCCCGGAACGAACGGGCGATCTTGTTCCGCAGCTGCATGAAGCGTGTGCCGCGCAGGCTGAAGTCGGCCAGGCCGATGGCGTACGACGCGCCCACCTGGTTCACGGTGAAGCCGTGCTCGGCGTACAGCCCGGTCTCCGCCCGCTGGAGCTGGACCGACACGACCAGACGATCCTGCGCGGCGGCGAACTCCAGAAAGCCCTTCAGCAGCCGGCTCGCGGCGTCCGGGGGAGAGAAGGGGCCGCCGAACTGCACCAGATAGGGACCGGAGGTCCGGTACACGATCACTCCGGGCACACCCGGCAGTGAGAAACGGGAATTACCGCTGCTGAGGGCCAGGAACGCGCTGGGATTGTCGCTGAACTCCGCCACGGCACGGAGCGTGTTGTCGAAGTCGATGCTGTCTGCTGTGACACTGGAAGTCATCCTGCACGCCCCACGAGAATAGACGGGTAATGCGGTCTGCCGCCGCGCAGCGGGAAGTCAGACAGATCCGGCCCTGCTCCTGGTGGAGTGCAGGGCCGGATCCATTGCTGCGTGCTGCGGAGAGGGCAGGATTCGAACCTGCGTGGACCTTTGCGGGCCCGACCTTGCTTGCGCGCGGTCCCCGATAAACCACTCCGGGCACCTCTCCGTGTTCCCGGTCCGGTCTCCCGTCCCGTTCACAGTGAAGAGTCTGCCAGAGGGTCCTGACATGGCCCTGACGTCCCGCTGATGGTGCGCCGACCCGGTCCGCCCCGGCCCGGCACACCCTCACATGCGCCGCAGGCCCGCGTACTGGAGCGCACCCATGGCCGCCACCACCAGGCCCTGGAACACGATCCATCCGTTGCCGATGCCCGTCGCGCTCAGCGAGTCCATGGCGACCGTCGCGACGCTGAGCACGGCCCAGGCCACGTTCATGGTGATGATGACCGAGACCGCGCCGCGGCTGATGTTCTCCTGGCGGGAGACGACCAGCACCCACAGGGCGTACACCGTGAGGAACACGCCCACCGGGTACTGCACCGCGAGGCGCACGCCCAGGAACGAGTCCAGGACCGTGGCGAGTGCGAGGTAGCCGATGCCGTTCGCACCGGTGAGGACCACGTCCGCCACGAGGGCGAACCGCAGGAGGCTGTCGGAACGGGCGGCGCCCGTCGCCGGGACCGTACCCGCGTTCTGGGACGACGTCATGAGGTCTTCCTTTCGTTGTCGTGCTGCTGATCCGGAGGTGTGTGCAGGGTGGAGCCGGCCGTGCCCCCGGCGTCGGAGAACACCGGGGTGGGCGAGCCGAGGAGGACCCGGGTCTCGGTGTTCGCCGGAAGGAACGATTCGAGTGCGATGCCGCTCAGCGGGCCGCAGGGGAGATCGGAGAACAGGGTGCCGGGGCGCTCGCCGAACGAGGTGACGATGTGGAAGAAGGTCAGGAGGTGCCCCTCCCGGTTCAGTTCGATGGGCAGAAGCAGAGCGTCCGCCTCCCGGGAATCGGTGAATTCCGATTCCTCGGAGGTGGAGAATTCCGTGTCCCGTGTCTCCAGAAGGCCTTCTATGGACGCTTCCAATTCCCACAGGCGGGCGTCCCCGGTGATTTCGCTCCAGCGTCGGAGCATACGTATGACGTGGTAGCGAACCTGGGCGAGATTGGTCAGGTGCGGCGCCAGCCCATCCGGGTGGAGAATGATGCGGAGGAAATTGGCGGGTGCCAGGAGGTGGCCCGGCACATCGCTCATCAGCATTTCCATCGTGTTGTTGAGGGCCACGATGTTCCAGCAACTGTCGGTGACCATGGCCGGATACGGTTCATGACCGGTCAGCACCTTCTCCAGAACCGGGCGGACGTCATCCGGCAGCGGAGGGACGCTGGCGTACCAGCGCAGCCTTCCCGCCGCGGTCGCACGGGCGACGAGTTGCTGTCGGTGCGCGGGCGGCAGCCCGAGCGCCTGGGCGATGTGGAGAACCGTCTCGGCGTCGGGAGTCTGCTCGCAGGCCTCGATTCGCCTCAGATGGTTCAGGGAAAAACCGGCCCGCTCGGCAAGCATCTGCTTGCTGAGCGATTTCTGGCGCCGCAGGTCACGCAGAAGCAGCCCCAGGACGCCGTCGTCTTCGGAGGAACGCATGCCCATACAGGGACCGTAATGACCGGCGCGCGGCCATCTCAATTACCTCTCAGGTAATCGTCGCCCGCTCGGTCGAGGGAGTTCGGACCGGCTCGGCGGCACCGGCTCCGGTTCGTCGCTCCCTCGCCGGATCGTGCCGCCTCGTACGGCCATGGCCGGAGCCGGAACACGCGGGAGCGGGCCTGTTCGCGGTGATGGGCTCGCGGTCGGTGGCGGGCCCGCTCGCCGTAGCCGGAAAGCAGCCGGAAAGCGGCTGGAAATCGGTCGGGGAACAACAGAAAAAGGGAAGCCGCGAAAACGGCTCCCCCTCTCGGTCCCACCGTGTCACCGGGCGACGTCCGTGGCCCTCCCGGCGCCGACCGCCTCGTCGATCATCCGCTCCATCGGGACGGCGCCGAACCGCCCCGAGACCAGGAACGCGAACACCAGGGTCGCCACCATGACCACCGTGCCGAGCCACACCATCGTGTCCACCGGAACCGTGTACGCGCCCACGGTCCGTACGACGCACTCACCCAGCAGCGCCGCGCCCCACACCGCCGAGAACCGCACCTCCGCCCGCCGGAACGCCGCCGACTCCACCGAAAGCCGCTGCCAGGCGGCGTCCTTGGCCGCGTCACCCTTGACCAGCCACGGCCGCATGCCGGCGCTCATCATCGGCTGCCCCTTCAACGCGGTCACCAGGACGACGATCCCGATGATGCTGCTCACCCCGCTGTCCTTGGCGAGCATCAGCCGGGGGTCACCGACCACCAGGCTCGTCAGCAGCCCGACCGTGTTGACCGTCACCATCAGCGCCGCCGGCCCGTTGAGCCGACGCTTGCGCACCACTCCCCACGCGGTGCGCACGGCCGGCAGCACGCTGCTCCAGGCCAGCGCGGCGAACGTGCCCGTGCCCGCCGCCTTCAACGCGTAGTACGAGACGAGCGGCACCCCCACATCCACGAGCAGCGGCATCATGCTGTCCAGCAGCGCCTCGGAGGAGCTCACAGAATGGGCGGCGACCGGAGCGTCTGCGACAGGGGCGGTGGCTGTGGCGGCCGGGCTGGTCATGACGGGTTCCTCTCCCGCATCGGCGGGCGCCTTCGCGGCCCCGCTCTCGATACGTACAGACTGGCCGCCGGGCCCCGTTGCCCGGCAGAGCCGCGTGTACCGAGGTCCGTATGACGAATGTCAGCCGTCGCCGATGACACGACCGCCGGCCGACGCGGCTCACTCGGCGGGGTGCGACCGCCCCAGGGCATGCGCGCGACAGCCACCGCGGCCCCCGTCCCGCGGTGACTTCCTTATGTGCGTGTCGACGCAGTAAGCGGCGGGTCCCCGGCCGGGCCCGCGCGGGGCGCGCCGGGGCGCGAGAGCACCCAAGGTCCCGGTGACGGGGGCCCGGCTGCCGCGCGCACGGCGCGGTAACTCGCTCGCCGTACCCGGCCGGCCGATGCTGTGATGGGGTCATGACCGCCCCGACCAGGCCGCAGTACGAGATCCGCGCCCAGCACACGGATACGACCATCACCGTCTACCAGGCGTACGCCCCGCACATCGGCCGTCCTGCCGCGCGCGACGGGCGTTTCCCGGACGTATGGAAGCGCGACCGCATGACATGGATCAAGCCGAGCTTCCTGTGGATGATGTACCGCTGCGGCTGGGCCACGAAGGAGGGCCAGGAGACCGTCCTGGCCGTCGAGATCATCCGTGAGGGCTTCGACTGGGCCCTGGCCAAATCCGAACTGTCCCACTACGCGGGGGAAGTTCACCCCGACCGTGTCGCCTGGCAGCACAGCCTGCGCCGGAGCCCGGCCCGCGTCCAGTGGGACCCCGAGCGCGACCTCCGCCTGGACCGGCTCCCGTACCGCTCCCTCCAGCTCGGGCTCTCCGGCGAGGCGGCGCGGCGTTACGCGGACGAGTGGACGGTGTCCATCACCGACGTCACCCCGCTCGCCCGGCGGATCCATGAACGGGTGTCGGCCGGGCGGCTCGACGACGCGGCAGGACTCCTGCCGCCGGAGTCGCCGTATCCGTCGGCCGACGCCCCGCTCCTCGCGGGGGCCGCGATCTGACCCGAGACCCGGGCGGAGGCTCCTCGGCCGGCTCGGGGTGGGCGCGGCCGGAGATCTGACCCCGAGACCCGGACAGAAGAGTTAATGCCCGATAAGGGGCATATCTGACGATACGCTCCGCGCATGATCCACCATGCCATCTCCCTGGCGGCAACCGGCCTGAAGATCGACTGGGCCAGGATGCCGACGTACGACACGATCATGTCGGTGGCCGCCGGTGCCGGGCTGCTGCTCGTGGTGGTGCTGGGGCGTCAGCTCCTCACGCCGGGACGCGTCATCACCCCCGACGGCTGGGTGCTGGCCTTCGGCGCCATCGGCTTCACCCTGGTCACCACCGGCCTCCACATGACCCTGACCTGGCCGCTCGCCGGACAGGGCTTCCCGTTCGACAACGTCATCTTCGGCGAACCGGCACTCGCCTTCGGCGTCTTCCTTCTCGCCGCGAGCTTCTACCTCTGGAAACGCGGCGCCGAGCTCAACAGCGCCGATCGCATCGTCCGCACGGCCCGCGTCGCCTCGCCCATCTCCGTCTTCGTGTTCGGCCTCGGGCTCGCCTGTTTCGGGATCGCCGCCGCGGGCTGGAAGTACACGCTCTTCGCCGCGCCGCCCGAGGAACCCATCTCCGGGGAGTTCGCGAAGTGGCCGATGCTGGAAGCGAGCTTCATGTCCGGGCTCTACGTCCTGGTGGGCATCGGCGCGCTCCTGTTCCCGTTCGCGCTGCGTCGCCCCAGAAGCTGGATGAGCCCGGTCGTCGGGGTCGTCTGGGGCCTGGCCGGACTGGCGTTCCTGCTCTTCGGGGGGCTGAACTACTTCACCCACATCGGACTCATCGTCAACACCATGTGAACCGCCCCGGATGCTGCTCGGCCAGCGGGGAGCGAGCAGGGGCCTGCGGGGCGGCGCCTTCACGGCGAGAACACCGTCCCGGCCGCCCCCGCCGGATTCGCCCATCCCGTCACGGCCACCACCTCGCGCGCGATGTCCGTGACCTTCCGGCCGTCCGTCGCCAGCCGGACCGTGTCCGCCGGTGAACGCTCGTCCAGGAGACGAGCCTTGCGGACGCTGTTCGCCACCTCGCGGTCGAGTTCCGAGCCGATCTCGCGCCCCGCGAGCCGGCCGTACGTCGTGGTGTCGGAGGCGGTGAGCAGGACCCGGACGATCCGTACGTCCGCACCCATCGCACGCTCGAACATCGCCGCCGACTCCGGCAGCACGCTCACCGTGTTCGTATAGATCAGGCGCCGGTAGCCGAGGTCCGCGAAGTTGGACCAGACCGCCGTCAGGTTGCGTTCGGTGATCCCCGCCCGGTGCGGATCGCCCCCCGGCGCGGGATGGACCTGGCCCATCAAATCGCCCTCCACGACCGCGTGCGCCACCTCGACGGCCCGAAGCTGAGCCGAAACCTCCCAGGCCACCGTCGACTTGCCTACGCCCGCGCGCCCGCCGATGAGCAGTACCTCTGCGTGATCCATGTCGGCAGGGTGCCAGCCCATGCGGTCTCCCGCGATCCGATTGCGCGGGCGCGCCGGGCGGGGCCGCCCGAACGCGCCCGCCCGAGCGGTGCGGCATACCGCGTACGGAGTACGGCGGATGGACGCCGTACGCCCCAAGCGGGCGGGAGAGTTCCCCCTGGCGGCTGCCCGCATACGGCGGACGCCCGCTTAGAGTCGGGAACCATGGAGACCCCTGATGCGCGTACGTCCCGGTGGTGGCGACCGCCGCCCCGTCACCGCGGCCGATGGGCCGCGGCACTCGTGGTGCTCGTCGTGCTGGCCGGTGCGGGGGTCTGGACCTCCGTGGCCGACGGCGGCGGGCCCGCCGTGCACCGCCAGGACCGGATGATGCGGGTCGACGGGGTGTCCATCGACACCTCGTACTTCACCACCGGGGGCACGGAACGCCGGCCGGCCGTACTGATCGGGCACGGGTTCGGCGGCAGCAAGAACGATGTGCGGGTGCAGGCCGAGCAGCTGGCCGGTGCCGGATACGCCGTGCTGACCTGGTCCGCACGCGGGTTCGGGAAGTCGGGCGGGAAGATCTCGCTCAACGCCCCCGACCGCGAGGTCAAGGACGTGTCCCGGCTGATCGACTGGCTGGCGGACCGGCCCGAGGTGGAGCTCGACGCGAAGGGCGACCCACGGGTCGGGGTCACCGGGGCCTCCTACGGCGGAGCCGTCTCGCTCCTCGCCGCCGGGTACGACAAGCGCGTCGACGCCATTGCACCGCAGATCACCTACTGGAACCTGGCCGACGCGCTGTTCCCCGACGGGGTCTTCAAGAAGCTCTGGGCCGGAGTCTTCATCACCACCGGCGGCGGCTGCCAGAAGTTCGAGCAGCAGCTCTGCGCGATGTACGAACGGGTCGCCACCGACGGAAAGCCGGACGCCGCCGCGCGTGCGCTGCTGACCGAGCGTTCCCCGAGCGCCGTCGCCGACCGCATCAAGGTGCCCGCGCTCATCGTCCAGGGCCAGAGCGACTCCCTCTTCCCGCTCGGCCAGGCCGACGCCATGGCCAAGGCGATCAGTGGCAACGGCGCACCGGTCGCCGTCGACTGGATCGCCGGCGGGCACGACAGCGGTGAGACGGAGACCGACCGGGTGCGGCAGCGGATCGGCGGGTGGTTCGACCGTTACCTGAAGGGCGACAAGGGCGTCGACACCGGCCCCGGATTCCGTGTCACCCGGACCGGCGGTGTCGACTCCACCGACGGGGCCGTACTCACCCGCGGGGCCACCAGCGATACGTACCCGGGGCTGACCGGCGGCGCGGAGACCTTCGACCTCGGGCATCGGACCCAGACGTTCCGTAACCCCGCCGGGGCCAACCCGCCCGCCGTCTCCGCCGTTCCCGGTATCGGCGGCGGGCTCTCCCGGCTGTCCTCCCTCGGCGTCGGCCTCTCGCTCGACTTCCCCGGACAGTTCGCCCGCTTCGACTCGGCCCCGCTGGACACGTCCCTGCGCGTCACCGGCTCCCCGACCGTGCGGGTCCGCGTCGATGCGGGGCGCGGCGACGCCGTGCTGTTCGGCAAGGTGTACGACGTGTCGCCGGACGGCAGACAGCAGGTGCTGCCGTCCCAGCTGGTCGCGCCCTTCCGGATCACCCCGGACCGCCAGGGCGGACCCGTGACCCTGACCCTGCCCGCCATCGACCACGCGTTCGACGCGGGACACCGGCTCCGCCTGGTCCTCTCCGCCACCGACCTCGGTTACGCCTCACCGGCCGAGCCGACGACGTACCAGGTGACCGCGCTCGGTCCGCTGACCGTCCCCACCGACCCCGCCCTGAAGACCGCACCGGCCACCCTGCCCTGGTGGACCTGGGGGCTCCCGGCCGCCGCCGTCGTGATCGCCGCCCTGCTGCTGCTCACCGCCCGCCGCCGTACCGCCACCCCCGCACCCGACCCGGCGCTCGCGCAGGTGCCTCTCCAGATCACCGGCCTGTCGAAGAAGTACGCCAGGTCCGCCGACCTTCCCCGAGCTCTCAGCTTCGTTCGAGCAGGGGAGGCCCCATTCGCCGTGAAGGAACTGTCCTTCCGGGTCGAGAAGGGGCAGGTGCTCGGGCTCCTCGGACCCAACGGCGCGGGCAAGACCACGACCCTGCGCATGCTGATGGGCCTCATCACGCCCGACGGCGGCGAGATCCGCGTCTTCGGGCAGGCCATCCGGCCGGGCGCGCCCGTGCTGTCGCGCGTCGGCTCGTTCGTCGAAGGCGCAGGCTTCCTGCCGCACCTGTCCGGACGCGCCAACCTGGAGCTGTACTGGCAGGCCACGGGGCGCCCCGCCGAGGACGCGCACATCGAGGAGGCCCTGGAGATCGCCGGTCTCGGCGACGCCCTGGCCCGTGCCGTCCGTACGTACTCGCAGGGCATGCGGCAACGGCTCGCCATCGCCCAGGCCATGCTCGGCCTGCCGGACCTGCTCATCCTCGACGAACCGACCAATGGACTCGACCCGCCCCAGATCCGCGAGATGCGCGACGTGATGATCCGGTACGCGGCCGGGGGCCGGACCGTCATCGTCTCCAGCCACCTCCTCTCCGAGGTCGAACAGTCCTGCACCCACCTCGTGGTCATGGACCGCGGCCGGCTCGTCCGGGCGGGCCCCGTCGCCGAGATCACCGGCTCCGGCGACATGCTGCTCGTCACCAGCGCGCAGGACCTGGCCGAATCCCTCGTGGAGAAGGTGGCGGCGCTGCCGGGGATCGGCTCGGCCGTCCGCACGGGCGACGGCCGCGGGCTGCTCGTCCGGCTCGACGGCGCCACCTCGTCCGAGCTGATCGCCGAACTGGTCCGACTGGACGTGCCATTGACCGGTGTCGGCCCCCATCGCCGCCTGGAGGACGCGTTCCTCACCCTGATCTCCGGAGGCTCCGCATGAGTGCCGCAGCCGATCTCGCCGACGCCGCCGAGGCCCCCGGCTACCGCGCCCGGCGCACCCTGCCGCTGCGCGTCGAGGCGGTACGTCAGCTGCGCAGACGCCGCACCCTGCTCATGGGCGGGGTGCTGGCCGCGCTGCCGTTCATCCTGATCACCGCGTTCGCGATCGGCGGCACGCCGTCCTCACGCGGCGGCGGCGACCGGATCACGCTGATGGACACCGCGACCGCGTCCGCCGCGAACTTCGCCGCGACCTGCCTGTTCGTGTCCGCCGGGTTCCTGCTCGTCGTACCGGTGGCACTGTTCTGCGGGGACACCGTGGCCTCCGAGGCCAGTTGGTCGTCGCTGCGCTATCTGCTGGCGGCGCCCGTGCCACGGGCCAGACTGCTGTGGAGCAAGCTCGTCGTGGCGCTCGGCTTCAGCCTGGCCGCGATGGTGCTGCTGCCGCTGGTCGCACTGGCCGCGGGAGCCGCAGCGTACGGCTGGGGGCCGCTCGAACTCCCCACCGGCGGCGCGCTCGCGACCTCGGCCACCGTGCCGCGCCTCGCCCTCGTCGTCGCGTTCGTCTTCGTCTCCCAACTCGTCACCGCCGGGCTGGCGTTCTGGCTTTCCACGAAGACCGACGCCCCGCTGGGCGCGGTCGGCGGCGCGGTCGGACTGACCATCGTCGGCAATGTGCTGGACGCCGTCACCGCGCTCGGCTCCTGGCGCGAATTCCTGCCCGCGCACTGGCAGTTCGCCTGGGCGGACGCGCTCCAGCCCGATCTGGAGTGGGGCGGCATGGCGAAGGGCGCGGCGATCTCGGTGACGTATGCCCTGATCCTGTTCGCGTTCGCCTTCCGGGGGTTCAGTCGTAAGGACATCGTGTCCTGAGCTCGACATTCCGCCGATTCCCCGGACTCCGTTGCCGCATCGAGATTCATCCGCAACGTCTTCGTCTGCTCCTCGGCACCGTCTCGCACGTCACATTCACCAGTGCTGACACGACGACGTTGGGGGCTGGACATGGAACGCCGGACGGGGAAGTACGCGGTGAAGTACGTACGGACATGGCAACGGGCACTCGGTGGGCTGCTGGTGGGCGGGGTGCTGCTCACCGGGTGCTCGGGCACGTCGACGGAACAGCATGCCGCCGCCGACCGCCGGGGCGCACCCGTCCCGGCACCCGCCGCGTCGGGCGGCGCCGCCGACCGTGACGGCGCGAAGAGGCGGGACGGGCTGCGGGAGTCCGCTCCCCCTGACTACCTGTCCACCTTCGCCCTGGACGTCGACACGGCCTCGTACGGCTACGCGCGGCGCACCCTCGCCGACGGCAACCTGCCCGAGCCGGGCACCGTGCGGCCCGAGGAGTTCGTCAACAGCTTCCGCCAGGGCTACCGGCGCCCGGCCGGCAACGGCTTCACCGTGAATCTCGACGGGGCCCGCGCCAGGGCCGACGGCTGGTCGCTGGTACGGGTCGGCCTGGCCACCCGGGCCGCCCCCGCCCGTGCCGAACGCCCGCCCGCCGCGCTCACCTTCGTCGTCGACATCTCCGGCTCGATGGCCGAACCGGGCCGCCTCGACCTGGTGAAGAAGTCCCTGGGCATCCTCACCGACGAACTCCGCGACGACGACTCGGTCTCCCTGGTCACCTTCAGCGACAAGGCGACGACACTACTGCCGATGACCCGGCTGCGAGACCGCCGCGGCACGATCCGCGACCGGGTCGACTCCATGGAACCCACCGACTCCACCAACCTGGAAGCGGGCGTCCGCCGTGGGTACGACGAGGCGGTCCACGGTCGTGTCGAGGGTGCCAACAACCGGGTCGTCCTGCTCTCCGACGCCCTCGCCAACGCCGGTGCGACCGGCGCCGAAGCCATCCTCGAACGCATCGGCACCGCCCGCCGCGAGTACGGCATCACCCTCTTCGGAGTCGGCGTGGGCAGCGACTACGGCGATGCGCTGATGGAGCAGCTCACGAACAAGGGCGACGGGCACACCACGTACATCGCCGACGAGACCCAGGCCCGGAAGGTCTTCGTCGACCAGTTGCCCGCGCATCTCCAACTGACGGCACGCGATGCCAAGGCCCAGGTCGCCTTCGACCCCGAGACCGTCGAGCGGTTCAAACTGATCGGCTACGAGGACCGGAAGGTCGCCGACGAGGACTTCCGCAACGACCGCGTCGACGGCGGAGAGGTCGGTCCCGGCCACGCGGTGACGGCGCTCTACGCCGTACACCTCCGGGACGGTGCCCACGGGCATGTGGCGACCGCGACCGTGCGCTGGCTGGACCCCAAGTCCCGGGCACCGCACGAGCGGACGGGGTCGGTCGGGACGAACGCGATCGACGGTCCGCTGTGGGGCGGCGACAGCAAGCGGCTCCAAGTGACCGCGGTCGCCGCCTACTTCGCCGACGCACTGCGCGGCGGCGGGCTGCCGGGCGCGCCCGGCCTCGGAGAACTCGCCGCGCGGGCGGACAAACTGGCTTCCGCGACCGAGGACGAGTCGGTACGGAAGCTGGCGACCGCGATCGGACAGGCGGACCGGCTGAAGGGCGGCACGGACGGCAACGGGTCCGGGGGCGCGCGGGAGGGCGAGATGGACTGACCGGGGAAGGCGGTGGCCCTTTCCGGCCCGCTGAACGGCCGTACGGACCGGGGGAGACCACGGCCTCTTCCGGCCTGCTGAAAGGCCGCAGGGACCGGGAAAGGGGCTGTCCGGAGCGGGGCCGGTCGCACAGACCAGCGAAAGTCGGCTGTGTGGCCCGCCCGCCGACGCCATGATGTGCACCATGTCCTCCCTGTTTCTGGCGCTCGCCGTGATCACGACCGGCCTCTACGCGGGATTCCTGCTGACGTTCCTGATCGCGATCATGCCCGGCATCGCGGTACTGCCCGACGAACGGTTCACGGCCGCGATGCGCCGCTTCAACGAGAAGGTGCCCGGACCGGTCTTCCTGGTCCTCTTCCTCGGTGTGATCGCCTTCCCGGCCGCCGCGGTCGTCGGAGGGGACGGCGGCACCGGCCGACTGCTCGCCGTGGCGGCGCTGGTCTGCGCGGCCGGCAGCCACCTGATCACGATCGCCGGGAACATCCCGCTGAACAAACAGCTCGCGGAGTCCGAGGGCGGCGACGACAGCGCGGCCCGCACGGCGTTCGAGGCCCGCTGGAACAACCTCCACCGGATCCGGACGGCCCTGTCCCTCGCCGCGTTCGCGCTGCTGGCCGTGGCCGCCGCGTAGGACGAGGGTCCTGTGCGGGACGGTGGACCGGTCCCTTCCTGTCAAGGGCCCGCCAGGCCTTCGGTCACTGCGCCGGCGTCCGCTCGATGCCCGCCCGGACGAAGGAACGTGCGAGGCGCCCCCGTTGGACGCGCCACTTCGGGGAGGCCGGGCGCGGGTCGGCGCCGTAGCGGCGGCGGTGGATGTCGGCGACGACCTCGGCGGGCGCCCCCGACTCGGCCGGCACCTCCAGCGCCTCCCCCTTGGTGAGGAGCCGCCCGTCCCGCAGGGTCACCGACGCCCGCGCGAGAGTCGGCGGTCGGGCCTGTTCGGCGACGACGGCGCATCCGGTCGGTTCCGTCCGTCAACTCCCTGGGCGTGGAGGAGCTGTGACGGTCGATGCCGGGAACGCAACCCTTGGCCGCGCGCGCCGGTCTGAGTCTGCACAGTGCCCAGTGCACCGCACACCCCCCATCCCTGAACGAACGAAGGAGTCCACGTGGCACACCGTGTTCTCGGAACCACCGTGGTCCTCGCCATCACCGTGGCGACCGCCGTGATCACCCTCCCCACCGCCCAGGCGTCGACGCCCGCCCCCGTCACGGCCTCGGCGTCCCCCGCGGGGGCCGTGCCCGCCCCGGCCCCGCGACGTGACGACTTCAACGGGGACGGCTACCCGGACGTGGCGTTCACCGCACCCGGTGCCACCGTCGGCGGGAAGGCCGGAGCCGGGTACGTGGGTGTGGTGTACGGCTCCAAGACCGGTCCGCAGACCTCCACCAAGCAGGTCTTCACCCAGGACTCGCCCGGAGTCCCGGACACCGCCGAGGCCGGTGACGCGTTCGGCAGCTCGATGGTCTCCGCGGACCTGGACCGGGACGGGTACAGCGACCTCGTGGTCGGCGCCGGGACCGAGAAGGCCGGCACGGCCGACGCCGCCGGTTCGCTCACCGTGATCTGGGGCGGCCCGCAGGGGCTGTCCGGCGGCGCGACCCTGCTGACCGGCGACGAGCGGTACGCGGGGATCGGCGCCAAGACCGTCGTCGGCGACTTCGACGGCGACGGAGCCATGGACATCGTCACCCTCGGCATGGGCGACCTCCACGTCCTGTCCGGCCCGTTCAAGCGCGATGGCAGTGCCGCGGCCCCCGTCCGGGTGATCCGGGACATGGACGATCTGCGTCATCTCGACTTCGCCGCAGGCGACTTCAACGGCGACGGCCGCGACGACCTGGCCGCCGTCGTCCACGACGGCGACGAGTTCGACGCCCGGCGCATCCACATCCGCAACGGCGGAGCCAAGGGCCTCGCCGAGAAGTACACCGTCGTCAACCGGCCGAACGGCTACCGCCTCCAGGGCGGCGAGACCATAGCGGCCGGGCAGATCAACGGAGACAAGTACGCCGACCTCGTCGTGGGCCGCACGATCGAGGGCTACGACAGCGACCTGGACTATCCGCTCGCCCTGGGCGGCATGATCACCTACGTACCGGGCAGCGCGACCGGACCGCGGGGCGACCGGGCCAAGGTCTTCAACCAGGACACCGCCGGTGTCCCCGGCGTTGCCGAAGTCCACGACGGGTTCGGCGCGTCACTGTCGATCGGCGACGTGAACGGCGACGGCTACGGCGACATCGCCGTCGGCGTCCCCTACGAGGACCTGGGCAGGACGAAGAACGCCGGCTCCGTCCTGGTCCTGCCCGGCACCGCGTCCGGGCCCACCGGGAAGGGCACCGTGGGCTTCAACCAGGACACGCCGAGCGTCCCCGGTGTGGCGGAGGCGAACGATCAGTTCGGCGGAGCCGTCAAGCTGGTCGACGCCAACCGCGACGGTCGCGCCGAACTGGTCGTCGGCGCCCCAGGAGAGAACGCGGACGCGGGCTCCCTGTGGGTCTTCCCGGCCACGGCCTCCGGTGTGACGGCCAAGGGCTCGTTCACGTTCGGCCACGGCGCGCTGGGCACGGTGGCGAAGGCCGCCAAGCTGGGCTCCTCCTTCAACCGCTGACCGGGCCGTGTCGCGCGCGCCGCGACCACGGCGGGGGGCCGGCCGGTCCCTGCCGTCGGACCGCCGCATGCCGTATGCCGTCCGGCGGCAGGGCCCGGCCCCATGCGGCGAGGCCGTTCACGGCGACGGAGGAGAAGGCCATCGCCGGGCCGGCCGTGGCGCCCGGCCCCGGGTACGTCTCGCCCATGACCGTGGCCGCCGCGTCCCGAGCCTGCGAGCATGGCGACGCAGGCGGAAGGCACAGCCGAGGGGGCACGGTGATTTCTGAGCCGGAGATGGCGGGGGAGTTCGATTCGGTCGAAACCCGAGAGGTGATGGGCGGCTTCGACCGGGAGCTCGCCGGGGGCCGTCGGCCACGAAGACCGTGGCTGTGGGCGCTGGGCGGGGTGGTGACGGCGTCGGGCCTCTGGGCGGCGGCGCTGTTCCTGTACGGACAGGGCGATGGAGCCCCCGACACGCACGGGTACCGGCTGGACCGGGACCCTTGCCCGTCCCTGCGGCTGAAATCGATCGGCGCGGCGATCGCACCGAGGGAGCGCACCGCCCTTCCCGACTCGGAGGTGTTGCACCACGCCGTCCTCGATCAGACCCAGTGCTTCATTCCTCTTCGCTCCCGGGCCGGGGCGGAGCGGAACGCGAAGGGCTGGTCCCTCCACTACACCGTCGGAATCACGGTGGCGCTGCACAAGAAGACCGACCCCGGCGCCGAATTCGAGGCGCGGCGACAGGTGACCGATCTCGGATTCGATCCCGAAGCGAAGCTGGAGACGGTTCCGGACCTCGGCGACAAGGCGTACCTGCTGACCGGGGACGACGGCAACGCGGAGCTGCGGGTGCTGGAGGGCGGAGCGGTCTTCTCGCTGAGCCTCTCCTCCTTCACGCAGTACCTGGGCGACGGCCACGGTGAGGACGACGGCGAGGGCACGGCCGTCGGCGGTCCGGACAACACGGACCTTTCCCCGTACCAGTCGGCCATGATCAGTGATATGCGCGACCTGATGTCGAGCCTCAAGCGCTGAATCCGGGGCCGAACCCCTGCGGCCCGCGGCCGGGTCGGCGCCTGCCGGCCTCGCGCACGGGACTGCGGGAACGACCACGGGCGCGGCCCCGTCGGTTGCCGACGCCTGCCGCCGACGGCCCCCGGGGCGAGACCATCGAGGCCGGGCGGTGGGGCGGACCACACCCCCACCAGCACGTCCGCAAAGTCTTACGCCACCACTACGCCGCGCTCGCTACCGTGCCTCCGGCCGCAAAAAAAGGCCCTCCCGAGGAAGGGCCTGACGTCGTACGGGCAGAGCGCCCCCGGCAGGACTCGAACCTGCGGCCAAGCGCTTAGAAGGTGTGCGAGCCTTAGCGATGTGCTCACCTGCGAATACGCAGGTGGCGCCGGACCAATCCAGGGAAAGGCGCTTGGCCTATCTCTCCCCTGAATTTGGCGGTAACTCGATCCCTCGAATGAGGGCTGCCCCGGGACCCATCGTAGGGCGCTCCGGAGCAGCCAGGGCGCGGCCCGTCATCTGGACGGATCGGTGTACCTCGCGCGGGGGTACACAGCCGTACACGATGGAGGTAGCGACCATCTCCCGGCAACGGCATATGCCACGCAACCACCCGGGCGAGCGACCACTCCTTCTCGCGCAGTCAAGCAGCCGATCGATCGAAAGAACGTCAGCCCGGCGAGGGAGGCCCCTCATTCGGGTGTCATATGCGCTTGTCTCGCTACAGACTGTTAGTGGTCGTGATCTTCTGTTGCTGTCTCCTAGTGCTGCCCGGCGCCGCCGTAGCAGTGAGGGAGGGGCGAGAGGAACAGAGTGGATCGTTCGAAGGTAAGCCGTGCGTGGAAGTCGGTCGGGCTGGCTGTTGCCGGTGCGTGTGCCCTGTCGGTGTCGGTGACGACGCCCGCTCCCGCGTTGGCCCCCGGGGCGGCGGCAGGGTCGAGCGGTTACCTGAATCTGCACCAGTGCGTGTACGGCAACGGCAGCAGGATCTATACGAATCTGCTGCCGAACACCGCGAACACGCGGTTCAACACGGGCACCAAGGTCTCCAAAGATGACGAGTCGACGGTGACGTGCGGCCCAGGAGCCGGCGGCTGGACACTCAGGCCAGTGAACTCCGCTGTGTACAACGGCGACCGGTTCGGCAGCGGCCGCAGGTACCTCAACCTGCACCAGTGTGTGTACCACAACGGCTCGACCCACTACACGAATCTGCTGCCGAACACGAAGAACGCAACCTTCAACACCGGCACCAGCATCTCCACCACCGCGGACACGGCCCTGGAATGCGGCCGCCCCAGCGGCTGGCCGCTCAACTCCGTGAACTCTGCGCTCTACACCGCAGACTTGACCGGCGTCAGCGGCAGGTACCTGAACTTGCACCAGTGCGTCTACAACAACGGCACCAGCCTCTACACCAACCTGCTGCCCAACACGGCGAACACGCGGTTCAACACGGGCACCAGGGTTTCCAACACCGCCGACACGACCGTGGTCTGCGGCCCAGGGGCCGGCGGCTGGCGGCTGGACACCGCGAACTCGGCCGTCTACGCCATCGACCTGCTGGCGTAGCAGGTTGACCACCGTTCATACATGAGCGGGCAGCGGTCCACCCGGCACTCCGTCGGGTGGACCGCTGAGACTGGACCTCGGTTTGGATCGCCGGGCGGACCAGAGGCAGCAGCCCGCCGCCAGACAACCACAGGCCCACGCGCCGAAGTCGGAGGCGGGTGCGCGTACGCGTCCGGCCGAGCCCCGAGTCGCCGTATGAGGCGACGACATAGGGGCCAATGATTCCGCGATCACAGTCGATGCAGATCATCGGCGGACATCCCGCCACACGCGGCCGAGCCGGATGGCGACTGGGCACGGCGGTCCGGCTTTGCAGTTGGTGCAGTGGTAGGTGTGGCCGATGAGCGTCCGATACGCGGCGTCGGACGCGAGCATGCGCTTCGTCAAGGCGATCATTGGCAGCCCTTCCAGCGGGTGGAACAGCAGCGGGGGAACCAACAGGCAGAGGTGCTGAGGGCGTCGGTCAGGTCGCATGCCGCCGCGTTGGATAAAGGTGCCGCGCACCAGACGCAGTTGGCACCGCGCTGTTGGTGCGACGACAGCGACTCGACGGGCGGCAGCTTCCGAAGGATTCCGGGGGCGGAACGCCTCGGCAGGAAGGTGCGGGAACCCGCCCGGATCAATAGCAGCCCAGAGGGCGGCCGGATCGGAAGGCCGGCCGGACCCGTCGGGCTTCTCCAGCCGCACCCTGCCTGCAGCGGGGCGCGTGACTGGCGGACAGCACAGAGGCCACCCCGCCGGATAGACCGTCAACTGCCGTACGGGCCACAGCTCGGCCACGAATTCTGGCGGCACGAGCCACCAAGCCACATTCCCCAACGGATGCGCGGGCACTGGGCCGAGCGCGTCCGCGGGGAGTAACTGCATTGCGCCAACGGTCCGTGTCAGCGACGCCTCGGCGACGAGCCACAGCGCCCCGCTGGGGATCGCTGCGAAATCGCCGGACTGCCAGGAAACGGACAGGTCGGCGCCCCTACGGATCTCGCCGAGCCGGTCGGCAAGAACCCGTCGGGCCTGTTGAGCGCTGGTTGACGAAGGGGCAACCATCAGGCAGGGGGTGTACTCCGCGTGAGGGATCGCGCGTTGCCAAGCGGACTCGAACGCCTCGGAGCATGCCAAGTCGAGGCGCTGCCCGCGCTGCCACGCAATGAACCGGGGCCGTCGAGGGTGTAGCTGTCGCGCAACTCCAGGTGCACCGCGGTTCGTTGAGCTCGTGCAAGCGCCTCACGTGCTGGGGGTTGCAAAGTCGCCTCGGTCCGGGCGGGGATGTACTGCAGCATCGCGGCGGGCAGCCGGATCATCGTCTCGTTCGGCGGGATGTTGGTGGAGTGTCCCGGGATGGAGCCGACTTCCTTCGCCTGCTCGATGGTGTCGGCGTCCGCCACATACGACTGGATGATCAGGTCGCCGGTGACGTCGTCACGCCAGATGGTGGGCGATTCATCAGTTGGGCTCTCAGAGTCGATCCCGAGGAAATGCAGAGCCATGGTGGTTCCCCCTCCGAGTGGATTGCACGGGGTTCCACGGCCGGTCGCCCGAGGAGCAGACCGCAGTCAACGGCATCTGCGTCATGTGCCTCCGAACGCGCGAAGGCGCCCCCTGACAGCCCGCAGGCCAGTCAGGGGACTATATGCCTCAGCTATCAGTTTCCTGTCCTGATGCGGACCAGTGAACCCCATAACCTGGCGGTGCAGATCCACCGGGATACCCGAGAGGAAGTACGTGAGTAACGAAGAGCAGACGACGCCGGACGAGGATCTGAAGGCTGGCGCGGTCCCGCAAATCCCGGCTGTGATCCGCCTGCGGGAGGTGCCGGCGGCGGCTGAGGCCCGGGAGAGTCTCCTGCAGGCTATCGCCGCGGAAGCCCGGGCGGTCACCGCCAAGCACCCGGGGCAGGCATCCGGTGCGCTGGAGGAACTGGCCCGTGCCTACGCTCTGGTGACGACAGGCGTCACAGCGCAGCCGGTGCCCTCTGGCGTGGCGGATGGCCCCGGTCTGCAGGCTCGTGCCGGTGGGCACCAAGTCGGGCTGTGCCTCGAACTGGAGCCGTGACTTCGGCGGGCCGCCCCTACGGCTGTCCGTGCTTCTGTCGGGCGGCGGGTGCCCTCATTGTGCGACGTCGCATCGCGTTCCGGAGCGCGGGTGGAGCCCAACGTGTCCGCTGGACAGAGTCCCACTACGGCGCGCTCGCTAGCGTGCCTCCGACCAGCGAAAAGGCCCTCCGATGCGGAGGGCCTCCTGATCGTGCGGGTTGTGCGCCCCCGGCAGGACTCGAACCTGCGGCCAAGCGCTTAGAAGGCGCCTGCTCTATCCACTGAGCTACGGGGGCCGGATGGTGGCCTCGGCGGCCTGGAGCCCTGGGGCCGGGCCGGTCGGTGACCTGCCGGGACAAGGATAGGGCTCCGATCGCCTCGACCCGGTTGCTTCACCTGCGTGGCACGATGTGGAGGTTCGGTGAAGCGAACCGATAATCGCAGGTAGGTGGGATTCGCGCATCGCTTTTGACGCCTCGCGCCCCGGGTGTTGTGCACTCGTTATGCCTGCGCCCCACTCGTCCCCTCTGTCCGGACTCCGTCCCAAGGGGAGAACCGGCGCGCAGAGGCGGCTATACGCTTCAAAAAGGCTTCAAAATTGGGCATTCTTCGCATGTGGTGACCTTGGACGTACGGCCTCAGCTCATCGACGCACTTTCCGCCCTGCGCGACCGTGTCGCTGCCGTGCGTCTTCCACTTCCGCTGCCGGGCGCCCCACGCGCTCGCCAGACCCGGAGCGAGCTGCTCGCCCAGCTCGACGACTATCTGCTTCCCCGGCTCAGGGATCCTGAAGCACCCCTGCTCGCGGTCATCGGCGGCTCCACCGGGGCCGGGAAGTCGACCCTCGTCAATTCGCTGGTGGGACGGCTGGTCAGCGAGGCCGGGGTGCTGCGGCCGACCACGCGGACACCCGTGCTCGTCTGTCATCCGGATGATCACCACTGGTTCGCCGGTGGCCGTGTGCTGCCACAGCTCACCCGGGTCTGGCTGCCGCCGGAGGAGTCGGGGTATCAGGGCCGGTGCGACGACCTTGACGGGCTCGACGGGAGCGAGGACGAGGACGGGACCGTGCTGCGCGTCGAGACCGCCAACGGGTTGCCGCGCGGGCTCGCGCTGCTCGACGCGCCCGACATCGACTCGCTCGTGGTACGCAACCGAGTGCTGGCCGCCGAGCTGATCTCCGCCGCCGACGTGTGGGTCATGGTGACCACGGCCTCCCGGTACGCGGACGCGGTGCCATGGCATCTGCTGCGTACCGCCAAGGAGTACGACGCCTCGCTCGTCACCGTCCTCGACCGGGTGCCGCACCAGGTGATCGCCGAGGTCTCGCGGCAGTACGGGGCGCTGCTCACCAAGGCGGGCCTCGGTGAGGTGCCCCGCTTCACCATCCCCGAACTGCCCGAATCGGCCGGCGGCGGCAGCGGGCTGCTTCCCACCACCGCGGTCGCCCCGTTGCGGGCCTGGCTCACCCATCGCGCCCAGGACCCGGCGGCCCGTCAGCAGGCGGTCGGGCGCACGGCGGCCGGGGTCATCGACTCGCTGGGCGTGCGGATGCCCGCGCTGGCCGGAGCCGTCGCGGCGCAGCACGCGGCCGCCGTGCGGCTGACCGGTATGGTCGAGGACGCGTACCTCACGGAGGGCGCCCGGGTCCGGCGGCGCCTGGCCAACGGCGGTGTGCTCGCCGGGGACGCCCGCACCCGATGGCGCGGATACCCGCTGTACAGCACCTCCGAGGAACTCCTCGAAGCGCTGGTGGAGAGTCTCGCCGCACTACTGCAGTGCGCCGTGGCAGCCGCCGACGAACAGATCCGCACGACCTGGCGGCGCGAGCCCGCGGCCGGGGTCTTCGGTTTCGAGGACGTCGGCCGGGAGGCCGGGGGGTGGGGGCCCGCCGAGGACATCCGGGGCCGGATCTCCATGGCCGTACGACGCTGGTGGCGGGTGCTGGAGGAACTCGCCGAGGAAGAGGTGCGCCGACTCGAACGCAGCGCCGCGCCGGACGCCGAGACCGTGACGGCGTTGCTGGCCGCCGCACTGCTCGGCGGGCGGCGCACCCGCGGCGCCGGCGAACAGCTTGCCGAACGGATCGGTGCCCAGGGTGCGCTGCGGCTGCGCGACAAGGGCGGGGTCCTGCTCACCGACTGCCTCGACCGGGTGCTGGACGGCGAGCGCGACCGGCGGCTCGCGCCGCTCGACGCGCTCGACGTGGCGCCGGAGCCGCAGGCCGAACTGATCGCCGCCCTGTCCGTACTGCAGAAGGAGAGGTGGCAGCGATGACTGCCGTCATTGACGAGGGGCCCGGCCGGGGCGAGAGTCCCGCTTCTCACGAGGACCGTGATCAGGACCGCCCGGCCCGGGGCCCGGCGCCCCAGGCGCGCGGCGACTGGAACGACGGGTTCATCGCCCGGCGCGCGGCCGTCAAGGCGGCGAATTCCGAGCCCGGTGCCGTCCTGGACGAGGACGTACGTCCGCCGCAGGTCGAGGCGTACGTACCGTCCGGCGGTCCGCTCGGGCCGCGGCTCGACGCGCTGCGTGAACTCGTCGGACTGTCGAGGGCCAGGCTCGACCGGGCCACCCTCGCCGAAGCGGGGCGCGTGCTCGACGAAGCGGCGGCCCGGCGGCGGCTCTCCTCCCGGCACACCGTCGTCGCCATCGCCGGAGCGACCGGCAGCGGCAAGTCGACGCTCTTCAACTCCCTCGCGGGCGTCCAGATCTCCGACACCGGGCTGCGCAGGCCGACCACCGCCGCCCCCATCGCCTGCTCCTGGACCGACGGGGCCGCCGGACTGCTGGACCGGCTCGCCATCCCCGGACGGCTCCGGCGCAGGCCGCAGCAGGGCGGTCCGGACGCCGACGAGGCGCTGCAGGGGCTCGTCCTCGTCGACCTGCCCGACCACGACTCGGCGGCGACCGGGCACCGTGATCAGGTCGACCGGGTGCTCGCGCTGGTCGATGCGGTGATCTGGGTCGTCGACCCGGAGAAGTATGCGGACGCGGCCCTGCACGAGCGTTACTTGCGGCCGCTTGCCGAGCACGCCGAGATCACCTTCGTCGTTCTGAACCAGATCGACCGGCTGCCCGGCGACGCCGCCGACCAGATCCTCGACGATCTGCGCAGGCTGCTCGACGAGGACGGCATGGCGCTCGGCGAACACGGCGAACCGGGCGCCACCGTCATGTCCTTGTCCGCGCTCACCGGCGAAGGCATGGGCGAACTGCGCGAGGTGCTCGGCCGGTTCGTCCAGGAGCGCACGGCCGCCGCGCGCAGGCTCTCCGCGGACGTGGACGCCGCCGCGGCCAGGCTGCGTCCGTTGTACGTGGCGGAGGGGCGCCCCGGTCTGGGCGAGCGCGCCCGCGAGGAGTTCGCCGACCGGCTCGCGGAAGCCGTCGGAGCGGGCGCGGCGGGCCAGGCGGCCGAGCGCGAATGGCGCAGGAACGCCGGACGGGCGTGCGGCACGCCGTGGTTGCGGCTGTGGCGCTGGTACGAGTCCACCCGGCGGCCGGGAAGCCTGGAGTGTCCGGCGCGGCCCGCACCCCCCGAGGAGCGGCTCACCGCCCGTCAACGCGTCGAACAGGCGGTGCGGACGGTGGCGGACGGGGCCGCCGACGGGCTGCCCGGCCCCTGGGCCCAGGCGGTCCGCGAGGCCGCGGTGAAGGGTGCCGAGGGGCTGCCGGAGGCGCTCGACGAACTGGCGGAGAGGACTGGCGCCGCGGACGGGCGCGGGCGGCCGACGGGCGGTGCCGGGGACATGGGCGGCGCCGGTGAGGCGGGTGGCGTGCGCGGTGCGGCGGGTCCGGGCGGTTCGACGGTCGTGGCGACCGGGGTGGCCGGGGCCTCCGGTGTGGCGCACAGCGGTCGCGTGGGCGGGAGGCCGCCGCGGCCCAGGTGGTGGCCCGCCGCCGTGCTGGCACAGGCGTCGATGACGCTGCTGCAGATCTTCGGCGGACTCTGGCTGGTCGGCCAGATCGTCGGTGTGCTCGCACCCGGGTTCCTCACGCCCGCCCTGGTGATGCTGGCCGGGGTCGTCGGAGGCCCGTTGGTGGAGTGGTCGTGCGCGGCCGCGGCCCGGGGGCCCGCGCGACGGTACGGACAGGAGGCCGAGCGGCAACTGCGCGAGGCGGCGGCGGCCTGCGGACGGGCGCGGGTGCTCGATCCGGTGGCCGCGGAACTCGTGCGCTACCGCGAGGTGCGGGAGCGGTACGTGGCGGTGACGGAGTTTTCCACAACTGTCCGGTAGTCCACAGGCATCAGCGGCATTTCCGCCTTCCCTTCAACCTGGGACCGGTGACCGCGCGGGTGCGGTCGCTGGAGCCGAAGGCCGAAGGGGAGGCGGAGTCATGAACGACACCTTGGTGACACTGGTGGGAAACGCGGCGACGGGCGTGGAGTTCCGGGAGACCGCGACCGGCGGAATGGCGCGATTCAGGTTCGCGGTGACACCACGCCGTTGGGATCGCGAGAAACAGCTCTGGACGGACGGGCACACCAGCTTCTACACCGTGTGGGCCTGGCGGACCCTGGCGTCGAATCTGACCGCTTCCGTCTCGGTCGGAGAACCACTTGTCGTGCATGGCAGGTTGAAGGTCCGCGAGGAGGAACGGGAGGGCCGGCGCCGGACGTTCGTGGACATCGAGGCGGTTGCCGTGGGACACGATCTGACACGGGGGACGGCCGCGTTCCGGCGGGTGATGAGGAGCGAGCCGGGGCCGGTGGCACGCCGGGGGAGTGCGGACGGCGCGGTGGACCAGGGCGACGGACCGGGGCGCTCGGACGAGCCGGACTGGTCGGGCGGCCCGGCGCGGGAGACACGGGAAGCACGGGAGGTGGGCGAGGTGCGGCCGGGTGGTTCGCGCGAAGCGTCACGGGACGAGGGGGACGAGCGGGAGGGAGAGGGTGAACAGTCCGAGCGGGCCGAGGGGGGCGAACAGGCCGAGCGAGCCGAACAGGCTGAACGGACCGGCCGACAGCGGGTGCGGCGGCCGACGGTGCGTCAGAAGCGCGGTAAGGAGCTGGCGTCGATGTCGTGACCGGGCCGGAGCGAGGGTGGATCTGACGATGAGTTGGATCGAGGGGCGTCGAGGCGCCGCGCGCGATACCGGCGATAACGATTCCGATTCGGAATGGTTGTACGACGGTATGAGGGGGGATTGTTCATCTCTTCCTCCTTAGGATTCCCCCGTACTCACGGGGTACTTGAGTCGACTGGCGAGACAGTCCCCACACGCGCATCAGGCGCGGAAGGTCTCGCCCGGAGGGGAATTCTGTGTTTTCTGCTTCTTCAGCGACCGTTTCGTCGTCCATGGAGACGACCCGTACTCCACGACGGCGGGGCATGGCCCGGCTGGCCGCGTCGGTGGTGGCATCCGGTCTGGTCATGGCAGGCACCCTTGTCGGCGCCGGCGGCGCGGTCGCCGACGAGGCGCCGCAGCATCAAGGTGGCGCGGCCGCGGTCCTGGACGGGTTGAAGACCTACGACCGTGCCGTGATCCACGTGAACGGCAAGAACGAGCCGGTGCCCGCCGGGCTCTTCGAGATGACCGTCGACGGCGGCGGCAAGCTCAAGACGTACTGCATCGACATCAACAACCCCACCCAGGACCAGGCGAAGTACCTGGAGACCCCCTGGAACCAGACCTCGCTCGGCAGCAACAAGAACGCGGGCAAGATCCGCTGGATCCTGGAGCACTCCTACCCGCAGGTCGACGACCTCGCGGCGCTCGCCGAGCAGGCCGGCACCGGACCGCTCACCGAGAAGACCGCGGCGGCGGGCACCCAGGTCGCGATCTGGCGCTACTCGGACGATGCCGATGTCGACGCGGCCGACAGCCAGGCCGAGAAGCTCGCCGACTGGCTGGAGCAGAACGCCGCCGACCAGGCCGAGCCCAAGGCGTCCCTCGCCCTGGACCCGGCCGCGGTCTCCGGCCGGTCCGGTGAGCGGCTCGGCCCGATCACCGTCCACACCAACGCGGGTCAGGTCTCCGTGACCCCGCCCGCCGACGCCGCCAGCGGTGTCAAGGTCACCGACAAGGCCGGCAAGCCCGTGACGGCCGCGGCCGACGGTGCCCAGCTCTACTTCGACGTTCCGGCGGGCGCCGCCGACGGCTCGGCCTCGCTGACCGTCCAGGCCACCACGTCGGTGCCGGTCGGCCGGGTCTTCGCCGGGGTGACCAAGAGCCAGACCATGATCCTGGCCGGCTCCAGCGAGTCCACGGTCTCCGCGACCGCCAACGCGACCTGGGCCAAGCAGGGTGCGATCCCGGCCGTGTCGGCCAAGAAGAACTGCGCCAAGGGCGGCGTGGACGTCACCGCGACCAACCAGGGCGACGAGGCGTTCACCTTCGAGCTGGCCGGGGCGGAGCACACCGTCGAGGCGGGCAAGTCCGAGACCGTGACCGTCCCGGTCGCCGAGGACCAGGCGTACGACATCACGGTGACCGGCCCCGGTGGCTTCAGCAAGACGTTCAAGGGCGTCCTGGACTGCAAGACCAGCGGCAGCGGCACCGGCGGCACCGACACCCAGACCGGCGGTGACAAGCCCGCCCCGGCCACGACCGGTGGCGGCTCGACCGGTGGCTCGGGTGACCTCGCCGAGACCGGTGGCTCCAGCGCCACCCCGGTCATCGCGGGCGTCGCGATCGCCCTCGTCGTCGTCGGCGGCGGCGCGGTCTTCATGCTCCGCAAGCGCAAGACGCAGTCCCCCGCCCAGTGATCAGCGGCTGACCACGGAGTGACGAAGGGTGGGCGGACCGTCACACCCGCCCGACCTCGGCCCCGGTGCGCGACGGCGTACCGGGGCCGACGCACGCCGGGACACGGGAAGCGGCGCGTGCCATGAGCCGCGGAAGGCGTACCGCGGACCGGACTGGTTTCCGTCCCGGGACGGCCGTCAGGCAAGATGGGGTGTATCTGCCCACACATCGATAGCCGGACGGTTTCTCTTGGCTGAGTACATCTACACCATGCGCAAGACGCGCAAAGCGCACGGCGACAAGGTGATCCTCGATGACGTCACCCTGAACTTCCTGCCCGGCGCGAAGATCGGTGTCGTGGGCCCCAACGGCGCCGGTAAGTCCACGGTGCTGAAGATCATGGCGGGCCTGGAGCAGCCGTCCAACGGTGACGCGTTCCTGTCGCCCGGCTTCAGCGTCGGCATCCTCATGCAGGAGCCGAAGCTCGACGAGTCGAAGACGGTCCTGGAGAACGTCCAGGACGGCGCCGCCGAGATCATGGGCAAGCTCAAGCGCTTCAACGAGGTCGCCGAGCTCATGGCGACCGACTACTCCGACGCGCTGCTGGAGGAGATGGGCAAGCTCCAGGAGGACCTGGACCACGCCAACGCGTGGGACCTGGACGCCCAGCTGGAGCAGGCCATGGACGCCCTGGGCTGCCCGCCCGGCGACTGGCCGGTCGGCAACCTCTCCGGTGGCGAGAAGCGCCGCGTCGCGCTCTGCAAGCTGCTGATCGAGGCCCCGGACCTGCTCCTCCTCGACGAGCCCACCAACCACCTCGACGCCGAGTCGGTGAACTGGCTGGAGCAGCACCTCTCGAAGTACGCGGGCGCCGTGGTCGCGGTGACCCACGACCGCTACTTCCTGAACAACGTCGCCGAGTGGATCCTCGAACTCGACCGCGGCCGTGCCCTGCCCTACGAGGGCAACTACTCCACGTACCTCGACAAGAAGGCCACCCGCCTCAAGGTCGAGGGCCGCAAGGACGAGAAGCGCGCCAAGCGGCTCAAGGAAGAGCTGGAGTGGGTCCGCTCCAACGCCAAGGGCCGGCAGACCAAGTCCAAGGCGCGTCTCGCCCGTTACGAGGAGATGGCGGCCGAGGCGGACAAGATGCGGAAGCTGGACTTCGAGGAGATCCAGATTCCGCCGGGCCCGCGGCTCGGTTCCATCGTCGTCGAGGTCGAGAACCTCTCGAAGGCCTTCGGCGACAAGGTCCTCATCGACGACCTGTCGTTCACGCTGCCGCGCAACGGCATCGTCGGCGTCATCGGGCCGAACGGCGCGGGCAAGACCACGCTGTTCAAGATGATCCAGGGCCTGGAGACCCCGGACACCGGCTCCATCAAGATCGGTGACACGGTCAAGATCTCCTACGTCGACCAGTCCCGTGCCAACATCGACCCGAAGAAGACCCTCTGGGCCGTCGTCTCGGACGAGCTGGACTACATCAACGTCGGCCAGGTCGAGATGCCCTCGCGGGCCTACGTCTCCGCGTTCGGCTTCAAGGGCCCGGACCAGCAGAAGCCGGCCGGCGTCCTGTCCGGTGGTGAGCGCAACCGCCTCAACCTCGCGCTGACGCTCAAGGAGGGCGGCAACCTGCTGCTCCTCGACGAGCCCACCAACGACCTCGACGTCGAGACCCTGTCCTCGCTGGAGAACGCGCTGCTGGAGTTCCCGGGCGCCGCGGTGGTCATCTCCCACGACCGCTGGTTCCTGGACCGCGTCGCCACGCACATCCTGGCGTACGAGGGCGACTCCAAGTGGTACTGGTTCGAGGGCAACTTCGAGTCGTACGAGAAGAACAAGGTCGACCGCCTCGGCGCGGACGCGGCCCGTCCGCACCGTGCCACGTACAAGAAGCTCACGCGAGGCTGATCGTCTTGGCACGTCACATCTACAACTGCCCGCTGCGCTGGTCGGACATGGACGCCTTCGGCCACGTCAACAACGTGGTCTTCCTCCGCTATCTGGAGGAGGCGCGCATCGACTTCATGTTCCGGCTGGCGCCGGGGGACGGTTCGCCGTCCTTCTCGGGCGGGTCCGTCGTGGCCCGGCACGAGATCGACTACGTACGGCCGCTGGTCCACCGGCACGAGCCGGTGACCGTCGAGTCCTGGGTCACGAAGATCGGCGCTGCGTCGCTGACGATCGCGTACGAGATCAAGGACCCGGACCAGGTGTACGTGCGCGCCACGACCGTCGTCGTGCCGTACGACCTGGCGGAGGAGCGGCCGCGGCGGATCTCCGCCGAGGAGAAGCTCTTCCTCCAGCAGTACCTGGCCGAGGAGCCTGCCGCAGCATGACGGTGCCCGTGAGGTCGCTGGAGTTCGCCGACACGAGGGAGGCCGCGGATCTCGCGGCCTTCCTCGGCCGGCTGCTCCACTACGACCGGGCCGCCGCCGTGCGGATGCAGGCGGGCGGCGGCGCGCTGGCCGTGTTCGGCAGGCCGCCGTCGTTCGAGGTGCTGGCGATCCGGGCGGCGCGGCTGGCCGGATCGCACGACTTCGACGTCACGGTGTCCGCCGGTGAGCTCCTCGAATCCCTCGACGTCGAGGGCGTGGCAGCCGGTTCGGGCGCCCTGCCCGCACCGGTCACCGGACCGCCGTGGACGGGTGTCCTGCCGCCCCGCGGTGGCTGGCACGAAGTGTCCGGCCTGCCCGACCCGGTCTCCCTGCGCACGGCGGTCACCGGGGCGGTGGCGGAGTTCCGCTCCCGCGACGAGGCACTGCCCGAGGGCCGCCGCACCCGGGTGGAGCGGGACCTGATCGGCCGCGAGATCTGGTCGCGCACGGTCGGCTCCACCGAGCTTCCGTTGAGGGCCGTCCACGCCGCCCAGTCCCTGGGCTTCCTCCGCCCGGCGCCGGACTTCCCCGTCGCCCTGCTCGCGGCCGGGTCCTGGCTGCGGCTGCGTACCCCGTTCGGCTCGATCGCCCTGCGCGGTCCGCGCAGCGGACTCGGCACGCTCGCGGTGACGGTGGGCGCGGGCTGAGCGACGGCCCGACGACAGGCCCTGTCCGGACAGGCCGACGGATCCGTCCGGACAGACCGACAGGACCTAACCGGTCAGGGCCCTGTCCACCAGTCGTAGCGCGGCCGCGTCCTGGGCGTCCTGGGCCGGGTCGCCCATGCGCAGGGTGAACGTGGCGCTGGTCGCGGCCCGGGAGCCGTCCGGCGTCACCCCGCTCTCGGAGACGATTCCCAGATGGGTTCCGCCGTGGAACCAGATACCGCCGTCGCTCCCGGCCACCGGGCGCCAGGCGATGCCCAGTCCGTAACGAACCCCCGGCGCCGCAATCCAGTCCTCGGCCGCGACCGTCTCCTTCATTGCCGCCAGCTGGGCCGGGCGCAGCAGCCGGCCACTCATCAGGGCGCGCAGGAAGACGCCGTGGTCATGGGTGGTGCTGATGACGGAGCCGTCGGCCCCGCCGCCGGACGCCGTCGTCGTGTCGGTCGGCCGGGTGCGGCCGGGGAACCAGGTGTACGCGGTGGCAGTGGGCCGGGGGACGTACGGCGAGGTGCCCGGTGTGAAGGTGTGGCGCAGGCCCAGGGGCTCGATGATCCGGTCGTGGATCTCCTGCGCCCAGGAGTGGCCGGTCACCTGCTCGATGATCAGGCCCGCCACCACGTAGTTGGTGTTGGAGTAGCCCCAGCGTCGTTCCCCGGCGGGCTGTCCGGTGTCCGGCACCCACAGGGGCGGTCGGCTCACGGCCGCCTTCAGCTGGTCCTCGGGGGGCGTGGTGCGGAACCGCGACCGGCGGTAGCCGGCCGGGGTGAACGCCTCGGCCGCGTCCGGTGAGACGGCGAGATAGTCGTTCAGCCCGCTGGTCTGGCGCAGCAGATCGGCGACCGTGATCCTGCGGCCGTCGTTGCCGTTGCACCGCACGGCGCCGGGAAGCCACCGCTCGACGGTGTCCGTGAGCGCGAGCTGCCCGTCGCCCACCAGCTGGAGGGCGAGCGTGGCCGTGAAGGTCTTGGTGTCGCTGCCGATCCGGTAGTAGGCGTTCCGGGGGACCGGGTGGTGCGGGGCCCGCAGGTCGGCGGAGCCGGCGCGGGCGGTCGTCCGGCCGTGGGCGCTCTGCACCTCGGCCAGTACGCCGGTGGCCCCGGTGGCCAGGATCGCGTCCACATCGCTCTGGAGACGGCTGCGGAGCCCGGGGTCGTGACGGGGTGCGGCGGCCGTCGCCGCCGGGCCGGACGCCGCGGTGAACAGGGCCGCCGCCGTGGCCGCCAGGCCCGTACGTCTGCTGATCAACGTTCCTCCCCGGCACGGGGGCAGAGCAGATCGGCGGCGGGCAGTGTGCCGTCGCGCAGATAGGCGTCGACGGTTTCGTCGGCGCAGGGGACGGGGGTGAGGCCGTCGAGTCCTCGCCCGTACACCCCGTGCGAACGGATGTCCGCCGTCACCAGTCGAGAACCGGTCAGGCGGTGGTGCAGCGCCAGCGCTCCCTCGTACGGGACGTTGTTGTCGCGCCGGGCCTGGAGCATCAGGACGGGCACGTCGTTGCCGATCACCGTGGCGGGTTCGCGGGACGTGCTCGGCCAGAACGCGCACGGGGCCATCATGCCGTTGACGAGCGGGCCGAAGACGGGCTGCGCGGCGCGGCTGCGCTCCATGTTCTGCCAGTACGTCTCCGGGTTCTCCGGCCAGCCGCCCGCCGGCCAGCCGCTGTCACCGCACATGAACAGGGCCCCGCCCAGCATGCTGTCCGCCAGCTCGGGCGAGGCGAGCAGCTCCAGCATGGCGGCGAGCTCGGGGCCGGGTTCGACCGGCCGACCCGCGGCGGCGTCGGCCAGGTCGCGCACCGTACCGGCGAGTGCCGGATCGTACTCCTCGTGCTGGATGAGCTGCCTCAGCACCAGCCGCAGCAACGGCGCGTCGAGCCGTACGCCCGAGACGGTGACCGGGCGCCGCTCGGCCCCGTCGAGCAAGCGCTGGACGCTGGAGCGCACTCGGGCGGGCGTGCTGCCGAGCCCGTAGGTGTCATGGTGCCGGGCGGCCCACCCGGCCCAGGCGTCCAGGGCCTCTTCGAGCGGCTTGCCCGCCCGCTGGAAGAGTTCGTACTGGGTGGCCGACGGGTCGGTCGAGGAGTCGATGACGATGCGGTCGGCGCGGCGGGGGAACATCTGGGTGTAGACGGCACCCAGGTCGGCACCGTACGAGACGCCGTAGTACGAGAGCCTGCGCTCGCCCAGTGCCGAGCGGATCGCGTCCATGTCGCGGGCGACGTTCCGGGACGTGGCGTGCGGCAGGAGCCGTGCGTTGTCCCCGTGCTCCCGGCAGCGGCGTGCGGTGTCGCGGGCGGACCGTACCGACCGCTCGAAGTCCTCGCGGCGGGTCGTGGTCGGGCCGGGCGCGGGCATCGGGGCGGCGGGGTCGCAGGCGAGCGGGGTGGACTCGCCGAGGAAACGGGGATCGAAGCCGATCAGGTCGTAGCGGTCGGCCACGTCCTTCAAAGCGGGCCGCAGACGCAGAGTGTCGGCGAGCCCGGTGCCGCCCGGTCCGCCCGGATTCGACAGCAGGATGCCCCGCCGCTTCCCGTGCCCGGTACCGGCCTTGATACGGGAGACGGCGATCCGGATCGTCGGTCCGCCGGGATCGGAGTAGTCGAGGGGGACGGTCACCTTCGCGCACTGCGCGCCCGCCTCGTTCAGCTCCCGCTGCTGCGGCGAGCAGGGGCCCCAGACGAGCCGTTGGTGAGTGGGGGTGGCAGGGACCGCCGACGCGGGCACCGTGCCCGCGAGTAAACAGGTCAGGCCCAGGCCGGCGGTGGCCAGTGCGGTGCCGCGCATCGTGCTCCTCGGGATCAGGCGGATGATTCCCGTACGACGCTAGGGGCCTGCCCGGCACGGGAACATCGGGCCAGCCGGTCGAAGCCACCTGGGGCTGGCACCACCAACTGCCCTCACGGGCGCGGCTGGTCGTCCGGCCAGACCCCGATGTGGTCCTGCTCCAGCTCCAGCATCACGCGGTGCTCCATCCCGAGCGCCTCCGTGTAGTCGGCGGGCAGTTGCAGGCGGCCCGCGCGGTCGAGCATCGCGTACTCGCGCGCCACCTGGGACTCCAGGCCCGTCGACGCGTCGACCTCGGTGCGGCGCAGCACCTCGGAGGACGTACGGCCGTCCCGGATGGCGACCGTACGACGGACCTCGCCCGCCACCGCCTGGTCGTGCGTGACGATCACGATCGTGGTGCCGAGTTCCTCGTTGGCACGGCGGAACGCGGCGAAGACCTGCTCGCCGGAGGCCGAGTCGAGTTCGCCGGTCGGCTCGTCGGCGAGCAGCAACGAAGGACGGTTGGCGAGCGCGACGGCTATCGCCACCCGCTGCTGCTGGCCGCCGGAGAGCTGCTGCGGGCGCCGGTCGCGGCACTCCTCCAGCCCCAGCATCCGGAGCAACGACTCGGCGCGTTCGGCCCGTTCACGGCCCCGGCCGCGCAGCTGCATCGGCAGGGTGATGTTCTGTACGGCGGTGAGGTACGGGAGCAGATTGCGGGCGGTCTGCTGCCAGACGAACCCGACGATGTCCCGGCGGTAGCGGAGCCGTTCCTTCGGGCCCATCGACAGCAGATCGCAGCCCGCGACCCTCGCCGACCCGGCCGTGGGCACATCGAGGCCCGCCAGGATGTTCATCAGGGTCGACTTGCCGCTGCCGGACGCGCCGACGAGGGCCATCAACTCGCCCTCGGTGACCAGCAGATCGAGGCCCTGGAGGGCCTGCACCTCGACCCCGTCCGAGGAAAAGATCCGGACCAGGCGGTCGCAGGCGATCAGCGCGTCGTGCCCGTACGAGGGCCGGTCGCGGCGGGCGGCGGCCCGCTGTTCGAGTTCGGCCAGTGTGGTGTCGGTCGACGGCGACGTCATCGGGGGTCTCCTGCCCTGAGTTCGGTGATCGATCCGCGGCGGCCCGTCCACCAGGCCTGGACGGCGGCCACCGCGGCGGTGAGGACGACCACGCCGAGCGCCGGGAGCATCAGCGACCACGGGTCGGTCCGCAGCGGGACGGTGTCGGGTGCGGCGGCTGCGGATCCGGTGGAGAGTGCGAGGCCCACCAGGTCGATGCCCGGCGCCAGCAGGGCGACCGTCGCCCAGCCGACGAGCAGCCCGCCGACGGCCGCCAGCAGCGCCTGAGGCATCGCTTCGAGTCCGAGGAGCCGCCTGCCCTGCCGGGAGGTGACGCCCATGGTCCGCAGCCGGGCCAGCAGGGCGGTGCGTTCCGGGGCGGTCTGCAACAACGACAGCAGGACGGCCAGCAGGGCGTAGCCCGCCCCCGCCACGATCGCCGCCGCGTAGATCTCCCCGGCCCCCCGCTGCACGGGGGTGTCGACGAACGTCCCGCGTTCCTCGGTGCGCAGCCGCACGGTGACCTCCTTGCCCGCGCGGTGTGCCGCCGTGCGCAGCGCCTTCGTGTCCAGGGAGCCGCCGGTGACCAGCAGGGTGGTGGTCACCGGGCGGCTGAGCGACGCGGCGTCGACGATCAGGAAGTCGCTGCCGGGAACGGCGGGAGTGCGGGCGACGACACCCGCCACCTGCGCGCTGAAGGTCCCGGCCGCCGCGGAGAAGTCGTGCGGCCGGTCACCGAGCCGCTGGGCGACGGACGGCGACGCGATGACGGGCAGCACCCGGTCCCGCGACGGTGCCTTGTGTGCCGCGGGGGCGGAGGCCTTCAACAGGTCGGCGGGGAACGCCCCCAGGCCAATCGAGCGGGCCAGCCGGGCATACGTCGCCGGGTCGACGGCCACCAGGGTGGCGTTCTTGGTGTGCTGGTCCCCGGTCCCGTCGAGTGGCAGCAAGACGTCGTACTCGATCCCCACAGCTGCCACCTCCCGCACGCCGTCCGTTTCCCGCACCTCCCGGACCAGGCGGTCCCGCAGCGGCACGGAGCCGCCGGGGCCGCTGATCCGGGCGTCCGCGCCGATCGCACGCACCGCCGCGTCGTCCCGCGCGTCCGCGATGCCCGCGAGCACCGAGCCGCCGAACGCCGTCGTGGTCAGCGCGAGCAGCAGCGCGAGCAGCGGCAGCGCGCCGCCGGCCGAGGTGCGCCCTGCACGGGCCAGCGACAGGAAACCGATCGCGCCGCGCCGCCGGGCGACGGAGCGCTGGGCGAGACGCAGCGGCACCGGCAGCAGCCGAACCAGGACCAGCGCGGCGATCAGACCGACCAGCACGGGGGCGGCGCTGATCAGCAGGTCGCCGTCGCCGGAGCCCGTACCGCGCCGGCGCAGGGCGACGACCGCGCCGACGGCCAGCACCAGCGCGGTGAGTTCGGCGACCGTGCGCCGCCGCGACGGGCGGGCGTTCATCAGGTCGTCGCGGGCGCCATGCGGCTGCGGCCTGCGGTGCTTCAGTGCCGTACGCAGCGGCAGGGCGACGCAGACGAACGCGGCGACGGCGACCGCGCCGGTGACCGAGGGCCACAGCCGGGCGTCCCCGATGGTCAGTACGGCGAGCAGCAGACCCAGCGCCGCCGCGGGCACCGTGGTCACCACCGTCTCGGCGAGCAGTCGACCGCCGATGCCGCGCAGCGATCCGCCGCGCGCACGCAGCAAGGCCAGTTCGCCGCGGCGCCGCCCGGCCGTCAGCCCGATCGTCATCAGTACGACGACGGCGGCGACCGCTCCGATGCCCACGGCGGCGACCGTGACGACCGGGCCGATCGCCTCGCGCAGGGTGTCGTACCTGCTGAGGATCGTGTCCAGGTCGGTCTTGAGCGTGGCGTTCTCGCCGGCCACCCCCCGCATGTCCACCAGCCCGGGACCGCCCTCCATCGAGGCGATCGACGAGCGCAGCGCCGGCACGTCGGTGGCGGTGAGAGGGGAGGCGTCCGGCGCGATCCGCCAGAACGCCTCCGGCTGACCGGCGGTGGCGAGCAGTGCGGGCGCGGCGTCCGGCGGCAGCACGACGGCCGCGATCCAGTAGTATCGCGGGTCGACAGCCCTCGGCTCGGCCACCAGCGACGGGGTCCGGAGCAGTGGCTGGGCCGACCAGTAGGCGGCCTCGGGGCGCTGAGGGGCGACGATGCCCGTGATGCGAACGGTCAGCGGTGTGCCGTCCTGAGTCGGTACGGAGACGGTCGAGCCGGCCTTGATCCGCAGCGCCTTCGCCGTCTCCTCGGTGACCGCTCCCTCCACCTGCGGTGTGTCCGCCGTGACCGTGCCGTGGACGGCGGGCCACGCCCCGGCGCGCAGGGTGGCGTGGTCCGGGAGGGCCGACAGGGTCGAGTAGGTCAGCTCGGGGTCGATGAGATAGGGCCGGGGCAGCCAGCTCTCCTCGGCGGAGATCGGGATCCCGGTGCGGAAACCGTACGCGGACTGGGCGGTGTCGGGCCGTATCACGTCGGGCAGCCCGGACAGCACCGTGCGATGGACGGACGCCAGCGACTGCGCGCGCACCGCTTCCTCGCGCAGCGGCTGGGAGACCTGCAGACCGGGCTGCGGTGCGCTCAGCTCCAGAACGCTGAGCCGGGGGTCCGCGGTGGCGATGTCACGGCGCAGTCCCTCGTTCTCGTAACGGTCGACGGCACGCGGGAAGGCGGCGGCGAGGAACGCCGTCAGCAGCACCAGCAGCCCGAGCGCCCAGGCCGTGCCGGGAGCGGTACGCAGCCGGGTACGGACCCAGGGCGCAGAGGCCGCGGTGGCACGACGGTCTCGAACGGAGCGCGGACTCATGTCAGTTGTCCCCCTGGTGGCGCAGCGAGGTGGCGGGGTCGGCGCCGCGCCAGGCGAGGGACACGACGATCAGCAGCGGCAGCGCGGCGACTCCCGCCAGCAGCGCGGCGATCTGGCCGGCCGGCAATTGCACCAGCACCGAGGGCACCGGCGCGGTGGCCTGTCCGGTCAGCACGATGAGCGGCACGACGGCACGGTTCAGTACGGCCCCGAGCGCGGTCCCGACCAGCAGCGCGATCGCGATCAGCACGCCCTGCTCGGCGGCGATCATCCGGGTCAGCCGTCGCCGCGGCGTCCCCAGTGCCCGCAGCACGGCGAACTCCGCGGACCGTTCGCGCTGCGCGCCGGCGGCGTTCACCGCGAAGCCGACGGCGGCCAGGGCCGCGGCGACGACCGCCACCGCGGGCAGCGCGGACTGCGGCCCGGCGCCCAGCGGATCGCCGACCAGTTCCTGCGCGATCTCGTCGCGCACCAGGACCTGGGCCGGATCGGTGTACGGCTGTGCCCGCAGCGCGGCGGCGACCTTTCCGGCCTGTCCGGGGGCGGTGCTCAGCCACCACTCGACGGGGGTCAGCACCGCCCCCGGGCGCTGCGCGGCGAGGACCTGGCCGACAGCCCTGAGGTCGAGCAGCAGGGCGCCGCCGTCCCGCTGCCGGTCGGCACTGGTGACGGAGGCGTCGGGCCCGCTACCGGGGCCCGTGGTCGGCAGGCGGTGCACCGCCCGCACGATCTTCACCCGGACCGTCTCGCCGGCCAGCGTGACGTCGACGCTCTGCCCCTCCTTCGCCCCGGCGGCGCGCAGGTACGCGTCGGTGGCCACCGCGTTCAGCGCCGGAGCCCGGGGACGGGGCGCGGCGGCGCGTACGGAGAAGGAAGGCGTCGAATCCTCCAGGTCCGCGGTTGCTCCGGTGTCGTATCCGAAGGCCAGCAGACTCGTCGCGGAGACCCTCGCGTCCACCGGATCGCCGGGGCCCGCCTCACCGGATCCGGTGGCGGTCCGGGTGGCGTCCCAGCCGAACCCGTCGGGCACCGCGACCTCCTGCTCGGTGCCGTCGGCCGACACGGTCCTGAGGGCGCTGATCTCGACCCGGTGGGACTCGCTCCGGGCGGCCGGCCGATTGCCGTCCAGCTCGAACCCGGTCACCGCGGGATCGCCCCCGGCCGCCACGGCGAACGTGAACGGGTGCGTTCTCCCGTCGACCGGGACGGTTCCGGCCGGTACCCGGTACGGAAAGCCGTAACGATCCTCCAGCAGCACGGTGACGAGCGGCGCGGCGCCGGACGGCGACGTCCGCGCGGGCGCCCCGGCCGCCGTGATCCGCACGTCGAACCGGACCTTCTCGGCGAGCCGCGGCAACGGCAGTCCGGCCCGCGCGGTCCTCGGCGGGGCGAGCGAGTCGAACAGCCGCTCCCGCGGTCGGTCACCGAGGTCGCCGCGCATCAGCATCCGCTCATCGGCGTGCGCGGTGTCCAGGGCGAGGATCTCGGCCGTGCGTTCATCGGAGAGGTCCGAGGTCGTACGGAACGCGGGCGCCGCCTCCCGCACGCCCGGCAGCCGCGCGTACGCGCCCGCCCGCGCCGGATCGTTCTCGACACTGCCCACCACGCGCACCGACGCGCCGGCCCTGAAGTCCGCCTGGTCGCCCTGGGAACGGTCCCAGGAGGCGCGCTGCCCGACCGCCAGCATGCCCATGGCGACCGACAGCACCAGCAGCAGCACCGGTCCGGCATTGCGCAGCGGACGCCGGCTGAACTGCCAGCCGGCCAGTGCCGTGGCCAGCCCCCGGCCGCCCGCCGCGCGGCGCTCCGCGAGCCTGGCCGCGGGCGGCAGCAGACGCAGCGTCAGCACGGTGCCCGCGAGCAGCAACAGGGCGGGGGCCGCGACGAGCAGCGGATCGACGCCGAGACCGCCCTGCCGGTCACCGCTCAGCGCACCGCCGCCGGAGCCCGTGGTCTGGCGGTCGAGCTGCCAGTACGCCACCGCCGCGATCACCAGCAGGCCGATGTCGGCGCCCGCCCGGAGCGGCGCGGGCAGCGCCGCGGCACGGCGGGAGCGACGCTCCCCGGCACCGGCCGCCAGCGCGGGCGCCACGACGGCCAGCGCACACGTCAGTGCGGCGGCGGCGGAGACCAGCCACACGGTGGCGCTCGCGCCCGTGTTGAGCCGCAACCCGATCCGGGACAGTGCGTCGCTGTTCGCGAGCAGCCGGGTCAGCGGCCCGGCGAGCAGCGGGGCGAGGAGGGCGGCGGGCAGGGCGAGCAACAGCGCCTCGATCGCGGCGAATCCGGTGATACGGCCGCGCGATCCGCCGCGGGCCCGCAACAGCCGGGTCTCCCCGTCGCGTTCACTGCTCAGCAGCCGGGCCACCAGCAGCAGCGCGTAACCCGCGAGCATCACCAGCTGGACGGCCACGATCAACAGCGTGGAGCGGGAGACCAGCAGCGCCCGGTCGATCTGCTCCAGCACCTGGGGGAGCGAGGTCCGCACGGTGGCCCCGCTGTCGAACCCGGGGACGGTCCGCAGCTTCTTCGGAGCAGCCGTGGCGGCGTCGTGCAGGCTGTCCATCCGCCCTGTGGTGACCGAGCGGAAATCGGCCGCGGCCAACCAGGACACCGTGCCGGAACTCACTCGTCCCGAACCGAGCACCGCAGGGTCGGCGAGCAGCGGACCGTAGGTGGTGAAGGCCACCGTGCGGATGCCGCGACCGCCGAGCTCGTCCAACTGCCAGTACGGGTCGGTCCGGTCGGAGGCCTCGTACACGCCCGTGATCAGGACGCGCACCGGCTTGTCGTCCAGCCGGTCGGTGAGGGTGAGCCGTGAGCCCGGCCTCAGCTTCAAGGCTCCGGCGGCGGTGTGCGGCAGGGCGACCTGGACGGGATCGCCGGCCCGTCCGCTCCCGGCCGCCGGCATACGGCCCGCGGTCAGCCGGACGCGGCTGCGGTCGAGCGAGGCGAAGTGGGTGAGGTCCGGGTCGCCGCCCCGGACGCCCGGAGCCCGCAGACCCTCCGGCAGCGCGTACGAACCCGACGTCTCCAGCGTCCGGACGGTCATGGGAAGGCCGTCGAAGGTGTCACGGGCGCTCTTGTGGACGGCCGCGTCGGCCGCGTCCCGCTGCGCGGAGGCCACCTGGGCGGACACGACGAGCGAGGCGGCGGACGCCGACCGATGGGCGAGGGAGTGGCGCAGCGCGGCATCGCCGATGGAACCGGAGAACGCGGTGAGCGCGGCGAGCACCGAGGTGGTCAGCAGGATGGCGAGGACAGCGGCGGCGAGCAGCAGCCGGTAGGCCCTCACCCGCAGAAAGACGAACCCCGTCACACGTGCCCCCCTGAACCCTCACCGCACACACGCCCCCCGGCGTATTACGGATGTTGTCAGGACACACATGCTGTTGGAAACCGCTTGCACCTGCACCTTGATGGGATCGTGACCGTTAATCGGCGACGGGGGAACGCATTTCGTACCCGGCGCGGGGGAACAACGGGCGTTCTCAGCCGTCGGTGTTCACCATCGAGGCGGCCGCGTAGGTGAGGTAGTCCCACAGCTGCCGCTCGTGCTCCGGCGCCAGTCCGAGCTCGTCGAGGGCGACCCGCATATGGCTCAGCCACGCGTCGTGCGCCGCCCGGTCCACCTGGAACGGAACGTGCCGCATCCGCAGCCGCGGATGTCCGCGCCGCTCACTGTAGGTACGGGGACCGCCCCAGTACTGCATCAGGAACAGCCTGAACCGCTCCTCGGCGGGTCCCAGATCCTCCTCCGGGTACATCGGCCGGAGCAGCGGGTCCTCGGCAACCCCCTGGTAGAAGCGGTGCACCAGGCGCCGGAAGGTCTCCTCGCCGCCGACCTGCTCGTAGAAGGTCTGCTCCTGCAGCGTGTCGCGCGGAATCTCAGTCACCCGTCCATGGTCGCAGACGCACCGGCCGAGGACCGGGGTCCTAGGTCCCGCGGTCCTCTCGCCGGGCTGCCGCCGGGCTGTCGCCCACCGTGCGGTGTCCGGCGGCACACGGCCCGGACCCGGCCCGGTTCCTGGCCCCGGGGCCCCCGGCGCAGGAAGGTGGAGGTATGCACGACGCGCAGCCGGACCCGTTCGCCGCGTCCGCCGCCGAGGAGCGGTGGGCGATGGTGCGCGGGATCGTGGCCGGCGGGGCGCTCGGCGACCCGGAATGGCTGGCCGCGTTCGAGGAGGTGCCGCGGCATCTGTTCGTGCCGTACTACTTCGTGGGCGGCGGACAAAACCGTCTGTGGTGCGAGGACCCCGACCCGGTCAGGCGGGCCCAGTGGCTGCACGGGGCGTACGCGGACGGGGCGCTGGCCACCCGGATCCGGGACGGCGAGCTGATCTCGTCGAGCAGCCAGCCGTCGCTGATGGCCCGGATGCTCGAAGAGCTGGACGTACGGGACGGACAGCGCGTCCTGGAGATCGGCGCGGGCAGCGGCTACAACGCGGCACTGCTCGCGCACCGGCTCGGTGACGACGCCGTGACCACCGTCGACCTCGACCCGGAGATCACCGAGTCGGCCCGCCGGCACCTGACGGCGGCCGGATACCACCCGGCCGTGATCACCGGGGACGGCACACGGGGCTGGCCCCCGCGCGGACCGTACGACCGGATCATCGTGACCTGCACCCTGCCGTGCGTACCGCAGGCCTGGCTGGACCAGTGCACGCCGGGCGCACTGATACTGGCGCCGTTCGCCACCGGGCTGATCGTGCTGCGGGTACAGGAGTCGGCGCACGGCAAGTACGCCGAGGGCCGGTTCCTGCACACGTCCGCGTACTTCGTGCCGCTGCGCGGCACACCACCGGGAGCCGTACGACGCCCGCACACCGGCGCACTGCGCAGGCGCGTCAGCGAGAACGAGCTCTTCCGGTTCCTGCTGACGCTGACCGAGGCCACCCTCGACCCCCGCGAGGCCCTCTCCCTCTGGCAGCGCGAGCGGCGCCCCGAGCGGGAGAGGTTCGGCATCACGGTCCGGGACGGGCGGTAGTGGGCCTGGCTGGACGACCCCGAGGGGCCGTACGCCTGGCCACTGCCCGACGGATAGCGCGGCTCGGAGACTGTCGGGTGACGTCCGCCGATCAGCGGTCGCCCGACAGTCTCTCAGTCCCGGCGGATCGTGATCGTCGTCCACGCCCCGACATGCACCCGGTCGCCGTCCTGGAGCGGGACGGGGACATAGGGCTGGATCGGGTCCTCGGCACCGTTGAGCGTGGTGCCGTTGGTGGAGTTCTGGTCGACCACGGCCCAGCCGCCGTCGGGCTGCTGCACCAGCATGGCGTGCTGGTGCGAGACGCCCGGGTCCTCCGGCGGCACGGAAAGATCGATGTCGGGGGACTCGCCGGTGCTCTGCCTGCGGCGACCGACGGTGACCTGGCTGCCGGTGAGCGGAAGCTGCTGCTCCGGGGAGTACGCGGGCAGATTGAGCCCGGTCGCCTCGGGACCGCTGCGCTGCATCATCGCCAGGAAGTACTCGCGGTCGGGGGCGATGACCACGGTCCAGCTCGCGGGCGGCTCGTTCTGCTCCCGGCCCGGGAACGGCGGTTGCTGCTGCGGGCCCGATGGCTGGGGAGCCTGGGTGTGGGAGGGCGGCGACAGCATCCAGTCGTCGTCGCCACCGGCCTGCGGCCCCTGCGGAGCGGGCGGCTGCGGGGCGGGCGGCGCGGGCGGACCCGGCCGCTCGAACGAGGGCGGTGCGGACTGCTGCTGGAACGGCGGCGGTGCGGACTGCTGCTGGAACGGCGAGGGCGGCGCCGACTGCTGGAAGGACGGTACAGGCGGCGGACCCTGCTGCTGGAACGGCGGCGGCGGCGACTGCGGACCCGGCGCCGGGGGGCCGGGGCGGCTTCCCGGCTCGGGGGAGAGCGGCTCGGCCGGGCGGTTCACCTGCGAGGGCCGCGATGCCTGGTACTCGAACGGATCGCGCTGCTGCTGCGGGCCCGGCGGCTGCTGCGCCTGGAAGCCGGGCGGCAGGTTGAGGCCGGGCGGAGGGCCGGTGACGCTGTGGGACGGGGCCAGCGGCGTGTACGACGTCGCGGTGTTCGTGAGGAAGTTCCAGCGGCACTCCTCGCAGAACGGCGCCATCGCCTCGCGCGGGGTGCGGCACTGCGGGCAGAGCTCGGCCTGCTGGGTCGCGTCCGGGCCGGGGCCCTGCGGCCGGCCGTAACCGGCAGCGGGCGGCGGGGGAGGCGGCGGGGGGACTGCACCCGCAGGCGCGCCCGTCCCGGCCATGCGATGGCCACAGACCTCGCACCAGTCATCGGAACCCGACTGGTGTCCGTTCGGGCAGGTCGGCATGTCGGCGCTTCCTCCTCTCCTCGTCCGGCCCCGGGGGCCGTCGTTCGCTGTTGCTCTTCGCCACCCGGTAGATCACTTCGGCCGGGCGGCCCGACGGTGCGGCTGTGCGGTTATTTCTTGACGCGGACGGTCTTGGTGGAGCGCGTTTCGAGTGTCATCGAGTCGGCCTCCGCGACCTTCGCCTTCAGTCGCACAGTACCGGTCGCGGCATCGACGACGTCCACCACCTTCGAAAGCAGTTTCGCAGTGTCCTCGTTCCCGGACGCCGACGCCAGCTGCACCGCGCGGCCCAGTTTCGCGGTCGCGCCGTCGAAGTCTCCCGACTTGCGGGCATCGAGCCCTTGTTGGATGACTTGTGCCAGTTCGGCCTGGCCGGTGTAGTGGGCGACCTGCGGGTTGATCGAGGTGGACGCCACCATGTCCTCGGTCCACACCGCCCGCACCAGGCCCTGCGAAAGCGGCCGCGGTGCCCCGCCCGACGGGTCGGGGAGGACCAGCGAGACCCGGGACGCCAGCATCTCCTGCCCGATCCCGGCCTCCGGCACCAGTACGCACACGTGGTAGTCGCGGGACTCGTCGCCCCAGGAACCCGTGGGGTAGTCCCCGGCGCGGGGACCCGCCTCGGTGCGGCGGCCGGTCAGATCGACGACCGTCGGGGCCACCTGCTTCACGAACTTGATCTCGACCCCGACGGGCGTCCAGAGCCGCAGTGCGACGTCCGCGACCTCCTTGCCCATCGCGTTCTCCATCATCTGCGTGAAGTCCGCGGCCAGCCCCGCCGGGTCGGCGACGATGTCGGCCGTACCGAGCAGCGCGGAGGCGACGGCTGTGACCTCTTTCACTTCCCAGTCCGTGCCGACACCGCGGGCGTCACAGGTGAAGCGGCCCGCGCAGGATTCGAGCGCGGCCCGCAGATCCTCCGGCGCCTCGTGCTCGTTGCGGCCGTCGGTGAGGAGGATGCCGTGCCGGATCTCCACATCGGTGGCGCCGAGCAGCCGGTCGGCCAGCCGCAGCCAGGTGCCGATCGCCGTGCCGCCACCGGCGCTGAGCGCGCGCAGGGCGTCTTTCGCCTGGGCCCTGGTCCGGGCATCGGCGACGGCGAGCCTCCCGTTGCCCGGGTAGACCTCCTTGGCGACGTGCGTACCGCCGACCACGGCGAACCGGGTGCCATCGCGCAGGGTGTCGATCGCCGCGGCCGTCGCGTCGCGGGCGTTGCGCATCTTCGTCGGCGGATAGTCCATCGAGCCGGAGCAGTCGACCATGATCACCACAGCGGCGTCCGGTGCCTGCCCCGGTACGCGCGTGGGCTTCGCCGCCGCACCGGACAGCGGGACACCGCCGGTGGTGCCGCCCCCGGTCGAGGTGACCGTGACGATCGCGTTGACCTCGCGACCACCCTCCGGCAGATATTCGTTCTGGTACACCTCGACGGAGAACTGGGGCACGTTCGACTTGGAGAAGTTGGCCATCTGAGCGGCTCCTTGAGACTCCAGGTGTCAGATGAAGACAGCTGTGAGAGAAGAAAAGCGGGTGAAGGCGGTCGAAGGCGGCGTGGACGGAAGGGGCGGACGGAACTGGAACCAAGCGTTACGGAACGGGACTCATGTGGTGCCGCAGGCCGATCCTGCCCCCTGCGGCGGCACGGCGAACGGCAGCAGAGCCACTGTTACGTTGTCGTGGCCCCCACCGTCGAGCGCGTGACCCACCAGCACCTGGGCGCCGTGCAGCGGCCGCGACTGCGCGTCGGCGGGCACCGCCGCGGCCATCTCCGCCGCCGACTCCGCGTAGTTCCACAGCCCGTCCGTGCACACCACCACGAGACCGGACCGGTCCGGTTTGAAGGACGCGGTGTGCGGCTCCAGTTCGTACGCGTCGGCGCCGAGCCACCCCGTGATGGCGTGGGCGCGCTCGTCCGCGTACGCCTCGGCCTCGCTCATCAGGCCCGCCGCCACCATCTGCGCGGCCCAGGAGTCGTCCTCGGTCAGCCGGGCGGGCGGACTGGTGCGGTCGTCCGGCACCCAGTAGACGCGGCTGTCGCCGACCCAGCCGACGACCAGCAGACCGGCCGCCATGACCGCGCCGACCAGGGTGCACGCCGGGGCGTTCTGATGGCGGTGCGGATCGTGCTCCTTGGCCCGACCGGGCTCCTGGGCCAGGGAGTTGACCGACTCGGCCGCGGCGACGATCGCCTCGTGCATCGCCTGCTGCGGATGGGTGCCGCGCGGCAGCGACTCCAGGAGCGCCTCGTTGGCGGCGCTCGCGGCCGCCGCCGACGCCTCGTCGGGGCGGCTCGCCGAGGAGACACCGTCGCAGACGATCGCGACGACCGCCGGCGAACCGTCGGGCAGGGCGGTGGTCGACACCGCGAACGAGTCCTCGTTGCGGTGATGGCGCAGACCCCGGTCGCTGACGGCGGCCACCGAACCGAGCTCCTGCTCCATGTGGTCGCGCTCGCGCGGCTGGGCATGACCGCAGTTCTCGCAGTAGCCGTCGGTGTCGACCCGGCCGGCGCGGCAGGCCACGCACAGCTTGGTGCCGCCCGGCGGCGGTGCGGACAGGTCGGCGGCGGACGTACGGGGGTCCGGCGCGGGCGTCGAGGCCTGTGCGACCGGTGCGGACGCGGGCGCCGATGCCCCGGCAAGCGGTGCGGGCGCGGGCGCCGCCCCGGGTGCGGCCAGTTCGAAGTCGCCCGATCCGCCCGGCTCGTCGGACCGGGCCTTGGGCGGGCGGGCCGCCGCGCCGTTCTCCGCCGACGCGGTCATGGCGATCGTCGGGCGGTCCTGAGGCGGCGCGGGCACGGCCGAGAGGTCGTACCCGCACGCACCGCAGAACAGGTCCCCCGGCTCCAGCGGCTCCTCGCAGCCGGGGCACTTCGACAGGGCCGTCTCCTGGGGCTTCTGCGACATTTTCACACCCACGTCCGGGGGCGGAAACGGTTGGCCCGCTCCACCAGTTCGATCCTCTCGTCGCCGGGCTCCGCAAGCCGGGCGAGCATCCGGTACGAGCGCTCCAGCCCGAAACGCAGGCCGCGCTCGTTCACCTCACTGCCGAGCAGCGTTCTCGGCCCGTTCGACCCGGCAGGCGCGTGCGACTGCGGAGCCGCGGGACTCCCGGAAAGCACCCAGTCGAGCGCCTTCCCCAGCACCTCGGTCGACAACTGCTCGCGGCGCACCGCGTCCAGGCCGAAACCGGCCAGTCCCGAGATCTGTTCGGCGGCGGCCGTCAGATCGGCGATCAGCGGCTCGTCCGGGGCCCGTTCACGCAGTCGCGCCCGCACCGCCGCCACCCGGGCCGCCGTGTAATGGATCGACGCCTCCGGCACGGACTCCAGCGTCCGCACGGCCGCGGCACGGTCCCCGGCGGCGATCTGCACCCGGGCCAGGCCGAATGCGCCGCTGACGAAGCTCGGATCGGTCGTCCACACCAGGCGGTAGTACTCGGCCGCGTTGTCCAGCTGGCCCAGCACCTCCGCACAGATCCCGAGCGCCAGCTTGGGCGCCGGCTCACCGGGAAACGCGTCGTACACCGCGTCGAAGGAGAGCGCCGCGTTCTCGTTGTCGCCGATGACCAGCGAGGTGATTCCGCGGTACCAGACGACCCGCCAGTCGTCCGGGAACCGGTCCTCCAGCTCCGCCAGGGTCTGCCCCGCGGCCCCGAGGTCGTTCATCTCCAGACGGGCGCGCAGTTCACGCAGCCGGGTCTCCAGCGACGCCGCGGGTACGGCGTTGAGCGCGGCGATCAGTTCGGCGGGAGCGGTGGCCATCAGCCCGGCGAGGAAACCCGCGTTGGGGTCGCTCGCGTCGACCCGGGGCACGGGCAGCGCGAGCGAGGTGGCCCGTGCGTCGAGCCCGGCCGGCCTGGGTACGTCCGGGACGTACGGCCCCGACGGCGCACCGGGATCGGCGACCGGGACGCGGGGGCCAGGAATCGCGGCCCGGGTCTGCGCGTACGGGCGAGCCGCGCCGCCGGGGCCCGGCCCGTTGCCGGAGCGCAGGTGTGTGGGCGGCGCGGTCGGCGCAGCCGCGCCCGCCGCGGGATACCCGGGCACGGCGGGCGCACCCGCGGGCAGCGTGCCCGGCCCCGGCCCCACACCGGGCCCACCGCCCGGCACGGGGGCCGGGCCCGGCTGCGCGCCGGTCCCCGCCCCCTTCCGCTGCCGCCCGAAGTGCCCGGACGACGCCGGGGCGGCGGCCCGCGCCCCCAGCCGTGACACATCGTCCGTCAGCTCGGCGAACAACTGCGTGTCCGTGACCCGCACTTCCGTGCCGAACAGCGTCGACAGCGCAGGCCGCGGCCGACCGGTCTGCAGTGACACCACCTCGCGCAGCACGCCCGTCAGCTGCTCCGCCATCTCCGCCGCCGAGGCGAACCGCCGCGCCGGATCAGGGTCGGTGGCCCGCACCAGCAATCGGTAGAACGACTCGTAGCTCCGGAACACCTCGATGTTGTCCGGGTCCGGCAACGAGTCCACGAAGACGTTGGTGTAGCCCTGGAAGTCGAAGGTGAGCACCGCGAGCGTCCGCGCGACCGTGTACAGGTCGGAGGCGACCGACGGGCCGACCTCGGCGACCTCCGGCGCCTGGTACCCCACCGTGCCGTAGATGGCCGACTCCTCGTCGTCCATCCTGCGCACCGCGCCCATGTCGATGAGCTTCAGCTGGTCCTCGGTCTGGATCGCGTTGTCGACCTTGAAGTCGCAGTACAGGAGGTTGCGGCTGTGCAGATGCCCGAGCGCCTCCAGCGCCTCGATGCCGTACGCGCACGCCTGCTCGACCGGTAGCGGATCGCGCTTCCCGGCCGGGGTGCGACGCTCGTTCGCGATCTCCTTGAGCGCCTTGCCGCCGACGTACTCCATCACGATGTAGCCGTCGAGCGAGCCGGTGCGCTGGTCGAGATGCTCGACGAAGTTGTAGATCCGGACGATGTTGGAGTGCTCGATCTCGGCGAGGAAACGGCGCTCCGAGATGGCGGCAGCCATGGCGTCCTGGTCACCGGTGTCGAGCAGGCCCTTGAGGACCACCCAGCGGTCCGACACCGCGCGGTCGACCGCGAGATAGACCCAGCCGAGCCCGCCGTGCGCCAGACAGCCCGCGACCTCGTACTGGCCGTGCACGATGTCGCCCTCGTGCAGCTTGGGCACGAAGGAGTACGGGTGGCCGCACTTGGTGCAGAACCCCTCCGTGCGGCCCGCCCGTTCACCACGGGCCCGGCCCACCGGGGCCCCGCAGTCGGAACGCGAACAGAAACGCTTCCGCTCCGGCACTTCCGGGTTCTCCATCACCGCCGAGCGCGGATCGGGCCGCGGCACGTCCGGCACCTGCACCAGACCCGCGCCCAGCCTGCCCCGGCCGGACGCCCCCGAGGACGAACCGGAGGAACGCACCGACACCGAACGGGACGTGGCGCCACCGGACAACGAGCGCGAGAGCCGCCCCGAAACGGAACGCCGCGAGGTCGACGAACGGGACGAGGACCGCGAGGAGGCCCGGGAGCTGCTGCTGCCCCTGCTGCTCGCGCCGCCGCCCGCGATCCCGGTGGGCGGCGAACTCACCATGCCACTCGGGGAGACGACCGGAGCCAGACCGCAGGTGTCGCAGTACAGCTCACCGCCGCCCACGTCCTCGTAACTGCCCTCGCACGCGGGGCGCTGGCACTGCGTACTCATGGTCCGTCCCCCTGTTCGCCCCGCCGCCGCGGCGGCCCGTCCGACTTGCGCACACCTGAACTCATCGCCGGTCCTCCGGTCCCGGGGTCCGGCGCTGCGACAGCAGTTCGGCCGCCGCCTCCTGGTAGCGCAGCACCGCCTGCGCGGCGACCCGCAGATCGCACGGCGCGCTCCACAGCATCCGGCGCGCCGCGTCGTACCGCTCGATCAGCAGCGGGTCCTCGGCCAGACCGTGCCGGGCGACCTTCGCCTTGTACGCGTCGAGCCTGCCGCGCAGCTCCGCCCGCACGGCCAGCGGGGCCGTGACCGCGGTCAACGACTCACGGGCCCGCAACAACTCCTCCTCCGCCTCCCGCTCCAGCGTCTCCAGGAGCGGGGAGAGCCGGTGCCACTGGGCATGCCTGCGGTACTCCGACGCGGCGGCCAGCCGCTCCTGGAGCGCGGTCGCCGGACCGCTGACCGCGGGCACCTCCGAGGCGGCGATCTTCGCCAGCACCTCGCCGCGCGCCGACCGGGCCTCGGTCAGGGTCCGGTCCGCGCGGGAGAGGACGTCACGCAGCTGGACCAGGCGCTGTTCGGCGTCCTGCCGGACCGCGAGCACCGCCTCGATCTCGCGGCGTACGTCGTCCAGGGCGCGGGCCGCCCGGTCGTATCGCGTCGTGTCGGGGCGTCCGCCGCCCGGCGCCGAACTGCCGGGCCCCGACAGCCAGAAGGCCAGCGGATCGGAGATCACCTGCACCCGCAGCGTGGTCAGCTCCTGGGTGATCGCCTCCAGATCGTCACCCGCCGGGTGCTCACCGGGCCGCACACCGACGGAGTGCGCCAGCGAGCGGGTGCGGTGCAGCTCGGCGGCGAGCAGATCTATCCGCGCGGGCAGCGCGGACCACACGGAGTCGGAGGCGACGACCATGTCCAGCGAGCGGGCGTACAGCTCGTTCATCCGGGCGACCAGCTCCTCCAGCGTGAACCGCTCGGAGAGCTTGGCCGGGCCGGTGACCGACGGATCGGGGCGGCCGGCCGCGTGCGCCACGATGACCCCCTGGCCGCGCAGCAGCTCGGTGAGGGCCACCAGGTCGTCCCGGTTGGGGTGGCGTCGGCGGGCCCGCACCGCGCGGGCCTCGGCCAGCGCACCCGCGTAGGCGTCGAAATACCCCCACAGCAGCGTGATCGACTGCTCGGTGGAGGCCCAGCGTTCCTTGGTGACGCCGGTCAGGTCGGCGCCCTCCAGGAGCCGGCGGCCCGCGTGGTCCTGCAGGGCGAGGAGCGAGGTCTCGATCGCCTCGTGCTCCGCGCCCAGCCGGGCCAGCGCACGGTCCGCCTCGTCCCGGTCCATGACCGGGCCGGGGAGCCTCCCCGCGTGGCCGGGGAAGGGGCCCGCGACGCCCATCGATCACCTCTCCGCTCTTCCTGCCGGGACGGGCCCGGCGGGATCAGTGCCACTGCCTCGCCGACCGGGACCGCGCCGTCGCGCACTCCGGCCGGCCCGGCACTAGTTGCTCCGGTACTTGGGTGCCGGCGGCGCCGATATCCCCGGCAGACCGGCCTCCAGCCACTTCCGGTACGACTTCATCCAGCTGCTGTTCGCACCACCCCCGCGGTAGTCGACCAGTACCTGGTTGACCCGGGCCACCAGATCGTTCGCACCGCGCTTCGTCGCCACGCCGTAGTACTCGGTGGTGAACGGCTTGTCGCCCTTGAGCTCGACGGCCGGGTCCTGGGCGGCCTGGCCGGCCGCCAGCGCGTTGTCCGTGACGATCGCGTCGACCTCACCCAGCTGCAGCCGTACCAGGCAGTCCAGCTGGTTGGGGACGGTCAGCTGGTCCTCGTCCGTGTCGGTGCCGTCGTGCTCGTCCTTGAAGACCGAGCCGAACGACTGCTTCTGCAGCGCCTCGTACGCGGTGGAGCCCTCGGCGGTGCAGACCCGCTTGCCGGCCAGGGATGTGTCGAACCCGGTGATCGACGAGTCCTTCGGCGCCAGGACCTGCTGCCCGGCCTGGAAGTAGGCGGTGGAGAACGAGACCTGCTCCAGCCTGGCGCAGTTGATCGTCATCGTCCGGACGACGACATCGACCTTGTCGTTCTCCAGGGCGGCGATCCGCTGATTGGTGGGGATGGCCCGGAAGATCACCGCGTCGGGATCGCCCAGGATGTTCTTGGCGACGGCCCGCACCAGGTCGATGTCGAAGCCTTCGATCCTGCCGGTCTCCGGATCGCGGTATCCCCAGCGGAAGCTGTTCTGGTCGACACCGGCGATGAGCTTTCCGCGCGCCTTGATCTTCTCGATGCTCGGGCCGCTGTCGTTCGACGGCGGCAGGCTCGCCTCCGGGTCCGTGCAGTTGCCGGACCGGGTCTGCACGGCCTGTGCCGCACCCGGTCCCGGGGTGTCCCCGAGGAAGGCGTCGGCGCCGCCGTGGGAGAGCGGCAGCAGGGTGAGCGAGGCCGTCACCGCACAGGCCATGGCCATGCCCGTCACCCCGCCCCAGCCGCGCAGCCTGCCGCGGGCGGGAAAGTCGGCACGGGCCCTCACGCCTGTGCGCTTCCTGGTCATCGCTCCCCCTCTCACCGGTACTCCGAGAGCCTGCGGTTGACCCCGACGATCGCGGCGAGGGCACCCAGCGCGGCAAGTGCGGCGGCCCCGGCCGGAAGCCCGCCCAGCGCCGCGCGCCCGTTCTCCGCGGCTCGGCTGAACTCGCCCTGCTCATGGGCGAGTGCCTGCTTCAGCGCCTCGTCCACCCGGTTGAAGGACTCACCCGTCGAGTCCTTCGGTCCGGTGATCTGCTTCAGCGCGCCCTCGTAGTCGCCGCTGTCGTCGGTCGTGCGGGCGGTCCGGTGGCGGCCCTGCCACTCGGAGACACCGTTGATGGCGTTCGCCACCGGCCCGCTCCCCTGGGAGTCGTCGGCGAGCTTCCTGGCTTTCCCCAGCTCTTCACCGAGGGCCTTTATGCCCGTGTTGTAGTCGGTCTCGTACTTGTCGTTTTTGCCGTCCGGGGTGAGCACCGCGCCGCGGGCGACGAGAGTGAGGTTCTCATTGGCGCGCGCCTTGAGCGAGTCGATCCGCGCGTGGTTGAGAACATCGAGTGACTGCTGTCCGTGTACATCGGCGCTTCGCAGTTCGGACCGCGCCACCGTGTGCCCCACCGCGAGCCACAGCAGCACCACGGTGGACGCGGCCGTCGCGACGAGCAACCCGTGGTTGAAGACCCGGTTCGTCCGGCGGTAGTTGCGCCGCTGCGCCCAGAGCAGTCCGCCCAGTGTCACGACACCTAGCCCGAGCGAGAAGAACGGCCAGGCCCTGGCCGAGTCGTTGTCCTGGTCCAGCCGGCCGGTCTCCGCCGTGTACAGCCGTTCGGCGGCCGGCAGCAGGATGACGGTCATCCTCTGGTTCGCGTACCGGAGATAGGCGCCGCCCAGTGGCAGGCCCTGCCGGTTGTTGGCGCGGGCCCGCTCGATCAGCCCCGTGTACCGGGGGAGTTCCTCGTTGAGCGTGGTGATCTCGTGCCCGGACGTCGTCGAGGCGTCCGTGTTGGCCGCGGCCTTCACCAGCAGCCGGGAGGCCTCCTTGATGTCCTTGTCGTACCGGTCGTGGACGGCGCGCGGCTCCTGCGCCCCGGCGAGGAATCCGCTCGCCGCCGCGGTGTCGGCGTCGGCCAGCGAACGGTAGATGTCCGCCGCGTCGGCGCTCAGCGGCTGGCTGCGGTTCACCACGTCGTCGGCGGCGGCCGCCCGGTCGGCGATCTCGAACGCCGCCACGGCCCCGAACGCGACGACGAGCAGGGCCAGTACGGCCCCGATGATCTGGAGCCTGCCCGGTTCGGTCGTCGCCGCGGCCCGGAGCCGTTCGGACGTCACGGACCAGGCGCCGCGCCGGGGCGGAACGGGTGCGGTCGCGGGCGCGGGCGGCTGCGACCGCGCGTGGTCAGGCGCCGTGCGTACATTCGGCGGGTATGTCACTCGACCTCCCCCTCGGTCACGGACGGTGGCCCGGCCCCCGGCCGATCGGAGGACTGGTACCCGGCCAGAAGTATGGCCGCAGGGACCGACCTCCACACCAGGAACGCCTGGATCCCGCGTCGATCCACGGTGCGTCCCTTCGCATTCGATCAAGGCCTGCGCCGCCGATCAAGCCGATCGGCGGATCAATCCCCTGAGCGGACCGAACTCCCCACTCATGAACACGTCCGGGACAACTGATCGGTTCCCTTGCACCAGGGGCGTCCGCGGCGCGAAACGCCGCGGACGCCCCTGGGAGGAGACGGGCCGGATCAGCCGTACTGCGCACGCAGCCTCTCGTGCACCGGGGCGCCCGCCCCGGTGCGGTCCAGGCCGAGCAGCGCGGCCCCGAGCACCGGTGGCTCCGTCACCACCCGGACCACCGCCTTCGGGGCACGTACCGCGAGGAGTTCGGCGATCCTGCCGTCCAGCTGCGGGTGACGGGCCGCCAGCACCCCGCCGCCCAGTACCACCGGTGCCTCCTCGTCCAGCAGACCGAGCCGGCCCAGTGCGACCGACGCCATCGCGACGACCTCCTGCGCCAGCCGGTCCACCAGCGCGCCCGCCACCGGGTCACCGGCCGCCGCGGTCGCGAAGAGCACCGGAGCCAGCTCGTGCCGCCGTTCGAACTCGACGTGCCCCAGATGCAGCGCCTCGATCAGCGCGTACATCGAGCCGAGGCCGAAGTGTCCGGGCAGCGTACGGGCCAGCTCGGTCGGCTCACCGCGGCCGTCCTCGGCCCGTGAGGCGAACCACATCGCCTCCTCGGCCAGCCCCGCACCGCCGCCCCAGTCACCGGATATCCGGCCTATGGCCGGGAAGCGCGCGGTCCGCCCGTCCGGGACCATGCCGACACAGTTGATACCCGCGCCGCAGACGACGGCCACACCCCGCGGCTCGTCCACCCCCGCGCGCAGGATCGCGAAGGTGTCGTTGCGCACCTCGACCGTGGCGCCCCAGCCACGCGCCCCCAGCGCCTGGGCCAACTGCTTTTCCTCCACCGGGAGGTCGGCGTTGGCGAGACAGGCCGACACATGCGTGACGGCAACGGCCGGCACGCCGGACAGCTCCAGCGCCTGTCCGACGGCCGCACCGAGAACGTCGACGGCCGCCTCGATCCCGACGACCGGCGGCTGGAAGCCACCGCCGCGGCCCGTCGACAGAATCGTTCCATCCGCACCGATCAGGGCCACATCGGTCTTGCTGTTCCCCGCGTCGATCGCGAGGACCGAAGCGTTCACACCCACGCCAGGTGCTCCCGGTTGTGCGCGATGAGCTTGTCCGTGAGCGCCTCGGCGTACTCGAACTGGCCGATCAGCGGATGCGCGAGCAGCGCCTTGAACACCCGGTCCCTACCGCCGCGCAGCGCCGCCTCCAGGGCGAGGTCCTCGTACGCCGTCACGTTGGCGAGCAGACCGGCGTACAGCGGGTCCAGCTCGGGTACGGCGAGTGGCGTGGCACCCGTCCCGTCGACCCTGGCCTGCACCTCGATCACCGCGTCGTCCGGCAGGAACGGCAGCGTCCCCTTGTTGTGGGTGTTGACCACCTGCACCGCGGAACCGCCCGAGCCGAGCAGCGAGGACGCCAGGTCGACGGCTGCCTCGGAGTAGAAGGCGCCGCCGCGCTTGGCGAGCAGCGCGGGCTTCTCGTCCAGCGCCGGGTCGCCGTACATGGCCAGGAGTTCCTTCTCCATCGCGGCCACCTCGGCCGCCCGGGACGGCTTGGTGCCGAGTTCCCGTACGACCTCGTCGTGCGCGTAGAAGTAGCGCAGGTAGTACGAGGGGACGACGCCGAGCCGGTCGACGATCGCGCGCGGCATGCGCAGATCGCCCGCGATGGTGTCGCCGTGCTCGGCGAGCAGCCCCGGCAGGACGTTCTCGCCGTCCGGGCCGCCGAGGCGGACGCCGAACTCCCAGGTCAGATGGTTGAGTCCGACGTGGTCGAGATGCACCTCGGCGGGCGTGACGTCGAGGAGCCGGGCGAACTTCCGCTGGAAGCCGATCGCCACGTTGCACAGGCCGACGGCCTTGTGCCCGGCCTGGAGCAGCGCCCGGGTGACGATGCCGACCGGGTTGGTGAAGTCGATGATCCAGGCGTTCGGATTGGTGCGGCGGACCCGCTCGGCGATGTCCAGGACGACCGGGACGGTGCGCAGCGCCTTGGCGAGACCGCCGGCCCCGGTGGTCTCCTGGCCGACGCAGCCGCACTCCAGCGGCCAGGTCTCGTCCTGGTTGCGGGCGGCCTGGCCGCCGACGCGCAGCTGGAGCAGGACGGCGTCGGCGTCGGCGACGCCCGCGTCGAGGTCCGAGGTGGTGACGATCCGCCCCGGGTGGCCCTGCTTGGCGAAGATCCGCCGGGCGAGGCCGCCGACGAGTTCGAGGCGGTCGGCCGCCGGATCGACGAGCACGAGCTCCTCGATGGGCAGCGTGTCCCGCAGCCGGGCGAAGCCGTCGATCAGTTCAGGTGTGTAGGTGGACCCGCCACCAACTACTGCGAGCTTCATAGGTCAGCCCTTTACTCCGGTCAGTGTGACGCCCTCGACGAAAGCCTTCTGGGCGAAGAAGAAGACGAGGATCACGGGGGCCATGACCAGTACGGTCGCGGCCATGGTCAGGTTCCAGTCGGTGTGGTGTGCGCCCTTGAAGGACTCCAGGCCGTAACTGAGCGTCCAGGCGGCCGGGTTCTCGGAGGCGTAGATCTGCGGGCCGAAGTAGTCGTTCCAGGCGTAGAAGAACTGGAAGAGGGCGACAGCGGCGATGCCCGGCTTGGCCATCGGCACGACGACCTTCATCAGCGTACGGAACTCACCGCAGCCGTCGACCTTCGCCGCGTCGAGGTACTCGTTCGGGATGGTCAGCAGGAACTGCCGCAGCAGGAAGATGGAGAACGCGTCGCCGAAGACCATCGGAATGATCAGCGGCCAGAGCGTGCCGGACATGTCCAGCTGCTTCGCCCAGAACAGATACATCGGGATGACGACGACCTGCGGCGGCAGCATCATCATCGAGATGACGAGCATCAGCGACAGCTGCCGCCCCCGGAAGCGGAATTTGGCGAGCGCGTACGCCACGGGCAGCGACGACACGACGGTGAGTACCGTGCCGAGCCCCGCGTACAGCAGGGTGTTCTTCCACCAGGTCAGAAAGCCCGGGGTGTCGAAGACCTTCTTGTAGTTGCTCCACTCGAAGGGGTGCGGCCACAGGTCGCGGGTCAGCGCCTGCTGGTCGCTCATCAGCGAGGTGAGCAGCAGGAAGACGAACGGCAGCACGAAGAAGAGCGCGGCCGCGACGCCGAGCGCGTGCACGGCGATCCAGTTCAGCAGCGCCTTGCGGCGTGCCGTGCGCTCGGCCGGGGTGGCCGGTTCGGTCGCCCGGTCGGCCGCCTTCAGGGTGTCGAGAGCCTGCGCCACGTCACTCACCTGCCTGGATCAGCCCGCTGCGGCGTCGCATCAACAGTGCGGTGAACGCCATGGCGAGTACGAAGAGAACGAGCGCGACCACGCAGGCCGAGCCGTAGTCGAAGCGCTGGAAGCCGAGGTTGTAGACGAGCTGCGGAAGCGTCAGTGTCGACTTGTCGGGATAGCCCGGCTCGAACTGCTGCCCGGATCCGCCCATCACGCCCGAGGCGACCTTCCCCGCCACGAGTGGCTGGGTGTAGTACTGCATCGTCTGGATGATCCCGGTGACCACGGCGAACATCACGATCGGCGAGATGTTCGGCAGGGTGACGAAGCGGAACCGCTGGAACGAGGACGCCCCGTCCAGCTCCGCCGCCTCGTACTGCTCCTTGGGTACGTCGAGCAGCGCGGCCATGAAGATCACCATCAGGTCGCCCACCCCCCACACCGCGAGCGCGGTCAGCGCCGGCTTGGACCAGGTGGCGTCGGTGAACCAGCCCGGCGTGGGCAGCCCCAGATCGCCGAGGATCGAATTGACCGGACCCGTCCCCGGGTTGAGCAGGAAGACGAAGCCGAGGGTCGCCGCGACCGGCGGGGCCAGATACGGCAGGTAGAACAGGGTGCGGAAGACCCCGGTACCCGTCTTGATCTTGGTGATCAGCAGCCCGACGCCGAGGCCGAACACCACCCGGAAGGTCACCATGACCACGACCAGCCAGAGCGTGTTGCGCAGCGCGGGCCAGAACAGTGGGTAGTCGTTGAAGACGTACGACCAGTTCTTCAGCCCGCTGAACTCCGGGGCCGCGAAACCGTCGTAGCTGGTGAAGGAGAAGTAGAGCGTGGAGATCAGCGGATAGGCGAAGAAGACGCAGAACCCGATCAGCCACGGCGACATGAAGGCCGCCGTCCGAAGGGCCGACCGGCGGCGCTTCGAGCGCAGTGTGTACGTGCTCATCGCTGTTCTACTTCGCCTGTGCGATGGCCGCGTCGATTTCCTCGGCGGTCTTCTCCAGACCCGCCTTGATGTCCGTCTGCTTGCCCGTCTCGATGTCGAATCCGAGGTTCTGCAGGGACACCAGGTACGCGCCGCCGTTCACCGAGGGCGGAGTGGTGGTGCTGTTCGGGTTCGCGGCGATGTCCAGGAACGTCTTGAACCGCGGGTCGTACTTGAGCTTCGGCGACTTCAGCGCCTCCAGCGTGGACGGCACATTGTGAATGGCGTTGGCGAAGCCGACCACCGCGTCGGTGTCGGTCGTCATGAACTTCACCAGCTCCCACGCCGCGTTCTGCTTCTGCGAGGTGGCGGCGATGCCGGCGATGGTGCCGGTCAGATACCCCTTGCCGTAGGTGTCGGCCTCGTCGTCGGCGACGGGCATCGGGGCGACCCCGACCTCGAACTTCGGCTTGGCCTCCTCGGCCATCCCGAGCCGCCACTCGCCGTCCAGTTGCATGGCCACCTGACCGGTGTGGAACGGGTGCTTGGCGCCCCACTCGTCACCGAACGCCGTACGGTACTTCTCCAGCTTCTCGTAGCCGCCGAGGTCGTCGACCAGCTTCTTCTGGGTGGTGAGCATGGCGGCGAACGCCGGGTCCTCGGCGATGTTCGACTTGCCGTCCGCGTCGAAGTACTCCGGGTCCCAGCTGCCGAGGTAGTGCTCGGTCGTCGACTCGTAGCCGTGGTAGTTCGGCATGAAGCCGAGCTGCTCGTACGAGTCGCCCTTGGTCTTCGTCAGCTTCTTGGCGTCCGCGGCCAACTCCGACCAGGTCTTCGGCGGGTTGCTGATGCCGGCGGCCTCGAACGCGTCCTTGTTGTAGTAGAGGCCGTACGCGTCACCGAGCAACGGCACGGTGCAGCGCACCCCGTCGAACTGCGTGTACTCGTTCATCGCCTTCGGGAAGGTCTTGTCCGGGTCGATCCCGTCCTTCTTCAGGAAGGGGTTCAGATCGACGAACGCCTTCGACGAGCAGAACTTGCCGACATTGTTCGTGGTGAACGACGAGACGACGTCCGGGGCGTTCGAACCACCCGCCCGCAGCGCCTGGTTGATCTTGTCGTCGGTCATATTGCCGACGATCTTCACATGGATGTTGGGGTGCGCCTTCGTGAAGGCGTCGACCGTGGCCTTGATCCCCGCGACCTCGTTCGGGGCGCTCCAGCCGTGCCAGAAGTTGATGGTCGTGTCCTTGGACGCGTCATCACTGGCACCGGAGTTGCTCTGGCCCGTACAGGCGGAGGCGAACAGCGATAGCGCGGCGGCCGCGGCGAGCGCGGCGGCCGACTTCCGGCGGTTTCCGGACATGGCGGTGTCTCCCGATGAAGGTGGGGAAGGAGCAGGGCGAGAGGGAAGGAAGCAGTGGAAAAGGGGGTCAGCGCGAGGTGTCGAAGACTTCGTCACGGGTGGTGGCGAGCGCGCTCTCCAGCGCGCCGCGCAGTACGGGGCGGTGCGTCACCTCACCGGTGATCAGCCGGGGCCGGGAGGCGGCCAGCTCGACGAGTTCCGACTCGACCCGTCCGCGCAGCTGTTCCCCGCCGGCCGCGAGCAGCTCGCCGGACAGCACGACGAGTTCCGGGTCCAGCACGGCGATCATGGAGGCGAGGCCGGTCGCGAGTCCGGTGGCGAACAGATCCAGCAGCCGGGGGTACGGGCCGTCCTCGCCCGACTCCGCGGCCTCGGCGGCCCGGGTGACGAGCCGCGCCGCGACCTCGTGATGCGTGCCCGAGCCCCGGCTCAGCTCGTCGTCGATGCCGAGCTCCCGGGCCAGCCGGGACAGCACCTGGGCGCCCGCCAGCTCCTGGAACCCGCCCGCGTTCACCTTGGTGACCTGGCGGACCAGCGGGGCTCCCGGCACCGGGAGGAAGCCGACCTCGCCGGCGCCGCCGGTGAAGCCGCGGTGCAGCCGCCCGTTGATGACGAGGGCGGCACCGAGCCCCTCCTCGTTCCACAACAGGACGAAGTCGTCGTGCCCGCGCGCCGCGCCGCGCCGTTGTTCGGCCACCGCGACCAGGTTCACGTCGTTCTCGTACTCGACCGGCATCGGCAGGAAGGCCGCCAGCTCGTCCAGCAGCGTGGGGGAGTGCCAGCCGGGCAGGTGCGAGGCGTAGCGCAGCCGCCCGGTGCCGGGGTCGAAGGCGCCCGGGGTGCCGATGACGACCCGGTGCACATCGGAGCGGGTGAGGCCGGCGTCCTTGACCGCCCCGTCCAGCGCATCCGCCACCTGCCGTACCACGGAAGCGGCGCGCCGTCCCGGCGTGCGCAGCTCGAACTCCCCGACCGTCTCTCCGGTCACATCGGCGACGGCGGCCACGATCCGGTGGGCGCTCACGTCCAGTCCCGCGACATGGGCGGCCCGCGCGTTCACCGCGTACAGCTGGGCATTGGGCCCCGGCCGTCCCGCCACGGTCCCGGTCGCGACGACCAGCCCGGCCGCTTCCAGTCGCGCCAGCAGCTGCGACGCGGTGGGCTTGGAGAGCCCGGTCAGCTTCCCGATCCTGGTCCGGGACAGGGGCCCGTGCTCCAGCAGCAGATCGAGGGCGGCCCGGTCGTTCATGGCCCGCAGAACGCGGGGGGTACCCGGTGTGGTTCCGGCCATGAGCACTGCACCTGCCCTCTGTTAGGAAAGTTTCCTATTCGGTGAGAGGACGGTATGCGCACGTCACCGGGCCGTCAATGGGCAGCGCTCCGGTGGCTACCAAAGCGTTACCTGAGGCGTGTGCGGAATACGGGGGCCTTGCCGACGCCTTCCCAATCAGGTTATGGGGGAACCGAGTTGTGGTCACGCTGCCTCGCTCACGGACATACGGACGAGGGGCGCCCCGCAGACCTCGCGGGGCGCCCCTCACTCGTGCGGCCGAACGCGCACGGCCCGGCCGGTCCTACTTCGAGATGTTCGGCGGGGGTATCGGGGTCGTGGCCAGGGACTGCGGCGAGGTCGCCGAAGCGTACGCGGACGGGGCCGCCATCGCGGCCGTCGGGTCGCCCGCGGAGGGCTCGTCCGCCGGGGCCGGGACGCCGCCGATCATCCGGACGCCCGCCTCGTCGAAGGCCCGCTTGATCCGCCAGCGCAACTCGCGCTCCACGCCCAGCGCCTTGCCCGGCATCGTCTTCGCGGTCAGCCGGATCGTCATCGAGTCCAGGAGCACGGAGTCCAGGCCCAGGATCTCCACGGGGCCCCACAGCCGCTCGTTCCACGGGTCCTCCTTGGCCATCGCCGCGGCGGCCTCGTCGATGACCGTACGGACCGTGTCGAGGTCCTCCGTGGGGCGCACCGTCACATCGATGCCCGCCGTCGACCAGCCCTGGCTGAGGTTGCCGATCCGCTTCACCTCGCCGTTGCGGACGTACCAGATCTCACCGTTGTCGCCGCGCAGCTTCGTGACCCGCAGGCCGACCTCGATGACCTCGCCGGAGGCGACGCCCGCGTCGACGGTGTCGCCCACGCCGTACTGGTCCTCCAGGATCATGAAGACACCGGAGAGGAAGTCGGTGACCAGGTTGCGCGCACCGAAACCGAGCGCCACACCGGCCACACCGGCGGAGGCGAGCAGCGGCGCCAGATTGATCTGGAACGCGCCCAGGATCATCAGGGCGGCCGTGCCGAGGATCAGGAACGACGCGACGGAGCGGAGTACGGAACCGATCGCCTCGGAGCGCTGACGGCGGCGTTCCGCATTGACCAGCAGCCCGCCCAGCGCGGTGCCCTCCACCGCCTGGGCGCTGCGGTTCATCCGGTCGATGAGCTTGGTGAGAGCACGGCGGATCGCGATGCGCAACACGACCGCGACCGCGGCGATGAGCACGATGCGCAGACCGGTGCTCAGCCAGGTGGACCAGTTCTCCTCCACCCAGCCCGCGGCGTTCCCGGCCTGCTCGGCGGCCTCGTCCAACGAGGTCCCGGCCCCGGGTGACGGAGCTGCGGCCAACAGGGCGGACAGGGACACGGTGGAACCTCCAGCTGGGCGACGGCGGCCCAACCACACTAACGGGGCATCGGCAGTGCTCCGTTGCCGTGAGCAAGGGGACAGACACGTCCAGGAAGGGCGAAACGGGAGCGGAGAAGAGGTACGGGGGCGGGGCCCGTACGGGTGGCGTGTGGCCGATCGCACATCGGGCCGCGGCAGCCCCGGCCGGGGCCCGGAAGCGCCTGCTGGGCCGGGCAGGGACGGTGCCGGCCGCGGCGAGCGGGGAAAAATCCTCCCGGCCCGTTACCCGCACGTGGTGGCGCTTCGACCAGGCGTGAGTAGAAACTGAGAGCGGATCGTCCCGGCGCGAGCCACGCGCCGCCGGCGTACAAGGAGGCATCCACCGTGCCGCATGTCCTGGTTCTCAACGCGTCGTACGAGCCGCTCGGCGTCGTACCGCTCCGCCGCGCGCTCGTCCTCGTGCTCGAAAACAAGGCCATCTGTCTTGAGGAGTCGGGCGCCTTCATGCACAGTGCCACCCGGGCCGTTCCGGCCCCCAGCGTCGTCCGCCTGAAGCGGTTCGTACGGGTTCCCTACCGGGGGCCCGTCCCACTGACCCGCAGGGCGCTGTTCGCCCGGGACGGGGGGCGCTGCATGTACTGCGGCGCCGCCGCGACCAGTGTCGACCACGTCATTCCGCGCAGTCGCGGCGGACAGCACGCCTGGGACAACGTGGTGGCGGCCTGCCGCCGCTGCAATCACGTCAAGGCGGACCGGCACCTGCCGGAGCTCGGCTGGCGGCTGCACCAGCAGCCCGCCCCGCCGACGGGCCTCGCCTGGCGCATCATCGGGACGGGACATCGCGACCCGCGCTGGTTGCCGTACTTGCAACCCTTCGGCGCGGATGACGCCATGGCTCGGATCGATGGCATTTCGGCCTGAGGGATCCGGGCTTTCGCGTCCGGGGATCTGCGGCCTCGCGCAGCGCCGCGCGCTACGTGAACCGCAGCTCCGCGGGGTGCACCGCCCGCCGCAGCAACGGCAGCGAGGCCGATGCGGCCAGCAGACAGGCGGCGTACACCAGCACGGGTACGAGCAGCGGAAGCATCGACGGGACGGCCTCGGGAGCCACCAGCGAGGCGTACGTGAGGTGCACCGCCATGCCTCCGATGCCGGCGAGCAGGACTGCGGGGGCCAGTGGGAGCGCCGTTTCCAGGAGGAGGGTCCGGGCCAGAACCGTCCGCGGTACTCCGGCCGCGGTCTGGGCGGCGAGCCCCCTGCGGCGGGAGGCGACGGATTCCGCTGTGCCCACCGCGAGGCCGAAGAGGCTGATGACGAGAGCCACCAGGACTGCGGTCCCGGCGAGGTCGATCCCCGTGGTGTAGAAGTCGAGGTCCTCCGCCACGTAGCCGCTCTGCCGGTTCAACTTGTCGAGCAGCACCTGCCGTACGCCGACGAAACCCACCCCGACGACGGTCACCAGCAGCAGAGCGGCATGGGTGCGCGCGGCGGCCCACGGGTCGTCCTTGAGCCGGCCTGCGGCGATCAGCACTGCGGGGCTCTTCGCGCGGAGGGTCAGCCACCGGCCCATGAGGGAAGCCGTCGCTCCGGCCAGCCAGACCGCACCCGCTCCGGTGAGAAGCACCACGGCGAACACCATGAACGGGACGGACACCTCGCCGGGACGGCTGTCGCGGCCGACAAGGAGGAAGAGCGTCACGGCGATCACCACGGTCGGGACCAGGAGCGCGAGCAACGTCCGGTGTCCGCTGTCCGGCCGGACACGGCGCACCCAGCCGAGCGGCGAGGCGACCACCCGCCGCAGGGCGAGTGCGCTCACCAGCGCGGCCACGACCGGCACGGCGAGGACAACCAGGACGAAGGCCGCCCATGTCGCCGGCGGCGGCATGTGACCGGCGCCGGTGAGGACCGCGGCGAAGACGGCCAGCGCGCCGGCCGATCCGGCCAGGCACGCGACCGCGGACTCCAGCGCCGAGATGCGCCGCACCTGCGCGGGCGACGCCCCCGCGAGCCGCAGCCCGGCCATCCGCCGGTCGCGGTGCACGGCGCCGATGCGGGCGCACTGACCGAGGAAGCCGAGCACGGGGACGAGCAGGAGCAGCAGCGTGAGCACCACACCGGCGCGCTCGCCCGGCTGGTTCAGCAGGCCGTGTCCGTAGGGGATCGACACCTGCCCGGGGACGGCGGCGACCGTGACCGCCGCGAGGGCGAAGCCCGTGGCGAGCAGCGCGCCCACCGCGGTGAGCGAGATCCGCCACCACTCGCGGTGGTGCGAGCCGCGCGTCAGGATCCATGCGATGCGGGCGTCAGCCTTCATGGCGGGCGGCCTCCCGGACGGTGACCGGCGCAACGTCGGCGTGGACGGCCCCGTCCCGCAGCCACACCTCGCGGTCCGCGTACGCGGCGACCTGCGCGTCATGGGTGATCAGCAGCACCGCGGTGCCGGTTTCGCGGGTGGCGTGCACCAGCGCCGTCATCACCTGCTCCCCGGCGAGTGAGTCGAGCGCCCCGGTCGGTTCGTCCGCGAAGACCGCCTTCGGACCGGTCACCAACGCGCGTGCCAGCGCAACGCGTTGGCTCTGGCCACCACTCAGCTCGCCGGGCCGCAGACCGGCGTGGCCACGCACCCCGAAGCGTTCCAGCCATTCGCCCGCCCGCGCTTGTGCCGCGGCGCGGGACGTCCCTGCGAGCAACAGCGGCAGTGCCGCGTTGTCGAGCACGGTGAGCTCGGGGATCAGCTGCCCGAACTGGAACACCACGCCGAAGTCGGTGCGTCGCAGTTCGCCGAGCCGGGCCTCGGAAAGTCGGTCGAGCCGCTCCTGTCCGTACGCGACCGAACCCTCGTCGGGGCGGACGATCCCCGCCAGGCAGTGCAGCAGCGTGGATTTTCCGCTGCCGCTGGCACCGGTGACAGCGAGAATCTCGCCCGCGTGGAGGTCGATCGAAGCGCCGCGCAACGCCTCCGACCTGCCGTAGGACTTCCGCAGTCCCGTGGCGGTGAGCAGGGGCGCTGCTTCCGGGGTGTCCTGTTCGGTATGTGTGCTCATGCTGCGTTGACCTCCGCGGTCAGGGTGGCGAGCCGGCTCGCCGTCGTGGTCATCCACCGGACGTCGGCGTCCAGATGGGCGAGGGCGTAGTCGGCCGAGAGCACCGTGCTGAGGTCGGCGCCCGGGGTGGTCTTGAGTGCGGTGAGTTCACGCATGCGCTCCATGTGGGCGGCACGCTGGGCTTGCAGATAGGCGGCCGCGTCGGTGGTGCGGTTGCCGTCGGCGGCGGCAGCGACGAGGATCGAGACCACGACCTTGGCGAAGATCTCGTTCGCCACGAAGGGGGCGGGCGGGGCGGTCTCGTCGGCCCACCTGGCCAGTTCGCGTGATCCGTCGTCGGTGGAGCGGTACAGGGTGCGTTCGGGCCCGCTGTCGGAATCGGTGCCTTCGACGGCGGCGAGGCCGTCACGCACCAGACGTTGCAGGGTCGTATAGACCTGCCCGTAAGCCAGTGGGCGGGCTTGCGGGAAGCGTTCGTCGTACCGCCGTTTGAGGTCGTAGCCGTGGCTTGAACCTCCGGCGAGCAGTCCCAGAAGGATATGGCGGATGCTCATGCGGCCGACTATATACTCGATACATGTACTGAGTGAATAGTTGGGCAGGCGGTGGCCGGGAGTTGCCTGTTGACGAAGCGACTGGTGAAGCAGCGATTGCCGGTGGGGTGGTGAACTGGCGCTGGTTCGCAGGGCGGCGTGCCTGCGTGCGGCTACTGGGCGACGGCGTACGCCTTCACAGACCAGAGGGAGTAGCCGAACTCGGTGGCCCGGCCGTCGCCCTGGATCCTGAGGTAGCGGGTGTCCTTCGCGTCCATCCGGACCGACTCGCGCCCGCCCCGCCCGTCGCGCACGGTCGCCGCCGTGCGCCAGCTGCGGCCGTCCGCGGAGACCTGGACGCGGTAGCGGGAGGCGTACGCGTCCTGCCAGTGCAGCACCACCTGGCCGACCCGGGCCGGCTGCGGCAGTTCCGCCTGCCACCAGGCGCCGTCCTCGGCCGGCGAGGACCAGCGGGTCTCCGGATCGCCGTCGGAGGCGGCCGACGCCGGGAAGTCCGGGGTCTCGTCGCCGGAGGAGGAGGCGGTGGCGGTGCGCACCAGGTCGGGACCCGCCGTGCGCGGGTACGCCCGGACGGTGAGCGTGCTGCGCTCGTCGCCGAAGCTGAACGGCACCTCGTACTCACCGGCCGGGGTGCCCGCGGGGACCGTGATCTCGACGGGAACGTGGGTACGGGAGCCACGCGGCACCCTCGTCTGCTTCGGCACGCTCACCTCGATGCCCTCGGGCGCCCGCGCGGTGAGCGCGCCGCGCACCTCGGCGGGGCGCCGGGCCGCCAGCCGCGCCTCGACCCGCTGCGGTTCGCCACCGATCTCGGCGTCCGTCTCCTCGCGCGCCAGGTCGAGCCGGGCGGCGGGTTCGTCGCCGAACCACGGCACGAGCGCGCGCACCTGGGGGGCCAGGGCCGAGGCGTTCTGGGGAGCGCCGGTTCCCGTCCGGCCACCCGGGACGAACGGCGACCTCGGGCCGGTGAGCACCGGCGGCGCGGACGGGCCGCCCACGGGCCGGCTGATCCGGATGGCGTCGGCCCGCAGTCCCCTGGCCGGCGTCTGGGTCCAGCCGGTCGCCGACAATGTGCCGAGGCGGCGCCAGCCCTCGCCAGGCACATGGGCCTCCAGCGTCGCACCGGCCACCGAGCCGCCGGGCACGGTCATCGCCGTCACGGTCTCCACCGGGCGCGACCGGTTCAGCCGGACCGTGTAACTGCCCGGGGCCTCGGTCACCGTACCGACGTCGCGGTCCGCGCCCGTCCAGGCGTCCGCCTCCTTGCGCACCCGGTCCAGGAACGGGCCCAGCACGCCCTCGCCGACCGTCGCACCGCTCGCCTTCGTGGCCCCGCGCACCGGCTCCAGCGCCAGCGAGGCCCGCCACGCGGCGGCACCGTCACCGCGCGACTGGGCCTCCAGCAGATCGACGGCCAGTTCGCCCGCCCGGCCGTACCGGGACAACTGCTCCGTCCACGGCCGCACCTCGGCGTCGAGGCGTCCGTCGCCCAGCCCCTCCAGCCGCTGCGGGGTCTCCCGCATCACGGTGAAGGCCTCGCGCAGCGCGCGTGCCGCACCGGCCCGCGCGCCGGCGTCGGTCGTCGCACGGGACTTCCAGAACGCGGCCAGCAGCGGCCGCAGATACGCCGACTCGTCACCGCCCAGGACGGACGCCGCGCTGTTCCCGGCCAGCGCCCGCAGCGCGTCCCGGGTGCGGGTGTCGCCGCCCGCCAGATCGTCGATCGCCGCCTGCCAGGATTCCCGCGGCCGGTAGCCCTGCGGGTTCCAGGCGAAGTCGGCGGCGGTGAACAGCGGAATGCGGGATGCGGACGACTGTTCCATCGCATTGGCCAGCAGTGCCGCGGAACCCGCCGCCACCGCCGGGTCCCGGCCGGTGTACGGGCCGAGGAAGATGCGGTCCTGGGCGTAGTCGTTGACCGGGTAGTTGTCCATCGTGACCAGCGGATGCCGGAACGCGGCACGGGCACCGGCCAGTTCCGCGCCGGTGATGGTCCGCGGCACGACCCCGACACCGGTCCAGGCGATCTGGACCCGGCCGTCCAGCTCCTCGGCGAGCGCCGTGCGGTAGTCGGTCGCCCCGTCCTGGTAGAACTCCGTCGGCATCACCGACAGCGGCTCGGCCCCCGGATGGCGGTCCGCGAGATGCCGCGCCACCTCGCTCGCCACCCGCGCCTGCGCGCGGGCTGCCGCCTCGGGGCCGCTGCCGAAGGCGTCGGCGTCGCCGTCGCAGTGCCACTCGCTGTAGCTGACGTCCTGGAACTGCAGCTGGAAGGCGCGCACACCCAGTGCCCACATCGCGTCGAGCTTTCGCGTCAGCGCCCTGACGTCGTCGTCGGACGACATGCACATGGCCTGGCCGGGGGCGACGGCCCAGCCGAGCGTCACATGCTCGGCGCGGGCCCGCTCGGCCAGCGCCCGGAAGTCGGCGCGCCGGTCGGCGGGGTACGGGTCGCGCCAGCGGGCCTGCCGGTACGGGTCGTCGCCCGCCGCGTACAGATACCTGTTCTGCTTCGTACGCGCCATGAAGCCGATCTGCGCCAGCCGTTCCGCCCGGGTCCACGGCTGCCCGTAGAAGCCTTCCGTCATCCCGCGGACGGCGGTGCCGGGCCAGTCCCTGACGGTGACCCCGGCGACGCCTCCGTCCCGGATCAGCTGACGCAGCGTCTGCACACCGTGGAAGAGGCCGTCCTCGCCGACGCCCTCCACGGCGACCGTGTCCCGGCCCGCGAACCGGCCGACCGCGAGGCGGTAGCCGCCGGCGGGCAGATCCCCGCGCTCGGGAGCGCGCAGCGTGCGCAGGGCGTCCCGGGCGCCGTCGCCGCCGAGCCGGATGACCGGGCCGCGGCCCGGCAGCGTCTCGTGGACGGTCCGTACGCCCACGTCCCGCAGGACCTGCCGCAGCGCGTCCACGGCGTACGGATCGGCGTGCGCGTCGGCCACGAGCGTGACCTCGCCGGCGAGCGGCGCGGACGGCCCGGACGCCTTGATGGACCGGGGCCGGGGCCACACCGGGGGCACGGCGCCGTCGTCGGCGCGGTCGGGCGTGGTGACGGTGGAGGAGCCGGGCGCCGACGGGACCGCGACGGCGGCCGGAGCACCCGTGGAGAGCAGACCGCCGAGGACGGCGACCGCGACGGCCGTTGCCTGCTTTCCGCGCCTGAGCCGCATCGCTCTTCTCCCTCGCCTTCGCCGCATGGGCTCCGAGCCCACCACCCGCGCGCGAGGGTGTCAATGCGGGTGGTTGTTGTGCCGTAAATGCCCGATGAGGCAGGTGGGGTGAGGGATGGTCGAGAGCGGGCGGCGACGCCAAAGATGACGCCGAATGGCCGAAAAGAGCGGACAACTTGCGGAGAACCGGCCGCCGGGGAACGGAATGTGACCCAGGGCACGTTGAACTCGTTGTGGTAACGCCTACGTCTGCGGCCGAGTCCGCTGGGTAGGCGCGCAGTGTCCTGTTCCGCCACGGCCAGGAGGCCGCCATGCCCGCTGCCGCGCAGCTTCTGCTCTCCGCCCTCTCCAAACAGGCGTCCGGTCCCGCCCCGCTGCCCGCCGCCCTTCCGGGCCCCGCGACCGGCCCCGGCCCGCTGACGAGCGAGCCGCCGCTCGCCGACGCGATACCGCTCACCAGCGAGCCGCCGCTCGCCGACGCCACGCCGCTGACCAGCGAACCCCCGCTCGCCGTCAACGCCCCGCTGACCAGCGAACCGGCCTCGTCCGGCAACGCGTGGGGCATGGAGTCCCCAGGAGTCTGAATGGGCCTGTCCCGGCTCGCCGCACTTTACGGCGTCGCCACCTCCTACTCCCCGTCCGCCGATGTCACGGTGGCCGTCCCCGACGACACGGTCGTCGCCGTGCTCGCCGCGCTCGGGGTGGACGCCGCCACGCCCGAAGCGGTACGGGAATCGCTCGCCGACGCCGAGGACTCGGCCGCGGGTCGGCTGCTCCCGTCGACGCTGGTGGTGTGGACCGGGGAGCCGCTGCCCCGGGCCCTGACCGCCCTGCCGCCTGGCGCCACGCTGCACATCGGACTTGAGGACGCCGGATCGCCCCCGCTCCCGCGGATGCGTGTCCGGCCCGACCGGCCGGAACCGGCCGTTTCGGGACGGGCGACGGCCGACGCGGGTGCGGGCAGGGGCTCGGGCGGCGACACGGGCGCGGACGTGGGCGACGGGCCGGGCGCGGGTCGCGGCTCCGGCGCGGGCGCCGTGCGAGGTGCGGGTGCGTCCCCGGCCCCCGCCTGGTGGGTCGAACCGCCGTTCGGGGTGCACCGGTTGACCGTACGCGTACCGGGCGGCCGGGGCGCGAGCTGCACGCTCGTCGTCGCCCCGCCCCGGGTGCCGCAGCCGCCCGCGCGCAGCCACGGCTTCCTCGTCCAGCTCTACTCCCTGCTCTCCGCCCGCTCCTGGGGCATGGGGGACCTCGGGGACCTCGCGGATCTCGCCGCCTGGTCCGGGCGGACCCTCGGCGCCGGGTTCGTTCAGGTCAACCCGCTCCACGCCGCCGTGCTCGGCGACCCCACCGACCCGTCCCCGTACCGCCCGTCGTCACGGCGTTTCCCCGACCCCGTCCATCTGCACGTCGAGTCCGTGCCCGAGTACGGGCACGTGCCGGACCGGGGCGCGCTCGACGATCTGCGGCAGGACGCGGCGACCCTCAGCGACACCGTGCTGAACAAGGGCGCCCTGATCGACCGGGACGCCGTCTGGGAACTCAAGCGCCAGGCCCTCCGACTCGTGGTGGACGTGCCCCTCACGCCGGGCCGCCGCGCCGCGTACTGCGACTTCCTGGCCGAGCAGGGACAGGCCCTGGAGGACCACGCCCTGTGGTGCGCCCTCGCCGAGGTGCACGGCTCCGACTGGCACAGCTGGCCGGCCGAGCTCCGCGACCCCCGCTCCCAGGCGACCGCCCGTGCCCGCCGCGAGCTGATGGCCCGGGTCGACTTCCACTGTCGGCTCGCCTGGCTGACCGACAGCCAGCTCGCCGCCGCCCAGCGCGCCGCCCTGGACGCCGGAATGGCCGTCGGCATCGTCCACGACCTCGCCGTCGGAGTGCACCCCGGCGGCGCCGACGCCTGGGCCCAGCAGGACGCCCTCGCGCACGGCATGTCCGTCGGCGCGCCCCCGGACGCCTTCAACGCCCAGGGTCAGGACTGGGGCCTGCCGCCCTGGCGCCCCGACGCCCTCGCCGCGTCCGGCTACGCCCCGTTCCGCGGGCTGCTGCGCGGGCTCCTCGCCCACGCGGGCGCCCTGCGCATCGACCACGTCATGGGCCTGTTCCGGCTCTGGTGGGTGCCCGAGGGGCGCCCGCCCACCGAGGGCACCTATGTCGTTCACGACGCCGAGGCGATGCTCGCCGTCCTCGTCCTGGAGGCGCACCGGGCCGGCGCGGTCGTCATGGGGGAGGACCTCGGCACCGTCGAACCGGGGGTGCGCGAGGCGCTGGCGCGGCGCGGCGTGCTCGGCACCTCCGTCCTCTGGTTCGAACGGGACTGGGCGGGCTCGGGGCGTCCCCTGGCCCCCGAGGAGTGGCGCGAGGGCTGCCTGGCCACCGTCACCACGCACGATCTGCCCTCCACCGCCGCCCGGCTGACCGGCGACCACGTGAGACTGCGCCACCGCCTCGGCCTGCTCACCGGCGGCCTCGCGGAGGAAATGACGGCCGACGCGAGCGACACCGCCGAGTGGCTGGGGTATCTCGCCCGGCTCGGTCTGCTTCCGGAGGGGGAGGGCGACGAGGAGGGGGCCGTCCGCGCCGTGCACCGCTTCCTGCTGCGCACCCCCGCCCGTCTGGTCGGGGTCTGGCTGCCCGACGCGCTCGGCGACCGCCGCCCGCAGAATCTCCCCGGCACCTGGGACCAGTATCCCAACTGGCGTCTACCCGTAGCAGACGTGGAAGGCCACCCGGTCACCCTGGAGGAGCTGGCCGTCGCACCCCGTCTCCACCGGCTGATGGAGGTCCTCGCGCCCCGCGAGACACCCCCGGAACCCCGCGCGGAACCCCGCCCGTGACTCCGTACGGCACCCCCGGGCGCGCGCCCGTTCCGGACGTTCGCTACGTTTGCACTGTGGACAAGAAGAACGCTATGCGCGCCGGCGCCGTCGCGGCCGGAACGACGCTGATGATGCTGCTCATGTCGTCCCCCGCGCTCGCGCTCACCCGCGACGCCGGTGACGACCCCGGTCCGGGCCTGAGCGTGATGGAGACCATCGGTCTGTACGTCGTGGCCCCCATCGCCCTGTTCGTGGTCATCGCGGGCCTGGTCATGATCCTCGACAAGTCCAAGAAGCAGGCCTAGGAAGGCGCTGGAGATCCTGGCCGGACTCGCGCCACGCTCTTCAGCACACCCCTGGCACCGAAGCTCTTCCCGTGTGCGCCGCAGGTACCCCGTACCGTGCGGCGCACACGCATGTCCGGCTCCGGGTGCCCCGTCCCGGGGCCCGGGTAGGTTGCGGCCATGATCGAGTGGGACGTCAAGAAGCTCCGTATCCTCCGCACCCTGCGTGACCGGGGCACGGTCACCGCGACCGCGCAGGCCCTGCTGATGACCCCGTCCGCGGTCTCGCAGCAACTGTCCAACCTGTCGGGACAGCTCGGCGTACCGCTGCTGGAGGCGCAGGGCCGGCGGGTCCGTCTCACCGACGCCGCGCATCTCGTGCTGCACCACGCCGAAGCCGTCTTCGCCCAACTGGAGCGCGCCGACGCCGAACTGACCGGCTACCTGCGCGGCGAGGCCGGAGAGGTGCGGATCGGGGCGTTCGCCACGGCGGTGCCCGCCCTCGTCGTGCCCGCGATCCAGCGGCTGCGCGCCGAGGAACGGCCGGGACCGGACGTACGGGTGCGGGAGGCGGAGGCCGCGCAGGCGTACGAACTCCTGGTCGCCGGTGAGGTGGATCTCGCGCTGTCCCTCGCCGCGCACGCCCCGACGGCCCGCGACCCCCGGTTCGCCGTGCTGCCCCTGCTGGCGGATCCGCTGGACGTGGCGCTGCCCGCGGACCACCACCTTGCCGCGGCCCCCGCCCTCCGGCTGGCGGACCTGTCCGGCGACCCCTGGATCTACGGCGGCTCCGGGCCCTGGTCGCAGATCACGACGGCCGCCTGCGAGGCCGCCGGATTCGTACCCGAGCAGGCGCACAGCGCCTCCGGCTGGACGGCGATCCTGGCCATGGTCGAGGCGGGCATGGGGGTCGCCCTGGTCCCGCGCATGGCGTCGGCGGAACGGCACAGCCGGGGTGGCGTGGTGATGCGGGCCCTCGAAGCCGATCAGCCGCGACGTCATGTGGTGGCGGCCGTACGGCAGGGGGCCGAGCAGGGGCCGGCGGTGGCCCGAGTCCTGGCGGCGCTCACCGAAACAGCCAAATCGTTCAGTTCGACTGAATAGATAATGCAAAAACTTTCGATGGACCTAATGGGTCGTTTGCCGCGACAGTAGAGGCATGACCTTCGACGAGAACGAGAACCAGCAGGAGAATCCCCACGCCAACGACGCGGCCCCGTACGGCGGTGGTGACCCGTACGCCGACTACCGCACCACCGACCTCCCCTTCACCGAACTCGTCGACCTCGCCGACCGCCGCCTCGGCGCGGGCGTGATCGCCGCCAACGACGAGTTCTTCGCCGAGCGCGAGAACCTCCTCGTCCGGGAGCGCGCGGTCTTCGACCCCGAGCACTTCGGCCACAAGGGCAAGATCATGGACGGCTGGGAGACCCGCCGCCGACGCGGGGCGGACGCGGCCCACCCGTTCCCGGCCCCCGAGGAGCACGACTGGGCGCTGATCCGACTCGGTGCCCCCGGCATCATCCGCGGCATCGTCGTCGACACCGCCCACTTCCGCGGCAACTACCCGCAGCGCGTCTCGATCCAGGCCACCGCCGTCGAGGGCTCGCCGAGCCCCGCCGAACTCCTCGCGGACGACGTGAAGTGGGAGGAGATCGTCCCGCCGACCCCCGTACGCGGCCACGCCGCCAACGGCTTCGAGATCACCGGCGGTCGCCGCTACACCCACGTCCGCCTCTGCCAGCACCCCGACGGCGGCATTGCCCGCCTCCGCGTCCCCGGCGAGGTCCTCCCCGACCCGTCCTGGCTCGCCACCCTCGGCACGTTCGACCTGATCTCGGTCCTGAACGGCGGCAGCTACGAGGACGCCTCCGACCGCTTCTACTCCTCGCCGACCCAGATCATCCTGCCCGGCACCTCCCGCAAGATGGACGACGGCTGGGAGAACCGCCGCCGCCGGGTCCGCGACACGAACGACTGGGTCCGCTTCCGCCTCCCCGCCCAGGGCGCGGTCCGCGCGGTCGAGATCGACACGGCCTACCTCAAGGGCAACGCGGCCGGCTGGATCGCCCTCCAGGGCCGCAACGGCGAGACCGGCGAGTGGTTCGAGATCATCCCGCGCACCAGGCTCCAGCCCGACACCCTCCACCGCTTCCCCCTGCGCGCCCGGGCGATCGTCACCCACGTCCGCCTCGACGCCTTCCCGGACGGCGGCGTCGCCCGGATGCGCCTGCACGGCAGCCTGACGGAGACGGGCGCCGCCGAACTGACCCGGCGCTACGAGGAGGCGGGCGCGTAGGAGGAGCTCACACCGTCCGGCCGATCGGGGCCGCAGGCCCCGTTCCTCCGGGGCCTCCTCGCCCCGGCCCCGTCTCCTCCCCGCATACCCTTCTGCCCCCGCCCGTCGGACGGTTGCGCATCGGCGCCCGCCCGACGGGCGGTTTCCATACGCGCGCACGGGGCGACGGACGACAAAGGGGCGGGTACGGTGCCCAGCCCCACAGGGCATGCACCGTACCCGCCCCGGCAGTCCGGAGCCCCGGCCTACGAGGCCGCCGCGTCCGCTGCCTGGGCCCTCAGGGCACGCTCCACGCCCGCGCGCGACTCGGACATCAGACGGCGCAGGGCCGCGGTCGGCCCCGCCGAGGACAGCCAGGCGTCCGTGGCGTCCAGGGTGGCCTGCGAGACCTGGAGGGCCGGGTACAGGCCCACGGCGATCTGCTGCGCCATCTCGTGGCTGCGCGCCTCCCAGACGCCCTTGACCGCTGCGAAGAACTTCTCCGTGTACGGGGCCAGCAGCTCGCGCTGGTCGGTCTGGACGAAGCCGGCGATGACCGCTTCCTGGAGGGAGTTCGGCAGCTTGTCGGACTCGACGACCGAGGCCCACGCCTCCGCCTTCGCCTCCTCCGTGGGGCGTGCCGCGCGGGCGGTCGCCGCGTGGCGCTCACCCGCCGCCGTCTTGTCGCGCTCGTACTCGGCGGCGATCTCGTCCTCTTCGAGCAGACCGGCCGCGGCGAGCCGTTCCACGAACGCCCAGCGCAGCTCCGTGTCGACGGCCAGGCCCTCGACCGTCTCCTTGCCGTCGAGCAGCGACTGCAGCAGGTCCGTCTGCTGCGGGGTGCGGGCCGTCGCCGCGAAGGCGCGGGCCCAGGCCAGCTGGTGGTCGCTGCCCGGCTCCGCCGCGCGCAGGTGCGCGAGCGTGGCCTCGGTCCACTGCGTCAGCCCGGCCTCGCGCCACTCCGGCGCCGCGTACAGGTCCAGCGCCAGCTTCACCTGGCGGTGCAGCGACTGGACGACGCCGATGTCCGACTCCTTGCCGATGCCGGAGAGCACCAGGGAGAGGTAGTCCCGGGTCGCCAGCTCGCCGTCGCGGGTCATGTCCCAGGCGGAGGCCCAGCACAGGGCGCGCGGCAGGGACTCGGTGAAGTCGCCGAGGTGCTCGGTGACGACACGCAGCGACTCCTCGTCGAGGCGGACCTTCGCGTACGAGAGGTCGTCGTCGTTGAGCAGGATCACGGCGGGACGGGCGGTGCCGGCCGGGAACGGAACGGTCGTGCGCGCGCCGTCGACGTCCAGCTCGATCCGGTTCGTACGAACCAGCTTGCCGTTCGCGTCGAGGTCGTAGCAGCCGATCGCGATGCGGTGGGGCCGCAGCGTCGGCTCGCCCTTCGCACCGGCGGGGAGGGCCGGGGCCTCCTGGAGGACGGTGAAGGCCGTGACGTGGCCGTTCTCGTCCGTGGCGACCTCCGGGCGCAGGATGTTGATGCCCGCCGTCTCCAGCCACGCCTTCGACCAGGTCTTCAGGTCGCGGCCGGAGGTCTCCTCCAGCGCGCCCAGCAGATCGGACAGCCGGGTGTTGCCGAACGCGTGCGCCTTGAAGTACGCCTGGACGCCCTTGAAGAACTCGTTCATGCCGACGTACGCCACCAGCTGCTTCAGGACCGAGGCGCCCTTGGCGTACGTGATCCCGTCGAAGTTGACCAGCACGTCGTCCAGGTCACGGATGTCCGCCATGATCGGATGCGTGGAGGGCAGCTGGTCCTGGCGGTAGGCCCAGGTCTTCTCGCTGTTGGCGAACGTGGTCCACGCGTTCGGCCACTTCGAGCCCTGCGCGTACGCCTGGCAGGCCACCGAGGTGTACGTGGCGAACGACTCGTTCAGCCACAGGTCGTTCCACCACTCCATGGTGACGAGGTCGCCGAACCACATGTGCGCCAGCTCGTGCAGGATGGTCTCCGCACGCCGCTCGTACGCCGCGTCCGTCACCTTCGAACGGAACACGTACTGGTCGCGGATGGTGACCGCGCCCGCGTTCTCCATCGCACCGGCGTTGAACTCCGGGACGAACAGCTGGTCGTACTTGGCGAAGGGGTAGTCGTAGTCGAACTTCTCCTGGAACCAGTCGAAGCCCTGCCGCGTGACGTCGAAGATCTCGTCCGCGTCGAGGTACTCGGCCAGCGACGGCCGGCAGTAGATGCCGAGCGGAACGGACTGGCCGCCCTTCTCGTAGCTGCTGTGCACCGAGTGGTACGGGCCGACGATCAGCGCCGTGATGTACGTCGAGATGCGCGGCGTCGGCTCGAAGGTCCAGACGTCGTCCTGCGGCTCGGGCGTCGGGGAGTTCGAGACGACCGTCCAGCCCTGCGGCGCCTTCACCGTGAACTGGAACGTCGCCTTCAGATCGGGTTGCTCGAAGCTCGCGAACACGCGGCGCGCGTCCGGCACCTCGAACTGGGTGTAGAGGTAGGCCTGCTGGTCGACCGGGTCGACGAAGCGGTGCAGGCCCTCACCCGTGTTGGTGTACGAGCAGTCGGCGACGACCTTCAGCTCGTTGGAGCCCGCCACCAGGTGCGGGAGCGCGATGCGCGAGTCGCGGAAGACGGCCGCGACATCCAACGACGTGCCGTTCAGCTCGACCTCGTGCACGGCCGGGGCGACCAGGTCGATGAAGGTCTTCGCACCGGCTTCGGCGGAGTCGAAGCGCACGGTGGTGACGGACCGGTAGGTGCCGCCCTCCTGCGCTCCGGAGAGGTCGAGGTCGATCTCGTACGCGTCCACGGTCAGCAGGCGCGCCCGCTCCTGTGCCTCTTCGCGGGTCAGATTGGTGCCAGGCACGCGGTCATCTCCTTGGTGTGTGACGTTTCCGGTCATCCTTCCATGCGACCTGTGCGCAGCGCGATGTCCGTTTTCCGCCGGACCGTTCCTGCGCGTCGGGCCACGCTCGACGCATGACGACATATGAGGCACGCCCGATCGACCCGGCCACGCTCAAGGAGCTCCGCGACACCGACGACGCGGGCCGTCCCTGCGCTCCGTACACCGCCACCGACAGCGGGCACCCGCTGCGCTGCTGCCTGCGGGGGAGCGAGGCGGGGGAGCGGATCGCCCTCGTCTCGTACGCGCCGCTGCGCCGCTGGGCGTCCGAGACGTGGGCGAGGCCGGGGGCGTACGACGAGCAGGGTCCGGTCTTCATCCACGCCGAGGAGTGCGGGGGGCCGGCGGCCGACCGGGCCGGATATCCGTTCTCCCGGGCGGGAGCGCTGCGTACCGTCCGGCGCTACAACGCGGAAGGCCACATCGTCGGCGGCCGGCTGCTGGAGATCCCGGCCGACGAGGAGCGGGGGTACGACGAGGCCCTCGACGAGGCCTTCGCCGATCCGGAGGTGGCGCTGGTGCACGTCAGGGCCGTGGAGTACGGCTGCCTGCACTTCGAGGTGCGCCGCCCCTGAGAGCCCGCCGGGCGGCCTCTGATCGGGCGGCCACGCCCTGGCACGCACGCTTCCCGCGTTGCCGAAATGCCCTGGTAGCTCCGCTACAAGGACATCCCGGCGCCTTGGAATCGCACGCACCAGACCGCGTCCGCTGTCCGATCGAAGGCCGCCCGACAGGCTCTGAGCGACGGCCGGGCTCGGGGCTCGGCCCCGGGCCCCGCTGCTCGGTCGCCGGAGGGGCTGAACGGGTCAGCCGTTCAGCTCGGCCGCCACCAGCTCCGCGATCTGCACCGCGTTCAGCGCCGCGCCCTTGCGCAGGTTGTCGTTGGAGACGAAGAGTGCGAGGCCGTTCTCCACGGTCTCGTCGACCCGGATCCGGCCGACGAACGCGGCGTCCTTGCCGGCCGCCTGCAGCGGGGTGGGGATCTCGGAGATCTCGACGCCCGGGGCGTCCTTCAGCAGCTCATAGGCGCGCTCGACGCTGACCGGACGGGCGAAACGGGCGTTGATCTGGAGCGAGTGGCCGGAGAAGACCGGCACCCGGACACAGGTGCCGGACACCTTGAGCTCCGGGATCTCCAGGATCTTGCGGGACTCGTTGCGGAGCTTCTGCTCCTCGTCCGTCTCGAAGGAGCCGTCGTCGACGATCGAGCCGGCCATCGGCAGCACGTTGAAGGCGATCGGGCGCTTGTAGACGCCCGGCTCGGGGAAGTCGACGGCCTCGCCGTCATGGGTGAGCCTGTCGGCCTCGGCGACGACCTTGGACGCCTGGCCGTGCAGCTCGGCGACACCGGCCAGACCGGAGCCGGACACCGCCTGGTAGGTGGCGACGGTCAGGGCCTGGAGACCCGCCTCGTCGTGCAGCGGGCGCAGCACGGGCATGGCGGCCATCGTGGTGCAGTTCGGGTTGGCGATGATGCCCTTGGGGCGGTTCGCGATCGCGTGCGCGTTGACCTCGGAGACGACCAGCGGGACCTCGGGGTCCTTGCGCCAGGCGGAGGAGTTGTCGATCACGACGGCGCACTGTGCGGCGACCTTCTCGGCGAGCGCCTTCGAGGTCGCGCCACCGGCCGAGAACAGCACGATGTCCAGCCCGGTGTAATCGGCCGTCGAGGCGTCCTCGACGGTGATCTCCCGGCCCTGCCACTCGATCGTGGAGCCCGCGGAGCGCGCGGAGGCGAACAGTCGCAGTTCGTCGGCCGGGAACTTCCGCTCGGCCAGGATCCTGCGCATGACTGTGCCGACCTGACCGGTGGCGCCGACGATTCCGACCTTCACAGGGACTCCTTCGAACGTACGAAACTGGCACGGTTGCCGCTCCATGATGCGTATGTCCACGGCTTCCTTGTCCAATCCATTGTCCGCGCTGTGGACACCTCCCGCCCGTCGGGCGGGCAGAGCAGTGGGGCGGGCGCTCCATCGAGCACCCGCCCCACTGTCGTACGGATCACACGGTGACCGGGGTCACCGTGTGATCACGGGCTCCGCTACGGAGTGACCTTCTCGATCACGACGCTGCCGGTGCCCGCGGCGGTCCCGTGGCTGTTCACCAGGTGGACCTCGCCGAAGAACTGCCGGCCCTCGGGGGCCGCCCCGGCGACCGAGACCTCGGCACCGATCTGGGCGGAGGCGCCGTTGGCCAGCTTCACGGCCTTCGACTCGTCGACCTTGATCGTGCCGAGCGACGGCGCGTAGTACACGTCGCGGTAGTCGTACGTGGTGGTCCCGGCCGGAACGCTGTAGCCGTCGATCACGACGGTGTAAGTACCGGCGGCCGGCTTCACCAGGCTGACCGACTCCTCGGAGCCGGCCGTGGTGGACTTGCCGACCTGGGTGTTGCCCCGGAAGACGTACAGGTCGAGGTCGGCGTTGGCGTCCGACGTACCGCCGATGGCGACGTCCAGCTTCTCGACGCCCTCACCGATGGTGACCTCGAACTCCTGCTCGTCGCCCGTCTTGATCGACGGCTTGGCGACCTTGGCCGTGCCCAGCGAGCCGCCCTTGAGGGTGCCCTCCAGGTCGCCCGCGTTGTTGGTGGCCTTCCAGCTCACCGGGGCGGGCGTGCCGATCTTCGCCTCGGCGATGGTCTGCACCGCCGGGTCGAAGGTCGCGCCGAGCAGCGAGACGTCCAGCTTGTACGGGTTGTCCAGCAGCGGCGACGTACGCCGTGCCTCGACCTCGATCTCCCAGACGCCCGGCTGCGGGTCCTTGTAGGAGCGCACGTCGGGGCGGCAGGTGTTGGTCGGGCTCTCGTAGTTCGGGTAGCAGAAGATCGTGGAGCTGTTCTCCATCTGCACGCCGTACGGGTGGAGCGAGATGAAGCGGGTCTGGCTGCCCGAACGCAGCGCGCCGAGGGAGACCTCAAGGGTCTTGGCGCCCTCCGGAACGGTCAGGAAGTACGACGTGGTGCTGTTGCGCTGCACCGAGTCGGACGCCTTGAACGCGTAGGCGGGCTTCACGAGCTGCTTGGAGACGACCACCGTGGTGAGGATCTGCTGGTCCACGCCGACGGTCTTGTTGTCGTCCACCAGCAGGATCGCGCTGTGCACGCCCGCGCTGCCCGGCTTCGCCTCGACCTTGACGGTGACCGGCTTGCCCAGCGGCAGCGAGACCGTGCCCGGATCGGTCAGCTTGAAGGTGCCGTCGTTGTTCTTCCACGACAGCTGGTGCTTGACGGCCTTGTCCGGTCCCGTGGTGCGGGTGATCGTGACGTCGTACGACTTCTTCTGGCCGACCTTCAGGCCGCCGTTGCGGTCGTAGAGGCCGGTGCCGAAGCCCGGGGTCTTGAGCCGGTCGGAGAGGCTCGTGTCGACCGGGGCCTTCACCGTGTACTCGTGCGCCGGGGCGCCCTGCTTCTCGATCTGTTTCCAGGCGCCGACGATGTTGATCAGACCGGAGCCCTGGGCGTGCGCGGGCACATCCTTGATGTGGGTGGCGGTGCTGGTCAGCGCGGTACGCAGATCGGCCGGGGGCAGCTCGATGTGCTTCTGCTTCGCGGCGGACAGCAGCAGTGCGGTCGCACCGGCGGCCTGCGGCGAGGACATCGAGGTGCCCTGCAGCATGGAGTAGCCGGCCGGGAGCGAGTAGCCCGCCTCCTTGACCGGGCTGCCGGGCAGCCAGGTCTGGGTCGTGTTGATCGACGCACCCGGAGCGGTCAGGATCGGCGCGAAGCCGCCGTCCTCACGCGGACCGCGCGAGGAGAAGGGCAGCATGTCGTACTTCTTGGTGACGTTCGAGCCGTAGTTGGCGGCCCACGTCTCCTTGGAGACGGACGCGCCGACGGAGATGACGTGGTCGGCGAGGCCGGGGTCACCGATGGTGTTCACACCCGGGCCGTCGTTGCCGGCCGAGATGACCAGCTGGACGCCGTAGATGTCGATGAGCCGCTTGTACAGCTCCGCGCGGGCGTTGCTGCCGTCGTTGAGCGGCGGCAGGCCACCGATCGACATGTTGACGACATCGACACCGCGGTTCACGACGAGGTCGATCATGCCCTCGGTGAGCGCGATGTTGGTGCAGCCGCCGGACCAGGTGCAGGCGCGCGAGGAGACGATCTGCGCACCCGGCGCGGCACCGTTCATCTCGCCGCCGAACAGGCCGTTCGCGGAGGTGATGCCCGCGACGTGGGTGCCGTGCTCGCTCTCGATGACGCCGATGTTCACGTAGTCGGACGTGGCGCCGGCCGCGTTGTAGACGACGTTCTTGCGCGTCTCCACGGTGAACGGGATGCGCTCGACGACATCCGTCCGCGGGTCGTCCTTGCCGAAGTAGGAGACCTGGTGCTTCTCCTTGTACGGCTTCATGGCGGTTTCGTCGGTGAAGTCGCCGTCGTTGTCCAGGTCGACGCGCACGGTGCCGGTGACCGGGTCGTAGAGCACGGCCCAGACGTCGGTGGTGTCGCCGTCGCGGTTCAGGTCGCCCGCCATGTCGCCGCCCTTGGTGGCGGCCTCGGCGAACAGCTTGATCTTGTACGAGCCCTCGGGCGCCTTGTAGGTGCGGCCCTGGTACGTGAACGTCGGGCCGGACACGGCGTCCGTCATCCGCAGCCAGGTGCCGTCGCCGTCGCTGACCGGGTCGGTGGCGGTCACCCAGTCGACGATCTTGCGGGCGCCCGTGGTGGTCTTCTGCAGCGCCGGGTGGCCGAGGTCGACACCCGAGTCGAGGATGCCGATGGTCACCCCGCGGCCGTCGGCCTTCGGGTGCTGCTGGACGAAGTCGACCGCACCCGTCTCGAAGGACGGGTTGTACGGGTTCTTCGCCGGGGTCTTCTTGCCCGGCGCCGGGTAGGAGCCGGTGGACTTCGTCTTCGCCGTGGTCCCGGCCGCGCGGTCGGCCGCGGGCGTCGGGTCGTCCAGCTTGATCTCCTGCTTGAGATCGATGCCGTGGACGGACGACAGCTTGGCGGCCGCCTTGATGGTCGCCTCGGCGGACGCGGTGGGCACGGTGGCCCGTACGTAGCCGAGCTTGTCGTACGCACGTCCCAGCACGGACCCCTCGACGGCGTCCAGTTGCTTGGTGACCTGCGCGGTCGCACCGGGAGCGGTGGCGACCATCATGGTGATGTTCTTCTCGCCCTTGGCCTTGGCCTTGGCCAACAGCTCGGCGTCGGCCGTGCCGAGCTTGTCGGCCGTGGCGTCCTTGGCGGCGGACTTGACGGGGGCGGGGGCGGGGTCGTCGGCGGCGAAGACCGGTGCGGCGCCGGTGGCGGCCAGCGCGGCCACCAGGCCGGCGGCAGCCGCGACTCGGGCCGCGCGTCTCGCCCCGGGTATGGAACTGGGGGACTTGGTGGTCATCAGCATCCCTGAAGTGAAAGAGAGAGTCCGGAATTCGGTACCGGATGACCGCTCACCCTTTCGTAAATGACAGGGGTTTGTGGAGAGTTGTAGGGGGCGAGATGTGGACATGGCGGGCTTCCGCCAGTGGGGCTGATGTGCCATCAGGAACGAAACGGGAGATAAGTGGCCCCTGAGGCCCGGCTTCAGCGGGGCAGGATCATCACATACGCGGCCGGCTCGCGATCGGCCGCCGCCATCAGCGCCGTACGCACCACGACCGCCTGCTGCTCCCGTGCGTCCCGGAGCTTCGTCGGCGAGAGGTGGACGACGGTGACGCCGAGCCGCTCCAGATGCTCCCGCTCGGCGACGTACGAGGACCACTGCGCGTCGTGCTCCTCCTGGCGCCGGTCGTCGTCGAGCCCGCTGTGCAGGGGCGCCCTGGTGTCGAGCACCACGGCGACCGCCTGCTCGGGCCAGTAGGCGTCCACCCCGCCGAGATGCGGGCCGCCGGGCAGCCGCAGGTCCACGTTCCACAGCGGCTCCGACAGGCCATGCGATCGCACCATGTCGTACAGCCGGCTCTCCGCCAGCGCCCGGCCCTCGGCGAGCAGTGAATCGACGGCGTTCACCACCTGGGGGCGGTCCAGCAGCCCGGCCCGGCTCAGCTCTCGTACGATCGCGGCCGGCTCGCAATGCCCGCCGCGGACCGCCTCGGTGAGCAGACGGCGTACGGCCGGGGCGTCCCCCAGTCCGGCCACCGCGTCCACGAGCGCCCGCTCCACCGGCGCCACGGGCAGACCCTCCACCTGCTCGGGCCGGGGCGGCTCGGCGGCTCGTACGAGACGGACGTACCGCACCGAGCGCAGCCGCCGGGTGCGCGGCACCAGCACATCGATCCTGGCCGACGGGGCGGGCGGTGGCGTGAGCGCGAACCCGTGCAGGGCGAGCGCGGCAAGTCCGGTGATCATGGCCTCGCCGTACCCGGACTCCGTGCCCGGCCCCGACTGCGCGGGCAGATCCCGGCGGCCCGAGGCCGACGGCCGTCCGGCGTACAGCAGGACGGAACGCAGCCGTTCCTCGGCGGTGGGCGGCCCCGGGTGCAGGACGTACACGCCGGGCAGCGGCTGCTGCCACGGCCCACCGGCCCTGCACTGCGCGGCGGCCTCCGCCACGGACACGCCGTGCGCCCTCAGTTGGGCGGCGGAGAGCACACGTTGACGGGCGTCACCAGCGACGGGAAGGTGACAGGGGGAGAGCGGGGAGTTCTGGGTCATGCTCCGGGGTATCCCGCACACGGCCCCGCCGCTAACCCCTGTTACACGCCCGTCGACAATTCGGGACAACGCCGCCCTGAAGTACGCACGTTCGACCACCGAAAAGCCCGTCCAGTCCAGGATTGCCCGCCCGCCTTCAGCGCGGGCAGCGCGATCAACACCACGACTGTGGAGTTGTCGATGGCCGGGGCCTCCGTCGCCGGGTGGCCGGGCACCCTGGGAGGCCGCCGCCCCGGACGGGCGTGAAGACCGAGCCCGTTCGGGGCGGCGACGAGACCGGGGCCGTGCCCGGCCGGGAGCATCCGTCAGACCGCGGTCCCCGAGGCCGCCGCGTCGCACTGCTGCGCCCGCAACGCCCGAGCCAGATCGTCCCGGGCCTCCAGCACCAGCCTCCGCAGCGCCGGCGCCGCGTCCTCGTGCGCGGTCAGCCACGCGTCCGTCGCCGCGAGCGTCGCCGGATCGTCCTGGAGCGCCGGGAACAGACCCCTGACCACGATCACGCCGATCTGGATCGACCGCTCGGCCCACACCCGCTCGATCGCGGAGAAGTACGTGTCCGTGTACGGCGCGAGCAACTCCCGCTGTGACGACTGCGCGAAGCCCGTGATCGTCGCCTCCACCAGCGCGTTGGACAGCGCGTCCGACTCCACGACGCCCGCCCACGCCTGCGCCTTGACCGCCGCCGACGGCCGCGAGGCCAGGCAGCGGACCTGGTGCCGCTTCCCGGACGCCGTGTCGTCGCGGGCCAGTTCGGCGTCGATCGCCGACTCGTCGGCCACGCCGTGCGCGGCCAGCGGTGACAGGAACGCCCAGCGCAGCTCCTGGTCGACATCGAGCCCGTCGATCCGGGCCGAGCCTTCGAGCAGCCCGGAGAGCAACTGGAAGTCCGTGTCCGAGTCGGCGACCGACGCGAAGAACCGCGCCCACGCCAGCTGGTGCTCGCTGCCGGGCTCGGCGTTCCGCAGCTCCCGCAACGCGGCCTCGGCCAGCGCCCGGCCGCCCACCTCACGCCACCCCGGCGCCGCGTAGTGCGTGAGCGCGGTCCGGGTCCAGGTGTGCAGCATCTGCAGAACGCCGATGTCGGACTCCCGGCCGGAGAAGGCCAGCACGAGGGAGACGAAGTCACGGGCCGGCATCAGCCCGTCCCGGGTCAGGTTCCACAGCGCGGACCAGCACAGTGCCCGCGCGAGAGGATCGGTCATCTCTCCCAGGTGCGCGCGCAGCGTGGCCAGGGACACCTCGTCGAAGCGGACCTTGCAGTACGTGAGGTCGTCGTCGTTGACCAGGATCAGCTCGGGCCGCTCGGCGCCGGCCAGCTCCGTGATGACCGTGCGCGGCCCCGCCACGTCCGCCTCGGCGCGCGCGTACCGCACCAGGTCGCCGTCGGCGGCACGCCGGTACAGCCCGACCGCGATCCGGTGCGGCCGCAGTTCCGGCTGGGGACCGTCCGCCTCCTGGAGGACCGCCAGCTCCGTGATCCGGTCCGCCGAGTCGTACGTCGCCACCGGCGTCAGCGAGTTGACGCCCGCGGTCTGCAGCCACGACCGCGACCAGGCGGTCATGTCGCGCCCGGACGTCTCGGCCAGGACGGAGAGCAGATCGTCCAGCTGCGTGTTGCCGTAGGCGTGCTTCTTGAAGTAGCGCCGCGCGCCCTCCAGGAAGGCGTCCCGCCCCACGTACGCCACCAGCTGCTTCAGCACCGAGGCGCCCTTGGCGTAGGTGATGCCGTCGAAGTTGAGCTTGGCGTCCTCCAGGTCACGGATGTCGGCCGTGATCGGGTGCGTGGACGGCAGCTGGTCGGCCCGGTACGCCCAGGACTTGCGGTTGTTGGCGAAGGTGATCCAGCCGTCCTCGAACCGGGTCGACTCCACCATCGCGAAGACGCCCATGAAGTCGGCGAACGACTCCTTCAGCCACAGGTCGTCCCACCACTGCATGGTGACGAGGTCGCCGAACCACATGTGCGCCATCTCGTGCAGGATGACGTTGGCACGGCTCTCGTACGCCGCCTGCGTCACCTTGCCGCGGAAGATGTACTCCTCGCGGAAGGTGACACAGCCCGGGTTCTCCATCGCGCCGAGGTTGTACTCGGGCACGAACGCCTGGTCGTACTTCCCGAACGGGTACGGGTAGTCGAAGTTGTCGTGGAAGAAGTCCAGGCCCTGCTTGGTGACGAGGAAGACGTCGTCCGCGTCGAAGTGCCGGGCGAGCCCCTTGCGGCACAGCGCGCCGAGCGGGATCTCCAGCTTCGTACCGTCGTCGAACGTACGGCTGTAGGAGTCGGTGACGTAGTGGTACGGACCGGCCACGATGGCCGTGATGTACGTCGAGATCGGCTTCGTCTCGGCGAACCGTCGCACCTCGCCGTCCCGCGACTCCTCGGCCCCGTTGCTCCAGACCGTCCAGGCCTCGGGCGCCGTCACCTCGAAGCGGAAGGGAGCCTTCAGGTCGGGCTGCTCGAAGTTCGCGAAGACCCGCCGCGAGTCGGCCGGCTCGTACTGCGTGTAGAGGTAGACCTCGCCGTCCTCCGGGTCGACGAACCGGTGCATGCCCTCGCCGGTCCGGCTGTACGCGCACTGCGCGTCGACCACGAGAACGTTGTCGCCCTCCGGCAGTTCCTCCAGCGCCACCCGTGTCCCGTCGAAGACGACGGCCGGGTCGAGCGCCTGCCCGTTCAGCGTCACCGCGGTCACGCTCGGCGCCACCAGATCCGCGAAGGTCGACGCCCCCGCCCGCGCCGTGCGGAACCGGATCGTGGTCACCGAGCGGAAGGTCCGCGGGCCCGAGGAGGTCCCGTCGCCGTCCCCGTCGGGCCCACCGACGGCGGAACGCAGATCGAGAGCGACCTCGTAGCCGTCGACGCTCAGCAGCTCGGCCCGCACACGGGCCTCGTCGCGGGACAGGTTCTCACCGGGCACGGCACACTCCTTTGTGTCACGTTCGAATAGTTTGATCCTCCCATGTCGCCACTCGGCCCGGGGTGCGGGAATGGCCGGTGCACCCGGAGGCGTTCTCGCGCACAGGTGCGAACGCCCTCATGAGGAGAGAAATGTCTGACAACAGCACGGCGACCGGCAAGACCCCTGCCGATTTCTGGTTCGACCCGCTCTGCCCCTGGGCCTGGATGACCTCCCGTTGGATGCTGGAGGTGGAGAAGGTCCGTGACGTCGAGGTCCGCTGGCACGTGATGAGCCTCGCCGTGCTCAACGAGGACAAGCTCGACGAGCTGCCCGACGAGTACCGCGACCTGCTGGAGAACAAGGCCTGGGGCCCGGTCCGCGTCGTCGTCGCCGCCCAGCAGAAGCACGGCGACGACATCGTCGGCCCTCTGTACACCGCGCTCGGCACCCGCTTCCACAACCAGGGCGAGGGCCCCACCCGGGAGGCGATCGTGGCCGCGCTCGGGGACGTCGGCCTGCCCGCCGAGCTGGTGGAGTACGCGGACTCCGACACGTACGACGCCGAGCTGCGCGCCTCCCACAAGGAAGGCATCGACAAGGTCGGCCAGGACGTCGGCACCCCGGTCATCGCCGTCCCGGGCGCGGACGGCGAGCAGATCGCCTTCTTCGGCCCGGTCGTCACCCCCGCCCCCAAGGGTGAGGAGGCGGCGAAGCTGTGGGACGGCACGCTGCTGGTGGCGTCGATCCCCGGCTTCTACGAGATCAAGCGGACCCGCACGCAGGGCCCGATCTTCGACTGATCCACACGCTGCGGTGCGGGCCCGGCGGCTGTGCGGGCCCCGCACCCTTCCCTCTCACGCGTACAGCGCGGCCAGCTTCGGTAGCCGCGACGCCACCCGCTCCGCGTCGTCGAAGTCGAAGTCCCACTCCGGGGCCAGCGCGGGGTATCTGATCGAGAACGAGCCACCGGGCAGGTTCTCGCCGGTCGCCGCCCGGTGCGCCTCCCAGGCCACTGCGAGCATCCGCTCGCACTCCACCTCTTCCCTCTCCGCCGCCGCAGCCCTGATCACCGGCAGCTCGGCCAGCGTGTCCGGATCGGCGACGACCCGCTCGAACACCTGACGTCCCTGCGCTATCAGCCAGCCCCGGAAGTAGTCGAAGCCGTCGTCGGAACAGCCTCCGTTGATCGTGTACGCCGCGGCCCAGAGCGGCGCCCGGTAGGAAGCGGCCATCAGGTCCCAGAGCAACTGCTGCGCGGCGACGATCTCCTCCCGCGGCCGGGTGGCGAGCAGTTCGCAGGCCCGCCCGACGACGGTCGCGGCGTCCGCCGGGTCGGTGACCCGGGCGCGGGCGTCGTCGATCAGATTCCAGAAGTCCGTGGTGTCCATGTGGTGCAGCATGCCGGAGGGGTCTGACAGTCTCGGGTGCGGCGAGCTGCCGCAGGTACCGGGTGAAGAGAACGAGGCGGACATGGACGTACGACCGGCGCACAGGACCGAGGCGGGGAAGCTGACCGAGCTGGCGCTGGCATCGAAGGCCCACTGGGGCTACGACGAGGCGTTCCTCGCCGCCTGCCGTGACGAACTCACCCTGCACTCGGCCGACATCGGCCGCCGCCGCACCACGGTCGCCGAGGAGAACGGCCGCGTCCTGGGCTTCACCACCCTGGAGGGCTTCCCGCCCGAGGGCGCCCTCGGCATGATGTTCGTCGAGCCGGACGCGCTGGGCCGGGGCATCGGCCGACTGCTCTTCGAGCACACCATGGCGGAGGCCCGCCGCCTCGGCTTCGTACGCGTCACCATTGACGCCGACCCGAACGCGGAGCCGTTCTACCTCGCGATGGGTGCGGTACGGATCGGGGCGACCCCATCGGGCTCCATCCCCGGCCGCGAGCTGCCGCTCCTGGAAGTCGGCCTCACGTCCCGCTGAGTTTCCGCCGGTGGCCGGGCCAGGGCCATCAGGTTCTTGGGGCGGACGTACCCGCGTCAGTTCGGCACGGTGATCAGCTTGCCGCGTACATGGCCGCCGGAAGCAGCAGCGGCGGCGACCCGGTCAGCCGGCAGGCCGGGTCCTCGTGCCGGACTGCGCGAGGAGTCGCTGGAGCCAGCGGGTACGGGCGTCGCGTGCGTCCCGGCTGAGGGCCGCCTGCGGTGCCATGCCGTCGAAGCCGTGGTAGGCGCCGGGCCATACATGCAGTTCAGCCTGGCCACCGGCCTGCCAGATCGCGTTCGCGTAAGCCACGTCCTCGTCCCGGAACATCTCGGCCGACCCGACCTCGATATAGGCCGGGGGGAGTCCGGAAAGGTCCGTGGCGCGGGAGGGGGCCGCGTAGGCCGGCAGGTCCGCGGCACCGTAGCGGTCACCCAGCAGTGCCTTCCACACGGTGGTGTTGGACGTGAGGTCCCACACGCCGAGGCCCGTCATCTGATGGCTGGAGAAGGTGCTGCCGCGGTCGTCGAGCATCGGGCACAGCAGCAGTTGCCCCAGTGGCCCGGGACCGCCGCGGTCACGGGCCAGCAGGGCGAGGGCCGCGGCGAGCCCGCCGCCGGCGCTCTTCCCTCCGATGATGATGCGGTCCGCGTCGATGCCCAGTTCGGCCGCGTGGCCGGCCGCCCAGACGAGTCCGGCGTAGCAGTCCTCCAGCGGGCCCGGGTACTGCGTCCGCGGCGCCAACCGGTACTCGACCGAGATGACGGCCAGTTCCAGCGGGAGGGCCCACTCGCGAAGAATCCGCGGAAGCACGGACCACGCGTTGCCCATCACCATCGCGCCTCCGTGCATGTAGTACAGCAGAGGCAGCGGCCCGACGAGCCCGGACGGCCGCGCGCTCACGAGCGTGACGTCCGGTCCGTCCGGCGGCCCCGGCACACAGAACTCCGTCACCTCGAAACGGCCGTCGGCGCGAAGGTCCTCGGCCGTCGGCCTGGGCCGGGCCGCGGCATCCCGCTCCTGCCGGGCCTCAAGATTGTCCGGGGTGACCGGCTCCCTCGCGTCCTTGCTCAAGGCCGCCAGCACGACGCCCAGTTCGGGGTCGAAGGGGGGCGCTGCCTTCGGTGCCGGGACAGGGCCGGATTCCGACGGCGCGCGGTGGACACTCATGACCCACCTTCCGGTCGGGCAGCGGCATACCGTCCGTCGTCCCCGCTGAAACGGCTCGGCTGCATACACGCGCACCCAGGGAACACTCGCCTGAGACCCATACGGGGTAGCCAATCACACACGTCAGGCGGAGGAGTCTCATGCACGGAAACTGGAGTCTCATGCACGGCAACTATCGAGTGCCGGCACCGTCCGAAGTCCTGAGGCGCGCCCTGCCGTGCACCGCCCGCGCAGCCCGGCGCCCCGCCGCGGCCAAGGCCAGCGTGACCGCGAGGGAAGCCCCCGCCATCACCGTCATCGCCGTCCCCGGCGAGGTCCGTTGGGCGATGGCGCCCGCGAGCGCCGCTGCGACGCCCTGCATGGTGAGCATGCCGGAGGAATGGAGTCCGACGGCCTGACCGGTGATCTCGTGCGGGGTCAGGGCCATCAGCCGCTCCTGGAACAGCAGACTCGCCGCGAACCCGACCGAGGCGAGCGCGGTCAGAGCGAACGCCACAGGCAGGGCCGGGTGCGCGGCGAAGAGCAGATACGGGGCGGCCAGGAGCAGCTGCAGCGGGGTCGCCAGCCGCCCCCGCCAGTGCCGGGCGATGAACCGGCCCGCCACCGTGTCCCCGACGAGCATCCCCAGAGCGCCGAATGCGAAGAGGAGCCCCGCGTGCTCCGGGGAGTACGGGACGAACAGCGACTCGCAGCCCACGATCAGCCCGTTCGGCACCCAGAGTGCGAGGTAGACCCGGCGGCGCGGACCGGAGGACCACAGCACGGCGTTGGTCCGCCAGGTCTCGGTGACCGACGGCCGCCCGGCGGCGCGCGGCAACCGGTGCACCAGCCCGAACCGGGCGACGGCCGCACCGGTCAGATACAGGGCGGCGGCGACCAGCAGCGTGCCGCGCGCGGAAAGCGTCGCCACCAGAAGTCCGCCGAGCGCGAATCCGCCGATCTGCATCAGGCCGGAGCACATGTTCAGCACCGAACGCCCCAGCAGATAGCCGTCCTTGGGCAGCACCTCGTTGAGCAGGCCGTACCGCACCCCGCCGCCCACGGCGGCGATCACACCCTCGCCCAGGATGATCGCGAAGACCACCGGCAGCGGGAGCCCGGGAACGGCGAGCACGGCGGTGGCCAGCCCGAAGGCGAGCGCCATGCCGGACATCGCGGCCCGCGGCGGCAGCCGGTCCGCCGCCGACATCAGCACGGTCGCCCCGATCACCTGGGCGAGCGAGGAGCCGAACATGGACAGGGCGGCGAGCAGCGGCGAGTCGGTCGCGGCATAGACGAGGGTGCCGAGGGCCAGCCCGCTCATCGTCGACGCGGCGACCTGTACGGCACTGGTCGCGAAGAGCGGCCGGAACTGCGGCGCCCGGAAGAGCTCCTGGTAGGTACGCATGCGGGGAGTCTCGGAGGCCGTCCCCGCACGCCGTTATTGTTTCGCGGGGAGGCGAAACGTCATGGGCCTGTGGCAGATCAACACGGACACGCTCGCGGGGAGCCGGTTCGTCGTCTCGCCGCTCGCCGAGACCATCTCCGCCCTGAACGCCCTGGAAAGGGGACGGCCCGACCACCCCGGCGAACGGGCCTGGCTCGACACCCATCTGCCCGCCTACCGTGCTCGGCAGACCGCCGATCCGGTTGCCGCGCGGCTCATACCGGCGGCGCTCGGCGGCAGCTGGAACGCGGACTTCATCACCCCCACCCCGACGGGCGAGGGCGCACCCTCCTTCGAGGAGGAGCTGGCACCCGTCCGGGCGACCCCGCCCGAGCGCGCCCGAGCGGACCTGGAGGTGTCCCTCGGCGGCCGTCCGCTCCCGGAACTCCTGGACCGCGACGACCTGGCGCAGCGCGCCGCCGACCTCCTGGACTGGGTCTGGCGGCGGACCGTACTGCCGGACTGGCCGCGCCGCCGCCGGATCATCGAGGCGGATGTCGTCGCACGCACCGGACAGCTGAGCCAGGGCGGCTGGGCTGCCGCCCTCAGCGGCCTGCGTCCGGGAATGCGGTGGCTCGGCGGGAGCCGGCTCCAGATCAACGCGCACGACTACCCGCCGAAGCAACTGACAGGTGTGCGGCTGTTGTTCGTTCCGGTCACCCAGCGCTGCGGCTGGGTCTCCTGGGACGACGACGCCCTGCGGTACGCGGTCGTCTACCCGTGTTCGGGCACCCTCGCCGATTCGGGGCGGGCACGGGTGCCCGACAGCCTGGGCCGCCTGCTCGGCCCGGCACGGGCGGCGGTCCTGGTCCTGCTCTCCAGCCCGAAGAGCACCACCCAGCTGGTGGCCCTGACCGGCCAGGGGCTGGGGTCGGTGGGCCGCCACCTCAAGGTGTTGCTGGACAGCGGCCTGGCGGGCCGCCGAAGGGCCGGACGGTCGGTGCTGTATTTCCGTACGGACGTGGGTGATGTGCTGGTGGGAGCCCAGCGGGACGGCTGAAGGGCGTGGCCGTTCGCATCGCCCCGGGGCAGGCATAGGCCGCGGGCGGCACATCGGAGCCGGGCAACGACGGGTGATTCCGAAGCTCAAGGCGTTGCCCCCGCCGGGAGAAGTACCGGGTCGGCGGGGGCAACACCCTGTACATCGGGACCAAGGGCCTGAGCCAGTGCCGGAAGGCGATCATCTGGTCGGTCATGGCCCACATCGCCGAGTCCCTCGACACGGGATCGCGGTGACGGCGTCTGCGGGCAACGCCCGCACGGGGCGCGCGGACCAGTCGATCACGGAGGCGCCGGCGCGCGCGGTGTAGGTGTACGGCTCGCCGGCCTTGAGCCGTATCACGGCTTCCCACTGACCGTGGTCCAGCCAGCGGAAGGTGCGCTCGCGGTCCTCCGGGTCGAAGCCGGAGAGCAGGGTCCGCACGGAGACCCGCATCCAGATCAGCGCCTGCGTCGGGGTGACGGCGTTCTCGGCCTGTACGACGCCTCCCGCGACGGTGACCTCGCACCGCCAGGTGGTCTTGAGGGGCTGCCTCACGACAACTCCGCCCGGCCGATGGCGAGATGGACCCAGACCGTCTTGCCGGGGTCGCGCGGCCGTACGCCCCACTTCTCGGCGATCGCGTCCACGATGACCAGGCCCCGGCCGGAGAGGTCGTCGAGTGTGGGGGTGCGGAGTTCGGGCATTCGCCACTGGTACGAGTCGGACACCTCCAGGACGAGCGTGCCGTTGCGGCGGCGTAAGCCGAGCTCGAAGTGGTCGCCGGTGCCCTTGGCGTGGTTGATGACGTTAGTGCTCAACTCGCTTGTGACGAGGATGGTTTCGTCGATGAGCCCGCCGAGTCTCCACTCGGTCAGGACGCTTTCGACGTGGCGTCGAGCGGCGGGGACGGAGTCCCTGCGGGCCCGGAATCTCTTGATGTGCGTGCGCCCGGACATGGGTCCCCCAAGGTCGGTGGCAGGCGGAATCGGGTCACGTTCCGTGCTCTGCAATGAGCATTGTGTGACGCAAGTCACGCTAGAGCTAATCTTCAAGGAAAGGCAAGTCATTCATGAGTGCAAGCTTGCATTCACTCGTGGGGGTCAACTTGCTGGCGCTTGCGAACAGTTAGTAGGCACACTGGCCAGGAGAGTGAGGGGGATCTATGCCCGCAGGTGGGAAGTCCACGGTGCGTAGTCGCCGGTTGGGGGCGGCGCTGAAGCGCCTGCGCTTGAACGCGCTCCTTGACCAGGAACATGCCGCCGAGGCGGTGGCATGCTCAACGGCCAAGATCAGCCGGATCGAGTCCGGAGCGGTCAGTGCCCGGGTGGGCGATGTGCGCATGCTGCTCGACCTGTACGAGGTCGAGGACGCCGAGGAACGCAAGCTGCTGGAGAAGCTGGCACGAGACAGCAACAAGCGTGGATGGTGGCTGGACTTCGAGACTGGTCGGCCCATGCGGGAGGTCCTGGGTGACTTTCTCTCCCTGGAGTCCGATGCGACGTACATCCGCACCTGGCAGCCCGTCTTCGTGCCGGGGCTGCTCCAGACGGCGAATTACACCCGGGCGCTGACGGATGTCACCCCGGATGTCGTTGATGACGAGGCGGCCGATCTGGTTGTCAGGGTGAGGCAGGAGCGGCGCAGGATCTTCGAGGAGAACGGGGCGCGATTCGCTGCTGTCATCTGGGAGCCGGCGCTCACTGGACCCATGGCCAGCCCTTCCGTCCATCGGGAGCAGTTGGCCCATCTCATCAAGATGTCCAAGCAGCCGAACATGACCATCCAGGTGCTGCCACACAGCGAGTGGGCCGCCGCGCGGGTGTCACCTGCGTTCGTCGGGCTCTCGTACGCGCGCGAGACGTCCCCGGAGGTCATCATTCTCGATGCGCTGGCCAACTGCCTCATCCTGGAGGAACCTGAGGCCATGGCCGGCTACGTACACGCGTTTGATGCGCTCAGGTCGGCAGCCCTTACGCCCAGCAAGAGCGTGTCGTTCATCCGCAAGGTCATGGACAGCGTCACCGTCGAGAATGAGGAAATGTGAACAGCCGCGACATCGTCACCCGCTTCATAAAGTCGTCCTACTCCACCGGAGGACAAGGCGGTGAGTGCGTCGAGGTAGCCCACACCGCCGACGGCGGCCGGGCCGTCAGGGACAGCAAGGACCCTGACGGCGGGCTCCAGTTCTACGCTCCCGACGAGTGGGCCGCGTTCATCGACGGGGTGAAGGCCGGGGCCTTCAGCGGCTGATCCACTCCGCGACCTCGACCGTGTCTCCGACGGTCACCACGCCCTCGCAGACCACCGCGTTCTTCGCGCCGAAGCTCACCTTGTTCTTGTACTCCGGCTCGCGCCGGTACGTGGCGAGGGTCCGGACCGGTTCCGGGCCCGCGCGGCGGCCGGTGCGCTGGTCGACGAGGGGGACGCTGCACCGCGTCGCCCGTACCGAGTAGGCGAGTTCGGCGGAGCCGATGGTCATCCGGCGTATCCGGTCCTCGAAGTGCGGTTCGTCGTTGCCGGCCAGGACGATGTTCGGGCGGAAACGGTCCATGGGGACGGCCTTCGCGTCGCCCCGGGCGGTGATGCGGGCGTTGAGGTCGTCCAGGGAGGCCGTCGAGGCGACCAGCACCGCGTGCGCGTCGGCGAAGTTGACCTTGCCCGGGGTGTCGCCCCAGCCGTCCCGGTCGAAGCCGGGGGCCACCCGTACCAGGCGGGACTTGGCTCCGAGCGCCTCGGAGAACCATTCCGCGACCTCGTCCCCCTGGTCGGCTGCCGCGCCGAGCGGGCGGTCGAACATGCTGACCTCGCGGCGCGGGCCGTCCCGGTCGACCTTCAGGCAGAGCGGTTCGACGCCCTCGGCGGACAGGCCCAACGCCGCTCCGGCTTCCAGGACTTCGACCCTGATCGCGGCCATCGAGGCATGCGTGCGCTGACTGCGGAACGCTCCGTCCGCAGCGTCGACCACCATGAACGTCCGGTCGTGTTCGAGGCCGGTCCCGAGGACCTGCGCGGATTCGACCACGGTTCCGGCGCAACCCTTGACCGGGTAGTAGGTCAGCTCTCGAACGGTGATCGTCATGATGTCCCCTCCGGAGCAGCCGCTTCGAGGTCGTCGACGCTGCCGGACATGATGGTGCGGATGTGCTGGGTGAGGTGGTCGACGGGCCAGTCCCACCAGGCGACGGCCAGGAGCCGGGCGATGGTCTCGTCGTCGTACCGGGTGCGGATCAGCTTGGCGGGATTGCCGCCGACGATGCCGTAGTCGGGTACGTCGGAGGTGACGACCGAGCCGGCGCCGATGATCGCGCCGTGCCCGATCCGTACGCCCGGCATCACCACGGAGTCGTAGCCGAACCAGACGTCGTTGCCGACGACCGTGTCGCCCCGGCCCGGCAGCCCGGCGAGCAGGTCGAAGTGCTCGGTCCAGGAGCCGCCCATGGTGGGGAAGGGGAACGTGGACGGGCCGTCCATCCGGTGATTGGCGCCGTTCATGATGAACCGCGTCCCGGTCCCGAGCGCGCAGAACTTCCCGATGACGAGCTTCTCCGGGCCGTAGTGGTAGAGCACGTTGCGGGTCTCGAACGCGGTCGCGTCGTCGGGGTCGTCGTAGTACGTGTAGTCCCCGACCTCGATCAGCTCGGACTTCACCAGGGGCTTCAGCTGGACGACCCGGGGCTGGCCCGGCATCGGGTGAAGGACGGTGGGGTCGGCAGGGGGAGCGCTCATGGCGCCCATCATTGCATTCGCCTCGCACGAGGTAAGTTCCTTTTAGGAACACACGCTCTGCGGACCGTCGGCGGCAAGGGTCACGACGGGCTGATGACGGCGCTGGTCACCGGCTGACCGGGCCCCCTCACCCCGCCTGCCCGGTGTCCTCCTCCGGACCGGGCAACCGCCATGTGTAGGGGAAGAGGTCCCCGCCCCATCGGGCGGGGTCGCCCAGCTCGTCGGCGGCGTGGGGAGCTCTCAGGAGGCAGCGGTGGCGCAGGAGTTCGCGGCGTTCAGCCGGAGTCAGCAGCTGTTCCTCGTCGCAGAGGTGTGCCGGGTCGTCGATATCCGTGCTCCCGGCCACATTGAGACGCGTGGACGTCGGTGTCCGGTAGTCGAGACGGAGATCGGTCCTCCACTGCGAATTGCTTCCCCAGCCGCGGGACAGGTCGACGGTCGGCCGGTACCGGCGCAGGTACGTCCAGTACAGCGGGGAGCAGTCGGCGACGCCGCGCCGGGCGTGGTGGGCCCCGGCCCGGACCCGGACCCCGGCCCGGCTGAAGAGCAGCTGTCCGAGCATCAGCCCCGGCCACACCACTTCCGTGATCCGGATCGGCTCGTCCGGATCGTCGCTCTGCTCCACTTCGGTGATCTCGTGCCGGAACGGGTCGAAGCCGGTGCCGTCGAACGGGCTCATGCCCAGGGCGGTGAACAACTCCAGGTATTCGGCGGGGGAAACCACCGGCCATCCGTCGTACGTACTGAGCGCAGCGGCCCACGGCCGCGTGCCGTCCGGGTCCGGGGCGGGCTGGAAGTGGTGGAGCAGGGCGTCGCTGACGCGGCCGAGGGCGTAGAGCTCGTGACGGAGATACAGATCCGGCCGCTCGGGGACCCCCTCGCCGGTGCGCCAGGCACCGTCGGCGGAGGCATGCGCGAGCGCGTCGCGGTAGCTGCGTCCGGCCCTCGCCAGCCACGGTACGGCCACCCGGCCGAAGACATCCGGTCCTTCGTGGTCGACCAGGGCGCGGAAGAGTTCGCGGGCGTCGGTTTCCTCCTCGTACATGCGCAGGAGCGTAGGAGTGAACAGTGGGCCGGTCGACGGATTTACGTCTCGACGTCCCCGCCGGAGAGGTGCGCGGCCCGAAGCGCGCCTCGCGCGGGAACCAGGCGTCGGCGGTCCCGCGCCGCCCGATGTGGTGGAAAGACTCCAAGAGCGGCTGAGCATTACTGTGCCTGACGAGGCGACCGTCCGTGTTCGTGCGGTCGCAGACTTGCAGGGTGTGGTGAGGGCCCCCGCGCCGCCACCTCCATTCGTGACGACCCGAAGGGCCCGAGCCCATGAGTGAACGCGTCATCGCCCCCAAGAACCGCGGCTTCCTCTTCCTCGACTCCCACCCGGCCGGCTGCGAGCGCCTGGTGAAGGACATGTGGCAGGCCGTCCCCGCGCCCTCCCGGGTGCCGGACCGGGCACCCGTGGCACTGGTCATCGGCTCCTCCGCCGGGTACGGGCTGGCCGCGACGATCGCCGGTCTCGCCCGTGCCGGTATCCGTGGGATCGGGGTCTGCTTCGAAAAGGCACCCGGACGCCGCACCGGAACGGCCGGTTGGTACCGCACGGCCGCGACCGCCGAACTCGTCCGGCGGCACGGTCACGACATGGTGTTCCTCAACGGGGGCGCGTTCTGCGACGAGATGAAGCACCAGGTCACCCAAGTGCTGGAGGAGCGATTCGGCGGCCGTCTGGACCACCTGATCTACTCGGTGGCCGCTCCGCGCCGCACCGACCCCGACACCGGGACCACCTACGCGTCCGTCCTCAAGCCCGTCGGCGAGGCGTACAGCACCAAGACCCTCGTCTTCGACGACCGGGGCGCCGGCGAGGTGCGGGAGGTCGAGACGCAGCCCGCCGACGGCGACGACATCGAGCAGACCATCGCCGTCATGGGCGGAACCGACTGGGAGCGGTGGATCGACCATCTCGCCGACCGCGGGCTGCTCGCCGACGGATTCAGCACCGCCGCCCTCTCCTACATCGGCTCCGCCCTGACGGCCGCGATCTACCGGCAGGGCACCATCGGCGTTGCAAAGTCCCACCTCGAACAGACCGCCCGCACCCTCGACGAGCGGCTCGCGAAGCTGGTCGACGGGCGCGCGGTCACCTCTGTCAACGCGGCCGCCGTCACCCAGTCCTCGACCGCGATCCCCGGCATCGCCCTCTATGTCGGGCTGCTCCGCGGCGTCCTCGGCGACGCCATGGTCCCGCCGATCGGGCAGCTCACCGACCTGTGGGACCAGCTCACCGGTGTCCGTCCGCTCGACCTCGACGACGAAGGGCGCGTGCGCCTGGACACCTGGGAACTCGATCCTGCTGTCCAGACGGCCGTCACCGAGCGGTGGAACGCCGCCACCACCGAGAACATCACCGAACTCGCCGACCTCGACTGGTTCCACGCCGAAGTGCAGCGCCTGTACGGGTTCGCCGTGCCCGGCATCGACTATGCCGCGCCGGTCGAGACCGACATCTCCTGGCCGGACACCGCCGCCTCCTGAAGCGGTCCGGTCGGGGTTCGGTGCAAGTCCTTCGGCGGAAACCCCTTCGACACGGTCCGCGGATCCGGTCATGATCAGACATGTGGCTTTGCGTGTGATCGACCCGGATCGTATCGGTACCGAACAGCCGTCGGGAGGGCGGCAGCTGGGCTGGGCCGAGTGGGGACCGGTGGACGGGGTGCCGGTGCTGCTGTCGCCGGGGGCGGCCACCAGCAGGCATCTGGGGTTCGGCTACGACGTGGCGTCCGACCTCGGCGTACGGCTGATCTCGCTCGACCGTCCGGGGCTGGGCGCCTCCTCGCCGCTGCCGGGCCGTACGTTCGACGACTTCGTCGACGACATCCGCGCGTTCGCCGTCCTGCGTGGCCTGGAGCGGCCTCTGATGGTCGGCAACTCGCAGGGGGCACCCTTCGCCCTCGCGTGTGCCGCTGCCGGAGTGGCCGGCGCGCTCGCGGTGGTCTCCGGCGCGGACGAGATCGCCGCGCCGTGTTTCGCCGACGCGCTGCCGGGTGAACTGCGGCGCCTCGTCGACCTGGCGGTGTCCGACCCGGCCGCCGCCGAGAAGATCTTCGCCGGGTTCACCGCGCAGGCGATGTGGGACATGGTCATGTCCGGCAGCCCGGAGTGCGACCTCGCCGTCTATCAGCAGCCCGCGTTCGCGGCCGCCTATCGGCGCGCGCTCGAGGAAGCCTTCGCGCAGGGGGCCGACGGCTATGCCCGGGACACCGTCCTGGCCATGGGCCGCTGGGGGATCGCACTGTCGGACATCGACGTACCGGTGGACCTCTGGTACGGGGAGAAGGACACCGGTCACTCGCCCGACCAGGGCGCCGGGCTGACCTCTCGTATCCCGGGCGCTGTCCGGCACCTGGTGCCGGATGCGGGCGGGGCGGTGCTCTGGACGCATGCCGAGCAGGTGCTGAGCACGCTGCTGAAGCACGCCCCCGCCTCCTGACCACCCCCGACGCCCGCCACGACAGAAGGACCCCCGCCTGTCACGTCCAGGCGAGGGTCCTCCCTTCATCCGCCTGCCCGGTGAAGGTTGAGAAGACGATCACGAGGCAGGACGAATCTGCGCCTCCCGGTCAGGGGGCGAGCAGCAGTACGTCGGCGCGCTCCTTGGCGGCCGCGTAACGCTTCGCCACGTCCTGCCAGTTGACGACGGCCCACATCGCCTCGATGAAGTCGACCTTCTGGTTCTTGTACTGGAGGTAGAAGGCGTGCTCCCAGGCGTCGAAGACCAGGACCGGGACGGAGCCCTGGCCGACGTTGCCCTGGTGGTCGTAGACCTGCTCGACGATCAGCTTGCCGCTGACCGGCTCGTACGCGAGGACGCCCCAGCCGGAGCCCTGCGTGGTGGCCGCGGCCTTCGTCAGCTGGGACTTGAAACCGGCGAACGAGCCGAACGACTCGGCGATCGCGTCCGCGAGGTCACCGACGCCGTCCGCCGCGAGCGGCTCGCCGCCGCCGTCGCCGGTCATGTTGTGCCAGTAGATCGAGTGCAGGATGTGGCCGGAGAGGTGGAACGCGAGGTTCTTCTGGAGTCCGTTGATCGATCCCCAGGCCTCCTTGTCGCGCGCCTCCGCCAGCTGCTCCAGGGTGTCGTTCGCGCCCTTCACATAGGCGGCGTGGTGCTTGTCGTGGTGGAGCTCGATGATCTGCGGATTGATGACCGGTTCGAGCGCCGCGTAGTCGTACGGGAGTTCCGGGAGCGTGTACGTGGCCATGTGGTCGAACCCTCCAGATGCCGTGCTGTTGTTATTGCAACCAATGTGCAGGAGCAGGTTAGCAGCAGGAGGGCTGGAAGGTGATCAGTCCTTCGACCCAGGCCGTCGTCGTTTGGAGCACCGGGCGGATCAGAGGCGGATGTGGCCGGGGCGTTTCTACGAGGCCGTGCCTACGGCCTTCTTCGTCCCGGTCTTGCCCCGGTAGGGGCAGGCGAGCTGGTGCAGGATCTCCTGCGCCAGCAGATCCTCGGGTCCCTTCAGCGCGTCCGCCAGTTTCTGCTCAAGGGGGAACACCATTTCCGCCGCGACGTTGTCCTGCACGATCCGGGCCAAGTTGTCGAGGGCGACGAAGACCGGGTCGGCGGGCGACTGGGCCGTCGGCAGGTCGATCAGGTGCGAGTCCGCCCTCGCGGGATCCATGAACCGCTTGACGACAATCGAGTTCTGGTTCAGGGCGGACGTCGTCCAGATCGACAGGACGACGATGTACAGGCCGGGCCAGTCCTCCCTGCCGACCTTGCCCCGCCACCGCTTCATGAGGTTTTCCACGCCCTCGATCTGCGCCCGGGTCGCGTACCTCATGTTGGTACCGATAGCGCCGCTCAAGCGGCCCGTGAAGTTCTCGAACGACTTCATGTCGAAGGAACCGCGCCGCACGGACTCGTTGATGAACTTGAGCGCGATGTCGAGGATCTGCGTGCTCGACGCTTCCAGCTCCTGCGGCATGTGCGCGTGGTCGAGCCGCTGTCGGGCGGTGGTCAGGGTGGCGCCGAAAGCCTGAAGTGGGCTGACCCAGTCGTTCGTTCCGGGCCCCTTGAACGCCACCATGTCCACGTCGTGCTGGTCGAGACGGGCGGAGCTGGGGAGGTTCGGGATCCGGTGGCTCAGGTACGGCGCGATGATCGAGTAGATACCCAGCGGAGCGTGGGCGATCGACTTGGCCTGCTCGAAGATCTCGGAGACAGGGTGCAACGACTCCTGCTCTCCGTTGTGGATGAGGGTGTACAGGCCGCCCCGGTCGTCATTCTGAACGACGATGACCGGGCTGAGATGGTTCATCAACTCGGCCCGGAGCGCGCCGTAATTCTTCTGCGTGTCGGTATCGACCGCCACGATTGCGTTGCGGGCATGGAGCTCCAGGGCCTCCGAGTCCGGTCCCGGATCGCCCTCATCCGCGGATGCGGCCTGAGTGTCGCCGAGAAACGCCATGGCGCCGACCGCGGTAGCGGCGCCGAGAAATTTTCTACGCGTGCTCACTTTCCGACATTTCCCCATTCGGGCTTCGATCATTCACGTGCGCACGCCGGCGTGAGAGGTTCAGTCCCGGGACCAGGGTCACGCACGGGCCCGCGCACGGGCATCGGCGAGCCGGGCCAGATGGTCCTCGTACGCCTTCGCGTAGAACACCGCCCGCTCCGGGTCCGGTTCGACCACCGTCGTCGGGGCCGTCCAGGCGGCCGTTTCCAGCTCCGCGCCGAAGCGCCGCGCCGCCGCGAGCACCGCGCCCCGCGCACCGACCTCGCCCTCCACGATCCGGACCGGTCGGCCCAGTACATCCGCGAACAGGCGCATCCAGGCGGAAGAGCGGGTGCCGCCGCCGCACAGGGCGAGGGAGCCGGTGAGGCCCGCGGCCTCCAGGCAGTGGCGGGCCGCGAAGCCGATGCCCTCGCAGACCGCGCGGATCAGATCCGCCGGGGTGGACTCCAGGGACACGCCGGTGAGCTCGGCGCGCAGCCGCGGCTCGACGAAGGGGGCGCGCTCGCCGGACGGGGCGAAGTAGGGGAGTACCCGGACACCGTTCGCGCCGGGCGGGGTGGCGGCGAGCAGGGGGTCGACCTCCGTGTGACGCACGCCGGTGGTGTTCAGGACCCAGTCGAGGGCCGCGGTGCCGACCATCGCGGGCATGGCGCGCAGCCAGTGGCCGGGTCGGTCGGTGGAGATGTGCAGACCGGCGGGCTCGCCGTTCAGATCGAGCCGCTCGGTGGCCACCAGGGCGGCCAGACAGGTGCCGACGATCAGCAGACCGTCACCGGGACGGGTGACGCCGGCGCCGAGGGCGCAGGCCGGCAGGTCGTACGGGCCGTTGGAGATCCGCACCCCGGAGGGGAGCTCGGCGGTGGCGACCGGGTCGCTGACCGGGGCGAGGAGCGAGGCCCGGTGGTCGAGGCCGAGCGCGGCCACCACGTCGGAGGAGTACGTACGGGTCATCGGGTCCAGGAACGGCATCGACGCGTCGGAGACGTCCGTGGCCCGCACCCCGGTCAGCCGCTGGAACACCATGTCCTTGCAGTACAGCGCGGTCGTCGCCGCGTCGAGCGAGGCCGGGGCGTGACGGTCGAGCCAGGCCAGCACCGGGCCCGGACAGCCCGGGAACATCGCGCCGCCGGTGCGCCGGTAGACCGCCCCGAAGACACCGGACGCCTGCCAGTCGTCGACCAGCTCATGGGCGCGGCCGTCCATCCAGGAGATCGCCGTACGGACCGGCCGGCCCGCCGCGTCGACCAGCCAGACCCCGTCGCCCTGGCCGGTGAGACCGGCGAACGCGACCTCGTCGGAGCCCAGTGCGGCCAGGACCTCGCAGACCGCCCCGTACACCTCGTCCATGTCCTGTTCCACGGATCCGCCGTGGATCGTGAGTCCCACCGGGCGGGATTCGACGGCCAGTGTGCGGCCGCGCGGGTCGAAGGCCGCGGCCTTCACCACGGATGTGCCGACATCGATGCCGATGTATCTCGTCATGGGTCCGGCCCTCCTCACAGGGCGTGGGCGAGAGGTTCGTCTCGTACATAGCGCGCCACCTCGGCCGCGGCGATCCGGGCCGCCTTCTGCGCGACGGCCCGGCTGGCGCCCGCCACGTGCGGGGTCATCAGCAGATGCGGGGTGCAAAAGAGCCGCGAGTCGGCCGGGGGCGGTTCCTGCTCGTACGTGTCCAGCGCTGCGGCCCGCAACCACCCCGAGTCCAGGGCGTCGCACAGCGCCTCCGTGTCCAGCAGTCCGCCCCGGGCCGCGTTGACCAGAACCGCGCCGCGCGGCAGCAGGGCCAGCTCGCGGGCGCCGATGAGATGCCGGGTCTCCGGGGTGAGCCTGGCGTGCAGGGTGAGGACACGGGAGCGGTCCAGGAGTGCCTCCAGCGAGGGTGCGCGCATGCCGTGGACGTCGCCACGCACATACGGGTCGTACACCTCGACCTCGGCGCCGAACGCGGAGAGCACCCGGGCGACCCGGCTGCCCACCGCCCCGTAGCCGATCAGGCCGACGGGGGTGTCCTCCAGCTCCAGGCCGCAGTTCTCGTACGTGTAGTGGGAGGCGTCCCAGCGGCCGTCGGCGGCGAGGGAGTGGTGGGCGTCGGGGATGCGGCGCAGGGCGCAGAGGATCAGACCCACGGTGAACTCCGCGGTCGCCGCCGCGTTGCGGCCGGGCGCGAAGCAGACCCGCACCCCCCGGGCCCGTGCCGCGGCCGCGTTCACGTTGACCGGGCCGCCCCGGCAGACCACGACGAGCCGCAGATCGGGTGCGGCGGCCAGGACCCGCTCGGTGAACGGGCCCATCTGCGTCACGCACACCTCCACCCCGTCCAGGGCGGCGATCAGCGCGTCCTCGGCGTCGGCGGCCTCGTCGACCTCGGCGACCTTGCCGAAGGGCTCCAGGGGCCAGGGGAGGGCGAGTTCGGTGAGGTGAGGCTCCGTGCCGAGCGGGCCGAGGGCGTGCTGCAGGGCTTCGGCGATCAGGGAGTTGCGGACGAAATGGTCACCGGCGATCAGAATTCTCGTCGGGGGGCGGACCGTCGCGGGGCGGTTCATCGCAGAGCGTCTCCTGTCCGGGCGTCGAAGACATGGATGTGCCGGGGATCGGCGGTGATGCGTACGGTGTCGTCCCGGTCGAGCCGTACCTCCGGACCGGTCACGGCGACCAGCGGCTGCGCCACCCCGTCGAGCGAGAGCGTGGCGATGCCGGATTCCAGCAGGGGTTCATGGGCGGCGACCCGGGCCCGTACACCAGTGTCGTCCAGGCGCAGGTCCTCCGGGTGGATGCCGAGCACCACCGCGCGTCCCGCCGCCGGGCGGTGCGGTACGGGGATGCGCACGGAGTCCGAGAGCCGCACCCCGCCCGCCCCGTCGGCCGTCCCCGGCAGCAGATTGATCGCGGGTTCCCCGACGAAGTCGGCGACGAACAGATTCACCGGCGCGTCGTAGATCTCCTCGGGGGTGCCGAGCTGCTGGATCTCGCCGTCCCGCATCACCGCGATCCGGTCGGCGAGCGACAGCGCCTCCTCCTGATCGTGCGTGACGAGGATGGTGGTGTGGCCGCTGTCCCGCTGGATGCGCTTCAACTCCCGTCGGGTGGTGTCGCGCTGGGCGGCGTCCAGATGGGACAGCGGCTCGTCGAGCAGCAGCACGTCCGGGGTGCGGATCAGGGCGCGGGCCAGGGCGACCCGCTGCTTCTGGCCGCTGGAGAGCGCGGCGGGGCGGGCGTCCAGCAGATCCGCGATCCCGATGCGTGCGGCCATGTCGGCGACCCGGCGGCGGATCTCGGCCCGCCCGTGGCGGCGCCGGGCGGCGAGTCCGAATCCGAGGTTCTCCGCGACCGTCAGCGGCGGGTACAGGGCGTAGTTCTCGAACGCCACCCCGATGTTGCGCCGCTGGGCGGGGAGCCCCACCATCGAGGTGCCGCCGATGAGGATGTCGCCGCCGGTGACCGGCTCCAGTCCGGCGATCATCCGTAAGGTGGTGGACTTGCCGCAGCCGGACGGGCCGAGCAGCCCCAGCAGTTCGCCGGAGCGCAGCTCGATGTCGAGGGAGCGGACCGCTTCGACGGCGGCCCGGCCACGTCCGGTGTAGGTCTTGCGCAGTGCGCGCAGGACCAGTTCAGTCATCCGTCATCGCCGCCTCCCGGTCCGGACTCGCGGCCGGTGCCGCAGACCTCGTAGGGCACCTTGTGCTCGTCGAGTTCGCGCAGGTCCCGCTCGGACGCCCCGTCGTCGACCAGCAGCAGATCGAACCGGGAGAGCGGGGCGAGCCGGTGCAGGGCGACCCGGCCCAGCTTGGAGTGGTCGAGCAGCAGCACATTGCGGCTCGCCGAGTCGAGCATCGCCCGCTTCACGGAGACGATGTGCTGCTCCTGGTGGTAGGCGTAACCGCCGGACGCGGCCGAGGTGGAGGTGAAGCAGATGTCGACCTGGAGCGACTGCACCGCCTCCACGCACGAGACGCCGAGGAAGGAGGAGTGCAGCGGATCGAAGTCGCCGCCGAGGCCCATCAGATGGATGCCGCGCTCCTGCGACAGCAGGTTGATCGCCTCCAGGAAGTTGGTGACGACGGTCAGCGGGGTGATGGAGCGCAGCCTGCGCGCTATCTCCAGGGTGGACGTCGAGTCATCGAGCATCACCGCCATGCCCGGCTCTATGAGCCGCAGGGCCCGTTCGGCGACGGCGGCCTTCTCGGCGCGCATCGTCTTCAGCCGGTAGGAGACGTTCGACTCGAAGACCCCGGACGGCTGGGCGGTGACACCGCCGCGGAACTTGCGGACGATGCCCTGCCGTTCCAGCTCGTCCAGATCGCGGTGGATGGTCATCAGGCTGACGTCGAAGCGCTCCGCCAGTTCGGCGGCGCTCACCTCGCCCTGCGCGAGGACGTACTCGGCTATGGATGCCTGGCGCGGGGCGGGGCCCCGCTGCGGAACGTTGCTCACGTGCTGATCCTTCGTCCTGGACGTGCCGGCCGGTCGGCCTCGAACAGCAGCAGACTCTCAGGCGGTACGGAGAGCCGGACCGGGCGGTCGGGGCTCAGGCCCGCCGCGTCGGCGCGCGGGACGACGAGGGACAGCCGCTGCCCGCCGATCCGGACGGTGACCTCGGTGGCCCGGCCCAGCAGCTCGGTCACATGGACGGCCCCGGTCAGCGCCAGGCCCTCGCCGGTGCCGGCCCTCGCCACGGGCGGGTCCTCGCCGGTCGGCTCCGCACCTGTGCCCTCGCCGCTGCCGGCCGGCGCCGCGCCGGGGTCCTCGCCGGGCCCCAGGAGCCGGATGTCCCGCGGCCGTACGCCCAGCTGGACCGCGGTTCCGGGCGGTGCGGGCACCCTCAGCGGCAGCTCGTACGCCCCGTCCGGCGATCGGAAGTGCCCCTCGGGCGTCACCGTGCCCGGCAGCAGATTGATCCGGGGTCTGCCGAAGGACCGGGCGACGAAGGTGTCGTACGGGCGGTGCCACAGCTCCTCGCGGGTGCCGGTCTGCACCATGCGGCCGTCGCTGATCACCCCGATCCGGTCCCCGAGCGCCAGCGCCTCCACCGAGTCATGGGTGACGTACAGCGTGGTCGTGCTCCGGACCGAGCCGATCGCCTTCAGCTCCGCGCGCATCGCCTGCCGCAGCTTCGCGTCGAGATGTGACAGCGGCTCGTCGAGCAGGAACGCGTGGGCCGGCCGGACCAGCACCCGGCCGAGTGCCACCCGCTGCCGCTGGCCGTTGGAGAGCCGCCCCACCGGACGGTCCAACAGGGCGCCGATGCCCAGGAGTTCGGCGACCTCCCCGATCCGCTCGCGCGCCTCGTGCGCGGGGAGGCGGTGGCGCGGCGAGCGGAGCGGGGAGGCGAGATTGTCGTACGCGGTGCGGTGCGGGTACAGGGCGTACGACTCGAAACACATGGCCACGCCCCGGTCGTACGGCTCCACGCCCGCCATGTCCGTCCCGCCCAGCTCGACCGTCCCGGCCTGTGGCTCCTCCAGGCCCGCGATCGTCTTGAGCGTGGTTGTCTTCCCGGCGCCGGACGGGCCGAGCAGGCAGAAGAACTCTCCCTCGGCCACCTCCAGGTCCAGACCGTCGAGCGCGGTGTTCCTCCCGTACCGCTTGCTGACCCCGCGCAGCGTGATCGCCGCCGGGCCGGTCACGACTTCACCGCCCCGAACGACAGCCCGCGCACCAGATACCGCTGGATGGTGAGCGCCAGCAGCAGCGGCGGGACCACCGAGACCAGGGCCGCCGCGGCCGTGAGGTTGTACTTGGGCCGGTCGCCGCCGAGGAAGGACAGCGCGCCCACCGTCACCGTCTGGGCGTCCGACGAGGTGAGGATCAGCGGGAAGACGAAGTTGTTCCACGCGAAGATGAACGCCAGCAGCGAGACGGCCGCGATGCCCGGTTTCACCAACGGCAGCGCGACCTTGAAGAACGCCTGCTTGCGGGTGTAGCCGTCCAGCAGCGCCGCCTGCTCCAGCTCGGGCGAGAGGTCCGAGAAGTACGACCGCATGATCCAGACGATCAGCGGGAGGGTCACCAGCTGCAGCACCCACACCATGCCGACATACGTGTCGAAGAGCCCGAGCTTCTGGTAGAGCACGAACAGCGGGATGATGACGGTGAGTTCGGGTGCGAAGCGGAACGAGAGCAGGGTGAACATCAGGTTCTCCGAGCCGCGGAACCGCCACCGCGCGGCGGCGTACGCGGCGGGCAGCCCGATCAGCAGCGACAGCGTGACCGCGCCCAGCGACACGACCAGGCTGTTCACGAAGAACCGCACGAACGGCACGCCCTGGTCGTCCCCGGCGCCGAGCACGGTGCGGTAGGAGTCGAAGGTCGGGGTGAACGCGAAGTACGTACTGAACAGCTCGTTCGTCGGCTTCAGCGACAGGATCAGCATCCAGGCGACCGGGAACAGCGCGAAGACGAAGTAGAGGATCAGCGCCAGGTCGGCGGCGATGGCGAGCACCCTGCGTCTCATCCCGGCACCTCCGCGTCCGTCCCGCGTACGTCCGCGTCTCATCCCGGCACCTCCGCGTCCGTCCCGCGTACGTCCGCGTCTCATCCCGGCACCTCCGCCGCCCGGTTCTGGATCCGGCCCAGATAGCGCACCAGCACCGTCGTGACCAGGTAGACCACGGCCCAGAGCACGATCATGTAGCTGATCCCGAACGAGTAGCGCTGGAAGCGGATCGCCTCCAGATAGGCCCGGATCTGGAGGACCATCGTGGAGTCGCCGGGACCGCCCTCGGTCAGCGCGTAGATGATGTCGAAGACCTTCAGCGAGTCCATGAACCGGAAGATCACGGCGACCAGGACGTACGGCCACAGCATCGGCAGGGTGAGGCGCCGGAAGGTGAACCACCAGCCTGCCCCGTCGACCGCTGCCGCCTCGAACGGCGAGGCGGGCAGCGAGCGCAGTCCGGCCAGCGCGAGGATCGCGACGAACGGCGTGTAGACCCACACGTCCACGGCGATCGACGACAGCAGCGCGCCCGTCGGCGTGTCCGTCCACTGCACACCGCCGAGGCCGAAGGGCTTGAGCAGATGGTTGATCACACCGACCGACGGCTGGAGCATCAGCTTCCACATGATCGCGGCGATCACCGGCGCGATCATCAGCGGCAGGATCAGGATCTTCTCCAGCACCCGCCCCACGAAGCTCGACCGGTGCAGCAGCAGGGCCACGGCCACCCCGAGCACGGTCTCGACGGCCGCCGCGCCCAGCGCGTACAGCGTCGTCACCCGCGCCGAGTCCCAGAACGAGGGCTGGGTGAGGATCCGCCGGTAGTTCTCGATGCCGACCAGGTCCGGCCGCGGTTTGCTCGCCGCGAAGTCGAATACCGTGTAGTAGAGACCGAGTCCGAACGGGTAGAGGATGCCCCCGGTCAGCAGCAGCGCGGGCACGATCAGCAGATACGGCCGCAGCGAGCGGCGCCACGCCGGCAGCGCCCGCTGTGCCCGCTTCCCGGCACCCGTGCCGGAGGCCGCCCCATGGGCGGTCTCCGGCACGGGCGCCACACGTCCGGACATCGGTCAGCCGGCCTTCGACGCCAGATCGCCGGCCAGGGAGTTCAGCACGGACGAGGCGTTCTTCCCGCCGTAGATCTCCTGGAGCGCGGCGGCCCAGCTGGTCGTCGCGTCGAAGAACTGCTCCTGCGGGGTGAACTGGATCTTCGTCTGGTCGACGACCGTCTCGAACGTCTCGATGAAGCCGGGGATGGCTCGCATCTTCTCCTTGTACGCGGGGTCCTGGCTGACCGACCTGCGTACCGGATCGATGTGGTTGTGCTCGATCGCGCCCTTGCGCAGATGCTCCTTGCCGGTCGCCCACTGGAGGAACAGCCAGGCCGCGGACTTGTTGCGGCTTCTGGCGTTCATGCCGAGCGACCAGATCCACATGTTCGTGGCGAGCGAGCCGTCGGGGCCCTTGGGGCCGGGGTGGAAGGCGATCTTCCCGGAGGCGGGGGAGGCCCCCTTCACGGCCTGGAAGTAGGCGGCGGTGTCCGCGTCGAAGAGCATCCCCGCCTTCTTCGCGCCGAGGTCGCTGGAGCACTGGTACCAGGTGTACGAGGTCCAGGACGGCGGCCCGCCCTTCCTGACCATCTCCGCCCAGTCCCGGGTGAACGCGATCGCCTCCGGGGAGTTCATCGCGGGCTTCACCCCGCCGCCCTCGACGGTGAAGTCCTTCAGCCCGTTGCGGGCGTACATCGTCATGAAGCCCGGGTGGATCGTCGCCCAGCTGCGCGAGCCGCGCACCGCGACCCCGTACATCCCGTCGAAGCCCGCCCCCGGCGCCCTGCGGGTGATGGCCCCGGCGACCTCGCGCAGTTCGTCGAAGGTCTCGGCGGGCTTCAGGCCCAGCTTCTCGAACACCTCGGTGTTGTACGCGACGACATTGGTCTCCCAGCCCCACGGCAGCGCGTACTGCCCGCCCTGCCCGAGCGGAGCACCCGCCTTCAGCGACCACTGGTCCGCCCGGAGGAGGTTGGGGAAGAAGTCCGCCTGGTCCCATTCGGCCCCGGTCGCCGAGGAATTGCGCATCCAGGGACCGAGATCCTCCAGCCAGCCCGGCGGGCCGTACTGCCACACCATGTACGCGCCGAGCATGAACACGTCGTAGGAGGCGCGCCCGCTGGAGAGGTCGACGGTGAGCTTGTCGAAGTAGTTGTCCTCGGGGAAGACGTCGTACTCGACCTTGATGCCGGTCTTCTCGGTGAACGCCTTCAGATCGGCGATCAGGGCATCGGTGTACGGATGCTTGTTGAGCAGCGCCTTGACCGTTCTGCCCTTGGCCCGCTTCCAGTCGAAGGAGCCGGTGACGTCGGCGGCCGCGGAGCCGCCGCCCTTGCTGTCGCCGCCGCCGAAGCCCGCGCCGCAGGCGGTGAGCAGCGGGGCGGCGGACGCGGCCGCCGCCGCACCGAGGGCGAGGAAACGCCGCCGGTCGTGCGCGTGCATGTCCATCCGTGACCTCCACGGTCCGGCCGGAGATGGGTGGGGGGGAGCGGAGCGATGCCGTTCACACGTCGAATCGACTGGTTAACAGAGCTTGGAACAACGGAAGTTGGCCGTCAATCCCTCGCGCAACGGAAATTCTCGGTGCAGAGTGAGAACTTCACAAGGAGGGCCGATATGTGGATGGGCATCGATCTCGGCACGCAGAGTGTCCGTGCGGTGGTGGCGGGGGACCGTGGTGAGATCCTCGGCAGCGGCTCCGCCCCGCTCGCCGGCAGACGCGACGGGGTACGGCATGAGCAGAGCCCCCTCGACTGGTGGACGGCCGTCTGCGCGGCCAGCCGCCAGGCGCTGCGCGACTGCCCCCCGCCGCGTGCGCTCGCCGTCTGCGCCACCTCCGGCACCGTTCTGCTCGGCGACCGGACCGGCCGGCCGCTGACCCCGGGGGTGATGTACGACGACGGGCGCGCCGTGACGGAGGCGGCCAGGGCCCGGACCCCGCCGAGCTGGGCGCTGCCCAAGGTGATGTGGCTGCTGAAGGAGTACGGGGCAGGGGCGGGCGAGACCGTGCGGATCATGCACCAGGCCGACGTGGTGCTGGCGCGGCTCGCCGGGACTCCTCTGCCCACCGACTCCAGCCATGCCCTGAAGACCGGCTACGACCTGGAGCGGGACGCCTGGCCGCACCGGATGTTCGGCAAGCTGGCCCTGCCCGAGGGGCTGTTCCCGGACGTGGTGCGGCCGGGCTGGCAGATCGGTGAGGTGGGGCGGGCGGCAGCGGCGGAGACCGGGATTCCGGCGGGCACGCTCCTGGTGTCGGGGATGACGGACGGGTGCGCGGCGCAGATCGCCTCCGGCGCACTCACCGTGGGCTCCTGGAACTCGGTGCTCGGTACGACGCTGGTCCTGAAGGGGGTGACCTCGTCGCCGGTCGCGGACCGGGCCGGGGTCGTCTACAACCACCGGGCTCCGGACGGGCTCTGGCTTCCGGGTGGGGCCTCGGGGGTGGGCGGCGGGGCGCTGACCGCTGCCTTCCCGGGCGTGGACCCGGCGCGGATGGACGCGACGGCTCGCGAGCACGAGCCCGCGCGCGTGGTGGCGTACCCCCTCGCCGCGCCGGGCGAGCGCTTCCCCTTCGTCGCGCCGGAGGCCACCGGTTTCCTGCTCGGCGAGCCCGCCACCGACGCCGAACACTGGGCCGCCCTGCTGACCGGGGTGGGCCTGGTCGAACGGCTCTGCCTCGACTACCTCGACCTGCTCGGCGCCCAGCTGTACGGCCGGCTCACCTTCACCGGCGGCGCGGTCCGCAGCGGCTACTGGAGCCGGCTGCGCGCCGACATCCTGGGCCGGCCCGTGTACATCCCGCAGTACAGCGAGCCGGCTCTCGGCATGGCCGTCATGGCCGCGTACGGGGCGCGAGCCACGACCACGCTGCAGGAGGCGGCGGGCCGGATGGTGCGACTGCGGCACGTGCTGCGCCCGCATCCGGTGCGTACGGCGTGGTACACCGAGCCGTACCTCACGCTGGTGGACGAGCTGGAGCGACGGGGCTGGCTCCCGGGCCCGGTCGCCGCCCACGCCCGTACCCGAACGGAGAAGTCATGACCACTCGCACCCGAACGGAGAAGCCATGACCGGGAGACCGGCCGCCCTGCTGCTCGTCCGCCACGGGCAGACCGTCTGGCACGCGGAGAACCGCTACGCCGGGGTCAGCGACATCGCCCTCACCGACGAAGGACGTCGCCAGGCCGAGCGGCTGGGCGAGTGGGCGGTCCGGCACCCGGTCGACGCGATCTGGACCTCGCCGCTCACGCGCGCCATCGAGACGGCGGAGCCCGTCCGCCGGGCGCTCGGTCTCGTCCCCCGGCTCGAATACGACCTGCGCGAATGCGATTTCGGCGAGGTGGAGGGGCGCACGCTGACGGAGTTCGCGGCCGAGCACCCGGAGCGGGCCCGGCGGTACCGCGCGGATCCGGTGGCCCACCCCTTCCCCAGGGCCGAGGACCCCAGGGCGGCGGCGGCCCGGGGGGCGGTGGCGCTGCGCCGGATCGCGGACGGGCACCCGGGGCAGCGCGTTCTCGTCGTCGCCCACAACACCCTGCTCCGGCTCGTCCTGTGCGAACTGCTGTCGATTCCGCTGGGCGCCTACCGCAGGGTCTTCCCGCAGCTGCGCAACGGTGCGGTCAGCGAGGTGCGGATCGGGGAGCAGGGCGGTGCGCTGCTCTCCCTCAACGTGCCGTGCGCGCCCGACGTCAGCCCTTGACGGCCGCGGACCGCCGCTGCCGTACGAGACCGATCGCCGCCAGCACGACGGTCAGGGCGCCGGACGCCAACAGCTGGTCACGCGTGCCGGGCTGGCGCAGCATCAGGACGAAGATGCCGAACATGGCCAGGAGCGCCACGATCGTCAGGACGGGGAAGAGCCACATCCGTACGACGAGCCTCTCCGGTGCCTCGCGTTCCAGCCGGTCGCGCAGGATCAGCTGGGAGAGGGCGATGAAGATCCAGACGACCAGGATCACCGCGCCGATCATGTTGAGCAGCCACGGGAAGACGTCATCGGGACGCCAGTAGCTGAGCAGCACGCACAGGAAGCCGAACACGGACGAGACCAGGACGGCCGCGCGCGGGACGCCCGAGGAGATCCTGCCGAGCCGCTTCGGGCCCTGGCCGCGGGCGACCAGCGAACAGGCCATGCGCGAGGCGCCGTAGATGTTGGCGTTCATCGCGGAGAGCAGGGCGACCAGGATGACCACGTTCATGATCTCCGCGGCGCCGCTGATGCCGAGGTGGTTCAGAGCCGCGTAGAACGGGCCGACCTTCACGACCTCCGGGTCGTCCCACGGGACCAGTGTGACGACGACGGCCATCGAGCCGACGTAGAAGAGCGCGATCCGCCACATCGCCGTCCGCACGGCCTTCGCGACACCCCGCACCGGGTTCTCGGACTCGGCCGCGGCGATGGTGACGGTCTCCAGACCGCCGTACGCGAAGACGGAGGCGAGCAGCCCGATCACCCAACCCTCGGCGCCGTTGGGCAGGAAGCCGCCCTCGCCCTTGAGGTTGGTGGCGCCGGGGGCGTCCGTACCCGGCAGCACACCCAGGATCGCCAGCACACCCAGCACCAGGAAGAGGGTGATCGCCACGACCTTGAGGGTGGCGAACCAGAACTCGAACTCGCCGAACTTCTTCACCGAGGCCAGGTTCGTGCCCAGGAAGACCACCATGAACAGCGCGACCCAGGCCCACTCCGGCGTGCCGGGCAGCCAGCCGGTGACGATCTTCGCGGCACCGATGCCCTCCAGGCCGACGGCGACACACAGCAGCACCCAGAACGCCCAGCCCACGGTGAACCCCGCCCACGGCCCGATCGCCCGCTCCGCGTGGACGGAGAAAGAGCCGGAGGCCGGGTTCGCGGCCGACATCTCACCGAGCATCCGCATCACGAGCATGACCAGCAGCCCGGAGACGGTGTACGCGACGACGATCGACGGCCCCGCGGCGGCGATACCCGCACCCGAGCCGACGAAGAGCCCGGCGCCGATGACACCGCCGAGGGCGATCATCGAGAGGTGGCGCTGCTTGAGCCCGTGGGTGAGCGCCGAATCGGCCCCGGTGCCGGAGGCGGCGACCGGGGCGTCGGTGGGGGGAGACGCGGAATTCCGAGACATGGGCGAGCTCTGTTCGGTAGGGGAGGCACGGTGCACGCGGGGGCCGCGCGGGGACGTGGAGGGACGGAGCGGGTGTGGGGGAGTGGGGGACCTGCGCGGACAGTCTGAGCACGCGCTGCGCCCACAGGGAACCACTGTCCGCATTACGGGCACGATCCTCACACAAGGTGCACACCCGGGTACGCGTCGAAGCCCGGGAGTGATCCCGGGCGGCTCGGGCGCGGGTCCCGGGGCCGGGAACGCCCCCGGGGGGCAGGCGGCGCGGGAACAGGCACCCGTGGCGTCTGGGCGGCCCCGAACCGTTTTGGCGGGAACCTACAGTCTCTCCCGGCCGCCCCTCCCGGCAAAATATGAGCCGATCCGTCCCCACCGCAGTGACGAGCATCACGCCGCCGCATGATTGCGTGAGCCCCTTTGTATGAACCTCACCAACGCCTCGACCACCGCTTTGTGGGCCACTGATGGTGATCGGGCGTTAACCCGTGGGCTAACGTCGGCCTCAGTCTGTCCCCACCTGCCCTCACCCCGCGGAGTCCCGATGAGCACTGCTGCCGCCGCCCCTGTCCGTACCGGAGCGGTCCTCGCCGACCTGCTGCCCGCCGCCAGGCACCGTTACGCCGTCGACACGGCCCTGGTCCTCGGAGGTGCCGCGCTCACCGGTATCGCCGCCCAGATCGCCGTTCCGGTCCCCGGCTCACCGGTTCCGGTCACCGGCCAGACCTTCGCCGCGCTCCTCGTCGGCACCGCGCTCGGCGCCCGCCGCGGCTTCCTCTCCCTCGCCGTGTACGCGCTCGTCGGCATGGCGGGCGTGCCGTGGTTCGCGGGCGGCAGCTCCGGCGCGGGCGGTGCCTCGTTCGGCTACGTCCTCGGCATGCTGCTCGCCGCCACCGTGGTCGGTGGCCTCGCCCGCCGCGGCGGTGACCGCTCCGTGCTGCGCACCGCGGGCACGATGGTGCTGGGCTCCGCGATCATCTACGCGGTCGGCGTCCCGTACCTGGCCCTGGTCACCGGCATGTCGGCGAGCGCCGCGATCGCGGCCGGCCTGGTGCCGTTCCTGTTCGGTGACGCGCTGAAGGCGGCGCTGGCGATGGGCGCGCTGCCCGCGGCCTGGAAGCTCATCGGCCGTCGCGGCTGATGCCGTAGCTCCCTCCGAAGAGGCTCGCCGGGTCGTGTCGCGACACCAGACCGGCGAGCCTCTGCTGTGTCCGCGCGTCGTGGAAACCCTCGGTGCGGTCCCCGCTGCCGAAGGAGAAGTTCAGCGAACGGCCCAGGGCGAGCGGCGCGAGCACCCCGGCCACCTCCGCGTACAGGGCCCGTACCGACGCCACGTCCGTACCGTCGAGCGGCGACAGCAGCCGCAGCAGGAATCCGGCCTCGCGGTACGGCACCGCGTTGTCGACGGCCGGCCGTGCGGCCAGCGCGCCGCCCAGGTGGTTGAGCTGGACCACGGTCATCATCGGCGCCTTCGGCCCGGTCAGCCCCAGCGTGCGCACCGCGCGCCCCGCGTCCAGATCGGCGAGCACCACGCCGTCGCCGTAGTAGGCGTGCGGGAACGGTGGGTCGTTGTGAATGGTGTGGCTGTCGGTGTACGGCATCTCCCGCAGCGAGTCCGTGAGCGCGGGCCCGACCGCCCGCAGCGGCGCGACCAGCCGCTCGCCCCCGGCCGTTTCGCCGGTGTACGCGACCCGCACCGAGATCGCGTACCGTCCGCGCATCGGCTCCGGCAGCTGGGGGCTGTCGGGGAAGCGCAGCGCGGACAGTGAGGACGTCAGCGTGTCGGGAACGGTCCGGGTCCACTCCAGATAGCGGCGGATCACCCGGTCGCCGGCCCCGGCCCCGTCGAAGGCGATCGACCCGCCGTACAGCCGCCCGACCTCGACCAGGTCGACCTCCAGGCGGGTCACGACACCGAGCCGGTGGCCGCCGCCGCGCAGCGCCCAGAAGAGTTCGGGCTCGCTGTGCGGGGATACGTGGCGCAGTGCGCCGTCGGCGGTCACCACGTCGAGCGAGCGCACCCGGTCGGCGGCGTAGCCGAACTCCCTGGCCAGGATGGGCAGCCCGCCGCCGAGGGTGTAGGAGACGGCGCCGACGCCCGGTGCGGAGCCGTTCAGCGGGGCGAGCCCGTGCGGTGCGGCGGCCTCGATCACCTGGCCCCAGGTGACGCCCGCGCCGATGCGTGCGGTGCGGCGTACCGGATCGATCTCGACGGAGTCCATCCGGCGGGTGCTGATCAGCACCCCGCCCTCGACGGCCCCGGACAGCCCGTGGCCGGTGGCGTGGACGCGGACGGGCAGGCCGCGCGCGGCGGCGTCGGCCACGGCGGTCCGTACGTCCTCGGCATGAGCGGCCTCGACGACGAAGGCGGGACGGACGGCGAAGCCGGTCTGGAAACCGGTGGGGACACGGGCGGGGGCGGATGTCATGAGGAGGCTCTCCGGTCGTTCGCTCGGTGGCGTTGTGACGGAGAGCCTCCCCCGTATACCTGACATCCGCCGTCAGGTATTGGTACGGCCGACGGCCTCAGAGCCTGTCGGGCTCTCAGGCACGCGCCTTCCGCTGCCGAACCTCACGCACCAGCGAGATCGCCACCACCAGCGCCGCGACGAGCAGTGAGAGCAGCACCTGCTCGCGTCCGCCGTCGTCGGTCAGCATGTAGACGAGGACGAACGAGATCATCGCGATGGTCGCCCAGGTCAGATACGGGAAGAGCCACATCCGCACGACCAGCTTCTCCGGCGACTCGCGCAGGATCATGCCGCGCATCCGCAGCTGCGTGAAGCAGATGACCAGCCAGACGAACAGGGCGACCGCGCCGGAGGAGTTCAGCAGGAACTGGAAGACGGTGTCGGGCCACTGGTAGTTGAAGAACACGGCGACGAAGCCGAAGACGACGGACGAGAGGATCGCCGCCTGCGGCACACCCCGCTTGTTCACCCGGGCGAAGGCCTTGGGCGCGTCGCCGCGGCCACCGAGCGAGAAGGCCATCCGCGAGGCGGTGTAGAGGCCGGAGTTGAGACAGGACAGCACGGCGGTGAGGACGATGACGTTCATCACCTGGCCGGCGTGCGGAATGCCGATGGAGTTGAGGGCGGCGACATAGCTGCCGTCCTTCAGGATCGACTTGTCGTTCCACGGCAGCAGGGTGAGCACGATGAAGATCGAGCCCAGGTAGAAGACGGCGATCCGCCAGATCACGCTGTTGGTGGCCTTCTGGACGGCGCGCTGCGGGTTCTCGGACTCGCCGGCCGCCAGCGTGACGATCTCGCTGCCCATGAAGGAGAAGACGACCATCAGCACACCGGTGAGGATGGCGCCGGGCCCCTTGGGGAAGAACCCGCCGGTGTCGGTGAGGTGCGCGAGCCCCGCGCCGGGGTTGTCCGAGCCGGGCAGCACCCCGAAGACGGCGAGCAGTCCGACGATGACGAACGCGCCGATCGCCACGACCTTGATCCCGGCGAACCAGAACTCGAACTCGCCGTACGAGCCGACCGAGACCAGGTTCGTCGCGGTCAGTACGACCATCACGATCAGCGCCCACGCCCACTGCGGGACGCCCGGCACCCAGCCCTCCAGGATCTTGGCACCCGCCGTCGCCTCGACGGCGAGCACCACGACCCAGAAGAACCAGTACAGCCAGCCGATCGAGAAGCCGGCCCAGCGGCCCAGCGCCTGGTCGGCGTAGGCGGAGAAGGAGCCCGAGCTGGGGCGGGCCGCGGCCATCTCGCCGAGCATCCGCATCACGAAGACGACCATCAGGCCGACCAGGGCGTAGGACAGCAGGATGGCCGGTCCCGCGGCGGCGATACCGGCGCCGGAGCCCACGAAGAGGCCCGCGCCGATCACCCCGCCGATGGCGATCATCGAGAGATGGCGGTTCTTGAGGCCTGCCTGGAGTCCGTCGGATGAGCCCGTTGTGTCCGGCCCGTTCGGCCGGCCCGGCTTCTCGGGCTGGTGGCCCGGCCCGGCCAGAGTCGTCTGCGACGTCATGGATCGAATCCTTACGTTCTCGGATCACGCGGTGCGTGACTCGCCGCCGGAGTGGGGTGCGGCGGCGAGTGATGCATTGAAGCCCGCCGGACCACAAAAACGGAACCCTTTCTTCCGAATCCGCCCGAGTGGCGTTTACCACACAGGGCCCGCACAGGAGGCCCACATGCGGTCCCGCCGCCCGTCGGGGCGGACCGGCCGGAGGGTCCCGACCCCGATGACGGCTACCCGGCGACGCTCGTGCCACACTCGGAACATGCGCGTGTACCTCGGCTCGGACCATGCCGGCTATGAACTCAAGAACCACCTCGTCGAGTGGCTCACGGCCCAGGGCCACGAGGCCGTCGACTGTGGCCCCCACATCTACGACGCCCAGGACGACTACCCGCCGTTCTGCCTGCGTGCCGCGGACAAGACGGCCGCGGACCCGGACAGCCTCGGCATCGTGATCGGCGGCTCCGGCAACGGCGAGCAGATCGCCGCCAACAAGGTCAAGGGGGTGCGCGCGGCGCTCGCCTGGAGCGAGCAGACCGCTGCCCTGGGCCGCGAGCACAACAACGCCAATGTGGTCGCCATCGGTGGCCGGATGCACTCGGTGGAGGAGTCCACCAAGTTCGTCGAGATCTTCCTCGCCACCCCGTACTCGGGTGAGGAGCGTCACACCCGCCGGATCGAGATGCTCACGGCGTACGAGACGACCGGCGAGCTCCCCCCGATCCCGGCCCACCACCCGCAGCAGGGCTGACCGGCTTCCGTCCCTGTGCCGCCGGTGCCCCCGGCGGCACAGCCATGTCCGCACGTCACACGCCATCGAGGAGAGCAGTCGTCGTGCCCGAGGGACACACGATCCACCGCCTCGCGGCGGACCACCGGGACAGGTTCGCCGGGCGGCCGGTGCGGGTGAGCAGCCCGCAGGGCAAGTTCACCGACAGTGCCGCGCTGCTCGACGGCCGGACGTTCACCGGCGTCGACGCCCACGGCAAGCACCTCTTCCTCGGCTTCGAGGGCGCCGGCTGGGTCCACATCCACCTGGGCCTCTTCGGCAAGCTCGGCTTCGGTACGGCCCCGGCCCCGCCGCCCACCGACACGGTCCGGCTGCGCCTGGTGAACGACGACCACCACGCGGATCTGCGCGGGCCCACCACGTGTGCGCTGATCACCGACCCCGAGAAGCGCGCGATACACGACCGGCTCGGCCCGGACCCGCTGCGGACCGACGAGGACGGCGAGCGGGCGTGGCGGCGCATCTCCCGCAGCCGGATCACCGTCGCGGCCCTGCTGATGGACCAGAAGGTCATCGCGGGGGTCGGCAATGTGTACCGTGCCGAGGTGCTGTTCCGGCACGGGATCGACCCGTACCGGCCGGGCAAGGACCTCGGGCGTGCGCAGTGGGACGTGATCTGGGCGGACCTGGTGGTGCTGATGCGCGAGGGCGTGCGGAACAACCGGATCGACACGGTCCGCCCCGAGCACATGCCGGAGGCGATGGGACGCCCGCCACGCGTGGACGACCACGGCGGCGAAGTGTACGTGTACCGCAGGGCCCGGCAGGCCTGCCACATCTGTGGCGGCGAGATCCGCACCGCCGATCTCGCCGCCCGCAACCTCTTCTGGTGCCCGGGGTGCCAGGGCGCCTAGGCGTGCCGCCGCCCCGGGGCCGCCATGGTCACAGCACGCCGGACGGCGCCCCGCCTGACTCCGGTTCCAAGGAGCAGGTCGCACGCAAGGACCGCCGCCGCGAGCCGGCCCAGTGATGGGCCGACCTGCTGCCGGGGGTGGTCTCGACAGTGCGGCGAGGGGAACAGGCTGATGAGAACGATGGCTTCGGGGTAGGTGACCAGTTCGAGCCGGGCCTCGGAGGCGCGGCGGGGGTCGCCCAGCGGGTCCTCGCCCAGGACGTCGAGCCGGCGGTTCCACCGTTGCTGAAGCGGCGGGCTGCCGACCCGGTTGGCGAACCACGTGATCAGGCCCTCTGCGTGGAGTCCCCAGATGATTTACGCCCGCGTCCCGGAACAGCTGCTGCTCGCGCGCTCGGCCATCTGGCTGAATTAGCGTCAGCATCGTTGCGGCGAAGGGCACCTCTTTGGGCTACTGGCTGTATCCGGGCCAGTACGCCGCACTACGGTGCCTGTCCATTGGAGAGTCAGATGACACTGTTCCCGAACCAGGGCTCCACGGGGGGCGGCACGTTCGTGACGATAACCAGCACCACTGCCAACGCCCTGAGCGCCGTCAGCCAGGTGCTGTTCGGCGACGCTCCGGCCACCGATGTCTCCTACAACGCGGGGGCCGACCACGTCACCTGCAACTCTCCCGCCGGAGCGGGCGTGGTGGAGGTGACGGTGGTCCTCGCCAACGGCCAGGCCAGCAACGGTGTGCCCTTCTACTACATCCCGGCGCCCGTGGAGTCGACGCTGAGCCCCACGGCCGGGCCGCTGGCCAGCGGCACCGGAGTCACCATCACCGGCTCAGGCCTGGACACCACCAGCGCCGTGTCGTTCGGCGGCAGCGCCGCGACCGTGGTCTCCAAGACCGACGGTCAGCTCACGGTCACCGCCCCGGCGGGCGCGGGCGGACCGGTGGACGTCAGTGTCACGACCGCCGCGGGCACCTTCGACGGCCTGTCGTACACCTACGTCGACAGCCCCGGCACGCTGACGATCACTCCGAACACCGGACTACTCACCGGCGGCACCCTCGTGACGATCACGACCACCGGAGACGCTACGACCACGTTGCAGGTCCTGTTCGGCAGCACCTCCGTCCCCTTCGCCGTCGGCGGCCCCCACACGCTCACGCTCTACACGCCCCCCGGGGGCGTGCTCGGCGCGGTCAATGTCTCCGTCACCACGGCGGGCGGCTCCAGCACCGCCACCAACGGCTACACCTACATCTGATCCCGCCCTTCGGCCTCGCGCAGCCGGCGCTGGAGATACCGGTGCTCCGCGTCGCCGTCGGCGCGCGAGTGCCGCGCGGTAGGCGGTGGCCGCCTCGGCGTTCTGGCTCAGTCTCGGGAGCAGGCCGGCCCGGGGGGCCGGCAGCGGGTGGCAGCCAGCCAGCGGGCCGCGGGATCACTGCCCGGATGCCGCGCCTGCGCGGGTGCTCGCGGATCGTCCGGGACGCGGAACGGCGCGATCGTTCGCGATACACGAAGATCACCACGACCTTCCCGCCGGCCGGCAAGCCCGGCCGACTGCGTAGGCACCCCGATGCCCTGCTCGGCGGCAAGGGGTACGACAGCACTCCCAACCACCGTGAGCTGCACAGACGCCGGATCCCTCCGGTGATCTGACCGGGAGGCAGCTCTGGAGCCGCTCTGGGCGCACGCTCCCACCCCGCAGCGAGCCGCGAATCTGCTCGCCGTGCACGGCCTCGCCGTCATCGTGGGAGAGCGCGGCACGGGACGGCGTACCTCGGCGGTCCGCACTCTGCACACCCACCTGTCCACCCGCACAGGACCTCCCCCGTACTAGAACCCCCGCGGCAGCCACGGTGCCGCGTCCGACGAGAAGGCCGGCGACGCCTCCGCCAGCGCGCCCGCACGCAGCTCCCGCACCCGCCCGGCCAGGGCCAGCGAGCTCAGGGATTCGCCGCCCAGATACGCCGAGCCCAACTCCCGTACCGTCAGCGCCAGGTCGGCCGCCTCGTCGGTCCGCCGGCAGGTCGCCGTCCCCTTCGCGTCGGACGTGAGCCGCCAGCGCCCCGCGTTCCAGGGACAGAACGCGTCCTCGACCTCGAACACCACGTCCACCGGCGCCCGGTACGCCCGCGCCTCCAGTGCCGCCCCCAGCTCCACCAGCCGCACGTGCAGCGAGTCCCGGATCCGGATGTTGCACCGCCGCACGTCCGACACCAGGTGCAGCACCGCGTCGTCGACCGGCCGGTTGCGCGCCTCGACCGTCGAGGTCAGATCGATCTCGAAGACGAACCGCCACAGCGCCGCGTACGCCGCCGGGTCGAGCGCGGCCAGATCGTTCACCGTCACCTTGCCCTTGGGGCCGGACGGCTCCCACTCGGGCTTGATGTGATACGTCACATAGCCGACGATCTGCCCGTTCAGCTCCGCCAGCACGCACTGCTGGGCCGAACCGCCCTGCCGTGAACTCACCGGGTCCACCATCGGCTTGCGTTCCCAGCCGGGGCCGTGGGCCGGTGTGCCGGGCCGGCCGGCCACCAGCCGGTCGTACACGGCCTCGCACGCGGCCATCGCCTCGTCCGGCTTCGCGTGCCGCAGCCGCACCTCGTCCGTGCCCTCCGGAACCGTCAGCCGCACCCGGTCCGTGTCGATCGTCAACGACATCTGACGCGAGGCCGCGCCGTACCCGAACCGGCCGTAGATCACCGGTTCCGAAGCCGTCAGGACGGCGATCGGCTCACCCAGCGCCCGGACGTCGTCGAGCTGCCGACGCATCATCGAGGTCAGCAACCCGCGCCTGCGGTGGGTGGACGCGACACTCACCATCGTGACCCCTGCCGCGGGCACCAGCGTCCCGCCGGGCACGGCGAGCCGGAAGCTGAACGCCCCCGCCGTGGCGACGACTTCGGAACCGTCCCAGATCCCGATCGACCGCTCGCACTCGGTCAGCTGTTCGTCCAGCTCGCGCTGCTCGGGAGGCTCTGCGACACCGCCGAATGCGAGCTCCAGACACTCGAACCATTCGTTCCATTCGGACGGCTGCAGTACGCGAAGCTCAGTAGTCATGGGCCATGCCTACCAGGGGCGAGGCACTGGGGGCGACCCGATTTCGAACGCATTGTCACGGGGTCCCCCTGCACCGGAGGCCGTCGGGTGGATAAAGTCCCCGCAATGGCCCGACGCGCAGGAGCAGACACGTACCCGGCCCGATTGCGGAAATCGGCGCACCGGGCGCGCATCGCGCTGCGCAAGTCCGGTGTCGACTACTTCCGCGGTGACGGTTCGGACTGGATCGCGCTGGCCGGACTGCTGCTCACCATCCCGGCCATCACCTGCGCCACCCTGTTCGACCCGGTGTGGTGCTCACCGGCCGCGCTCGTCCTGCCGATCGTCGCGGGCGGACTGCTGCTGCGGCCCGCGAGCCTGCTGGGTCTGTACGCGACCGCCGCCACGGCCCTGATCGTGGAGTCGCTCGCACTCGGCCCGTACGAGCACGGCCCGGCCCGGGTGACCCCCGGCATCGTCCTGGTGGTCGCGGCCTGTGGCTTCTTCGGGCTGGTCCTCGCCCAGTTCCGGGCCAGGGTCGGTGTGCCGTGGCGGCGCGGCGGCACCATGCTCTTCGATCTGCGCGAACGCATCAGGGTGCAGAGCGCCCTGCCCCGGCTGCCGCAGGGCTGGCACCGCGAGATGGCGCTGCGCCCGGCGGGCGGGCAGTCCTTCTCCGGTGACTTCGTCGTCGCCGCCCGTACCAACGGCGGTCGGACGCTGGAGGCGGTCCTCACCGATGTCTCCGGCAAGGGCATGGACGCGGGCTCCCGTGCCCTGCTGCTGTCCGGTGCCTTCGGCGGGCTCCTCGGCTCGCTGCCCCCGCACGGCTTCCTCCCGGCGGCCAACGGCTATCTGCTGCGCCAGGACTGGGACGAGGGATTCGCCACCTCGATCCATCTGGTCCTGGACCTCGAATCGGGTGACTACGAACTGCTCTCGGCAGGACACCCGCCGGCCCTGCAACTCCACTCGGGCAGCGGCCAGTGGGAGGAGAAGGCCGCGGAGGGCCCGCTGCTCGGGGTGTACGACGGGGCGCAGTTCGACGCCGTGAAGGGCTCGTTGGCCCCCGGCGATGTGCTGATGCTGTTCACGGACGGCCTGGTGGAGGCGTCCGACCGCGATATCGCGGAGGGCATCGACCGGCTGACCGGTGAGGCCGACCGCTACGTCGCCACCGGTTTCGAGGGCGCGGCCTGGCATCTGATCGAGGCATGCGCCAAGGACGTCAACGACGACCGGGCGCTGCTGCTGCTGTCACGCACCTTCTGAACCGTACGCAAACCGGCTGGAACCGGGCGTGCGTCAACGGGAATCGGTTCATCACCGGAACGAGGCCTTCGGCATGTCCGGGGGCGGGTGCGGCCTCGGCGGACCCAGCCCCCGGACATGCCGGTCGCCGGCTCAGGCCGGCACCGTGAGTTTCCCGGCGCCGGCGTCGCTGTCGCTGCCCTCACCCCGGCCCCGCCCGCCCGGCAGGACGCGGGCCAGCCAGTGCGAGCGCCCGGCCGCCAGCGGGGAGAGGACCGCGAGGACGAGTACGTAGCCGGCAATGAACGGCGGGAGCCGCTCGTCCAGCCCCGCGCCGGCGGCCATCGTGGCGAGGATCAGCGCGAATTCGCCGCGGGCCGTCAGGGTGGTGGAGATGTTCGCCGCGGCCTGCGGGCCGAAGCCGTAGACCCGTGCGGAGACCATGCCGGAGAGGATGTTCATCGCCGCGGTCAGCGCGACGGCGGCCAGCACCGGCCACATCACGCCCGGCAGATCGCCGGGGTTGATGGAGAGCCCGAAGGCGAAGAAGAAGATCGCTCCGAAGGCATCGCGCAGCGGATGGACCAGCTTGAGGATGCGCCTGCCCGATGTCGTACTGCCAAGCATCAGGCCCACCATGAAGGCGCCGATCGCGTCCGCGACCCCGAACCACTCGGAGACCCCCGCCACGAACACGGCGGCGCCGAGGAAGGAGATGACGAGCAGCTCGTCGTCCGAGGTGTGGATCAGCTTGCTGATGAGCTTCGTGCCGAACCGGGCGGTGAGCGCCAGCAGCAGCAGGAAGCCGAACGCCTTGCCCCCATCGAGCACCGCGGCGGCGAGGCTGTCCGAGCGCGACAGGATCGGCTGCAGGGCGGCGAGGTAGAGGGCGAGGAAGACGTCGTCGACGACGATGATGCCGAGGATCGTCTTGGTCTCGGGGCTGGCCAAGCGCTTCGTGTCGACAAGGATCTTGGTCACGATCGCCGACGACGAGATGCCGATGACCCCGGCCATGACGAGGGCCTCCGAGGTGCCCCAGCCCAGCACGAAACCGAAGGCGAGCCCGGCGCCGACGTTCAGCGCCAGATAGACGGAGCCCGCGACGAGCATCTTGCGGCCGCCGGCCTTGAGGTCGTCGAGATGGAATTCGAGACCGAGATAGAAGAGCAGCAGCACCAGGCCGAGCGCGGAGAGCATCTCCAGGTCGTGCGGGTCGGCGACGAGCACGATGCCGGGCGTGTGCGGGCCGAGCAGGATTCCGGCCAGGATGAACAGGGGGATGGTCGGCAGTCCGATGCGGCTGCCGACGCGGGCGAGGACGGCGGCGGCGAGGAAGGCGCCGCCCATGGCGATGAGCGTGTCTGCGTGTCCGATGAGCCTGATCCTTCGGTAGGTCAAGAGCGCGTCAAGAAATCGTCAGTAATTAGTTTACCGAACGATTGACGTTGCAAGTGTGGCCATCCCCACACCCCGAAGACCGGCCCCTCCCGCAGCACCGAAGACCGGCCCCTCCCGCAGCACCGGGGAACCGCCCCCGTACCCCCGACCGCTGTCCCGCCTCGGGCAGCGCCCCGAAGACCGCCCGCCCGTCCGAGGGTCCCCCGGGGCCCGCCCGCCCCCGGCGGCACCCTGGGGTTTCCCCCACCTCCGATCCGCCAGCAGCCGCCATGGTCCGGACCCGCCCGTGATCCGTACGTTCGGGATACCGGCCGGATGACCGGCCGGGAGCAACCGAAAGGCAGGACACCATGGGGCTGCGACGCACCAGGCAGGGCGCGCAGGACAGGCAGTTGACGGCGGGCATCCCTCATGGGCCCGGCCCCTCGGACCTCGCCGTCGAACTGCGCGGCGTCCGCCGGCAGTACGGCCGCGGCAGCTCCGCCGTCCACGCCCTGAGGGGCATCGACCTCGCCCTCCCGCGCTCCAGTTACACCGCGGTCATGGGTCCGTCCGGCTCCGGGAAGTCGACCTTCCTGCAGTGCGCGGCGGGACTCGACCGCCCCACCGAAGGCTCCGTACGCCTCGGCGGCACCGAGATCACCGGCATGAGCGAGAACCGGCTCACCGAGCTGCGCCGCACCCGCCTCGGCTTCGTCTTCCAGGCCTTCAACCTGCTCCCGTCCCTCACGGTCGAGCAGAACGTCGTCCTGCCCATGCGCCTGGCCGGACAGCGCACCGGCTCCGCCCGCAGCCGCCGCGAAGCCGCCGAGATGCTCGGCCGGGTCGGTCTCGGCGACAAGGGCGACCGCCGCCCCAGCCAGCTCTCCGGCGGCCAGCAGCAGCGCGTCGCCGTCGCCCGCGCCCTGGTCACCCGCCCCGATGTGGTCTTCGCCGACGAACCGACCGGCGCCCTCGACACCACCACCGCCGCCGAGATCCTCGCCCTCCTCCGGCACGCGGTGGACAGCCTCGGCGCCACCGTCGTCATGGTCACCCACGACCCGGCGGCCGCCGCCTATGCCGACCGGGTGCTCTTCCTCGCCGACGGCGCGATCGCGGACAGCCTGCCGCGCGCCGGCGTCGCGCAGATCGCGGCCCGGATGACCGCCCTGACCGCCAAGACCGCCCCCGCCCACGCAGGAGCAGCAGCCTGATGTTCCGCCCGCGCGTCCCCAACGGCCTCGCCCGCGCGGCCGTCCGCTTCAAACCCGCGTCGTTCGCCGGGACCTTCGTCGCGCTCCTGCTGGCCGCGGCGATCGTCTCCGCCTGCGGCATCCTGCTGGAGACCGGCGTGCGCGCCTCCGTGCCGCCGGAGCGCTACGCCAAGGCGCCCGTGGTCGTCGCCGCCGACCAGCAGGTCCATATGACGGTCGGCAGCGGCGACGGGAAGTACGACGCCGCCACCCCCGTACCGGAGACCGCGCGGCTCCCCGAATCCCTGGTGGGCAAGGTCGCCTCGGCCCCTGGCGCCGCAGCCGCGATCGGGGACGTCAGCTACCCGGTACGGCAGGACGACACCCTCCTCACCGCCCACGGCTGGGGCTCCACCGCCCTCACCGGCACGCGGCTGCTCACCGGCGACGCGCCCGGGACCGGCGAAGCCGTCGTCCCCACCGGCGCCGGGGTCCGGGTCGGCGAGAAGATCACCCTCGACACCCCCGAGGGCGTACGGGAGTTCCGCGTCGCGGGCACCACCGCCACCGGTGCCACCGTCTGGTTCGCCGACCGGCAGGCCGTACAGCTCTCCGGCCACCCCGGCCGGGTCGACGCCATCGCCGTGCTCGCCGCCCCCTCCACCCCCACCGCCGCCCTCGCCGACCAGGTGCGTGCGGCCGTCAGCCACACCGCCGGGGCCCAGGTCCACACCGGTGACGGCCGGGGAGCCGTCGAGGACGCGGAACTCGCGGGCGCCAAGGAACTCCTCATCGGCCTCGGCGGATCCTTCGGCGGCGTCGCCACCACGGTCGCCGTCTTCACCGCCGCCGGTACGGTCGCCCTCTCCGTCGGCCAGCGCAGCCGCGAGTTCGCCCTGCTGCGCGCCATCGGGGCCACTCCGCGCCAGCTGCGCCGCACCATCGCCACCGAGTCCCTGCTCGTCGCACCGCTCGGCGGAGCGCTCGGCTGTCTGCCCGGAATCGCCCTGGCCCGCTGGTGGTTCGGTCAGCTCCAGGACAGGGGAGCCATCCCGGAAGCCGTCGCTCTGCGGGTGTCCTGGCTGCCGCTGGTCATCGCCGCGGCCGCGACGATGCTCACCGCGCTGAGCGCCGGATACTTCGCCGCACGCCGGCCCTCGAAGACCAAGCCGGGCCTGGCTCTCGCGCAGTCCGCGGTGGAACGACCGCCGTTCGGCTGGATCCGCACCCCGCTCGGCATCGCCGCCCTCGCCGGTGGCGTGGCCTTCGCCGGCGTCGCAGCCTCCACGAGCGGCGAGGACGCGGCGAACGCCGCACTCGGCGTCGTCATGTCCTTCATGCTCGCGGTCGGCCTGCTCGGCCCGCTGATCGCCCGGATCTGCGCCGCCGTCATCGGCTTCCCGCTGCGTGCCGCCGGCGCGTCGGGCTCGCTGGCCGCCGCCAACTCCCGGACGAACTCGCGCCGCCTGGCCTCCGCGATCACCCCGATCGTGCTCGCCATGGCCTTCTCCTGCACGCTCGTCTTCATGCACACCAGCGAGAACCGGGTGATCGCACACCAGCAGCGCGACGCCGTCATCGCCGACCACATCGTCTCCGCCCCGGCCGGACTCGCCTCCGACGCGACCGAACGGGCCGCCGCCACGCCCGGTGTCACGACCGCCGTCGGGCTGCTCCGCGGCTCCGTCCTGGTGTCCGTGGGGTCGGGCGGGGACCGGCAGCTCCAGACCACCTCAGCCCAGGGGATCATCGGCTCCGGCCACGACCTCACCAAGGTCCAGGACCTCGACGTCCGGACCGGATCGCTGACCCGCCTGCGCCCCGGCACCGTCGCCATCGACACCACCCTCGCCGGATCCACGAAGCTCGGCACGGGCGATCGGCTGGCCCTGCGTCTCCCGGACGGCACCAAGGCGTCCCCGAAGATCGTCGCCGTCTACGGCCGCGGCCTGGGCACCGGTCTGGTCACACTGCCCGCCGCCGCCCTCAGGACCCATGTCACCTCGCCGTACCCCTCCGACCTGCTGGTACGGGCCACACCCGCCGCCGCACAGAAGCTCGCCGCGCTCGGCACCGTCACCGACCGGACCGGCTACGCCGCCGCACAGGACCAGAACCGTGAACTCAATGCCTGGGCCAACACCACCATGGCCGCGGTCCTCGGCGGATTCGCCGCCGTCGCCGCGGTCAACACCCTGGTGATGACCGTCCTCGACCGGCGCCGCGAACTCACCATGCTCCGGCTGGTCGGCTCCACCCGCCGCCAGGTCATGGGGATGATCCGCTGGGAGGCGCTGCTCATCACGGTCGCCGGGGCCGCGCTCGGCACCGTCATCGCACTGGCCACACTGGTGCCGATGATGAGGGGACTCACGGGCGAATCGCCGTACATCCCGCCGGCGTTGTACGGGTCCTTCCTCGCCGCGACCATCGGACTCGGCCTTGCCGCCGTGACGGTCCCGGCCCGTGCCGCCCTGCGGGGGACGACCTCACGTCCGTAGAGTCGGGCTATGCCCACACCACGCGCGGAGCTGACCCTGGCCGAAGTCGAGGCGATCGCCCGCGAGGCCCACACCGATCAGCGGGACAAGGCGGGACGTCCGTACACCGAGCATCTCGCCGCGGTCGCCGAGGGCGTACGGATCAGGGGCGGCAGCGACGAACAGATCGCCGCGGCCTGGCTGCACGACGCCGTCGAGGACAACGCGCTGTCGCAGGAGTGGCTGGCCGGTGCCGCGCTGCCGCAGGGGGTCAAGGACATGGTCCTCGCCGTCACCAAACGTGACGGCGAGGACCTGGGCTCCTACACCCGGCGCATCCTCGAGACCCCGGGCGCACTGCTGATTAAGGAGTCTGACCTGGCGCACAACGCCGACCCGGCCCGCCTCGCCGTGCTGGAACCGGCGAACCGTACCCGGCTGACCGAAAAGTATGCGCAGGTACGGCGGCTGCTCGGGCTCACCCCAGGCGGATCGCCCGCCGAGCAATCGGTTCAAGCCAACACGGGCCAGGAGTGAGCCACCGGATCAGCGCCGGGCCGCGTCCCGTCGGAACGCCCAGTTCATCTCCGGCTCGGTCACCGGACGCAGCACCCGCCGTACAGGCGGCGTACACATCAGCGTCACCGCCCCGGCCGCGACCAGGGAGACGAGGACCAGTCCGCCGGGCGCCGAGAGCCAGTCGTAGGTGTCGAACAGCCCGGCGTATTCGGCGCCCTTGATCAGGAACCCGTGCAGCAGATAGCCGCAGATCGTCCCGGCGCCGAGCACGGTGAACCACATGCGGCGCCGAGGCACCCAGGACAGGAACCCGATGGTGAGCAGCAGGGCGCAGCCGAACATGGCCAGCGTCATCACGGCACCGGACCACCACGGGGCGCCCATCTCCTGCGCGCTGTTGCTGCGGTAGAACCAGCCCAGCTGCATCCGCGAAGCCGCCCAGTACGCGAACACCAGGGCCCCGGCGAACAGCGGGAGCGCGAGCATCCGCACCTTCCGCCGACGGACCATCTCGAAGTGCTCGGGCCTCAGACGGAGCCCCAGTACGAAGAACGGCAGGAACTGCAGAACGCGCTGGAGATCGAGATCGTCGCCGATCGTCGGGGAGAAGGAGGCGAACACGGCGATGACGAGCGCCACCGGCAGCGGATGGCGCAGCGACTGCCAAATCGGTGTGGTGATGCGCCAGATGAACAGCGCGACCAGGAACCAGGTGAGATACCAGGGGTCGATCAGGCTGACCGGATGATCGGGCGAGTCGTCCGCGTACCGCTTGAACAGCGAATACGCCGTCTCGAACACCACGTACGGCACGGCGACGCCGGTGACCAGGCGTTTTACCTTGGCGGCGGACATATCGAACGAGCGGGAGAAATAGCCGGAGATGATGATGAAGGCCGGCATGTGAAAGGTGTAGGCCACCATGTACAGCGCACGGGCGGTCCGGCTGCCGTCCATCACCGGTTCCCACGAGTGCGCCACCGCGACGAGCACGATGGCCAGATATTTGACGTTGTCGAAGTAGGCGTCCCGCCTCTTCGCCGGCGCGGTCGCCGGAGGCTTGTTCGTCACCGTTGCGGGGGGCGCCGCGGTGGTGGTCATCGTCCCTTGGCGTCTGGGCTCCGACTCCCGGGGCGCTGATGGGAGCGGGGCCCTGTGAAATACGTTCGGAGCGGGGAACATCTAAAGCACCCTAGACGCCTCGATTGCAATTCGTAAAACCGCTCACGGATATCTGGCGTTCGCGTCCAATCAAAAATGAAACCGCCGAGAACCGCCCGCTATGCCCGAGTTCATCCCTATTGAATAGGGCATATCGTAGGGCTATTGAGGGGTGCCAATATCGCCGCACGCCCGTCCTGGAATTGCATGTGAATGAAGTGTGTGGATATGGGAACCGTCACAATCGCACGTTGTTGTGATTGTTTGTATTCACAGCTCGCTCACAGGGCGTGCGGGTCCTCGGTCGGGGCCGTGGCGCCCCCCCCTTGTGCGGTTGTGCGCCCCCCGGCGCACGTGGGGCGCAAGGATGGCGGGATCCCGTCACTTCGATCCGTCACCTGGCAGCGACCACAGGGGAGTTGGTGGCACGATGGACGGAACGGAGGAGTGCTCGGCCGGACACCTCCGGGCCGGCAAGGCGGACCGACCAAAGGTGTGATCAGTTGTGGCCATTTCACTGTCTGTGGTGCTGATGTTGGCGATCATCCTGGTGGTCCTGATCCGAGGCGGCTCGATCAAGGCCGGTCCCGCGATCGTCGCGGTGCTCTTCGGCTTCTTCCTGGCGTCGACGGGCATGGCGCCGTCGATCAGCAGGTTCATGAACTCGATAGCGGAGACCATCAACCAGATCAGCTTCTGATCCGGCCGAACCGGCTGTCCCGCGCCCCGGCGCGGGAGATCGCCGGCGGAGCGCGGCCGGCGGAATCCGGACAGAACGCAAAGGTCCCGGTCCGACAAGCAATTCGTCGGACCGGGACCAAGCGTGGAGCGGGCGACGGGAATCGAACCCGCGTAGCTAGTTTGGAAGACTAGGGCTCTACCATTGAGCTACGCCCGCAAGCAACGCACCGCAGGTCCGGGGGACCGCGGTACGAGAAGCATCGTAGCGGGTCGCGGGCGCTGCCCGCACACCCGATTGCGGCCGCCCGGTGTCGCGTTCGGTGCCGCCCGAGCAAAGCGGCCGATGCACCGCCTTTCTGCATGTACCCTACGTGTCGCACCGACGGGGTGTGGCGCAGCTTGGTAGCGCGTCCGCTTTGGGAGCGGAAGGTCGTCGGTTCGAATCCGGCCACCCCGACCACCGGCACGATCACGGACCACTCGCGGGACCGCGGACCACCGGCACGATCGCATTGTGGGAGTCCGTCTCCTTGCCGTTACTATGCAAAATGCGTGCCCGTGTGTCTGATGTACCGGGCTCGGTCCGCGAAGCCGCCTCCCGTGCGGCGGAGCAGAACCCCAAGAAGTCAGCCACAAGGAGACCGAACCGTGAAGAGCGCCGTGGAGACCCTGAACCCGACCCGGGTTCGGCTCACTGTCGAGGTGCCCTTCGAGGAGCTCAAGGACAGCCTCGACGCGGCGTACAAGAAGATCAACCAGCAGGTCACGGTGAAGGGCTTCCGCAAGGGCAAGATCCCCGCCCGGATCATCGACCAGCGCTTCGGCCGCGGTGCGGTGCTGGAGGAGGCCGTCAACGACGCCCTCCCGAAGTTCTACACCGAGGCCGTCAGCGAGGGTGAGCTCAACGTCCTCGGTCAGCCGGAGGTCGACATCACCGAGCTGAAGGACGGCGAACTGCTGGCCTTCACCGCCGAGGTTGACGTACGCCCCGAGATCGAGATCCCGGACTACTCCGGCATCGAGGTCACCGTCGACGCCCTTGAGGTCAGCGACGAGGACGTCGAGAAGGCCGTGGAGCAGCTCCGTGAGCGCTTCGCCTCCACCAACCCGGTCGAGCGCGCCGCCGCCGAGGGCGACGTCGTGACGATCGACCTGCAGGCCAAGGTCGACGGCGAGGTGCTGGAGGACGGCGTGGCCGAGGGTGTCTCGTACACCATCGGTTCCGGCGAGCTCCTCGACGGCATCGACGCCGCCGTCACCGGCCTGGAGGCGGGTGGCGAGGCCACCTTCACCTCCGAGCTGAAGGGCGGCTCGGCCGAGGGCAAGGAGGCCGAGGTCACCGTCAAGGTCACCGCGGTCGCCGCCCGCGAGCTCCCCGAGCTGGACGACGAGTTCGCCCAGATGGCGAGCGAGTTCGACACCCTCGACGAGCTGAAGGCGGACAGCCGCAAGCGCCTGGAGAACACCAAGCAGTACGACCAGGCCACCCAGGCCCAGGAGCGTGTCCTGGACGAGCTGCTCAAGCTCGCCGAGGTCCCGATCCCGGAGAAGCTGCTCGCGGACGAGGTCCAGACCCGCAAGCACAACCTGGAGCACCACCAGCTCGGTCAGATGGGTCTGACCCTCGACAAGTACCTGGAGATCCAGGGCAAGACGGTCGAGGAGTTCGAGGCCGAGACCTCCGAGCAGGCGATCAAGGGCATCAAGACCCAGTTCATCCTGGACGAGCTCGTCAACAAGGAGAAGCTGAACGTCAACCAGGAGGAGCTCACCGAGCACCTCATGCGGCGTGCCGCTTCCTCCGGCATGAGCCCCGACCAGTTCGCCCAGGCCGTCGTCGAGGGCGGCCAGGTGCCGATGCTCGTCGGCGAGGTCGCCCGCGGCAAGGCGCTGGCCGTGGTCGTCGAGGCCGCCAAGGTCGTCGACACCAACGGTGAGGTCGTCGAGCTGGAAGACGATGAAGACGTGGCGGAGGAGGCCATCGAGACGGTCGAGGCCGCCGAGGGCACCACCGAGGCCGCCGAGGAGAAGAACGAGGCCTGAGCCTCGCGCTGAACCCGCACGACGGGCTCCGGACGCTGTGCGTTCGGAGCCCGTCGTCGTATGGCGTACGGTGCCCCACAACCCTTGTGCGGACTGCGGAGCTTGCGCTCCCAGCGAACAGTTGCGGAAGCGGGATGGCGTTGTCCTACCTGCGCGTTAGGGTCCATGAATAGGAAGGGCAGGGGAGTCCCCGCCCACCCGGTACGAAGACGCTGAGACGGCCGGAGCCGTCAGAGACGAGCAGGTGGATACGTGACGAATCTGATGCCCTACGCCGCCGGAGAGCCGTCCCTCGGTGGAGGCCTCGGTGACCAGGTCTACAGCCGACTGCTCGGCGAGCGCATCATCTTCCTCGGTCAGCAGGTCGACGATGAGATCGCCAACAAGATCACGGCACAGCTGCTTCTCCTTGCCGCCGAGCCGGACAAGGACATCTACCTCTACATCAACAGCCCCGGCGGCTCGGTGACGGCCGGCATGGCGGTCTACGACACCATGCAGTACATCCCGAACGACGTGGTCACCATCGGTATGGGCATGGCGGCCTCGATGGGCCAGTTCCTGCTCACCGGCGGCACCGCGGGCAAGCGCTTCGCGCTCCCGAACACCGACATCCTCATGCACCAGGGTTCGGCCGGCATCGGCGGTACGGCTTCGGACATCAAGATCCAGGCCCAGTACCTGCTGCGCACCAAGCAGCGGATGGCGGAGATCACCGCCCGCCACTCCGGCCAGACGGTCGAGACGATCATCCGCGACGGCGACCGCGACCGCTGGTACACCGCGGACGAGGCCAAGGAGTACGGCCTCATCGACGAGATCATCACGATCGCATCGGGCGTTCCGGGCGGCGGCGGCACCGGCGCCTGATCCGGTACCCACCGGTTCGGACTCCACCGCCCCGCGCACCTCTCGTACGCCGAGACACCCAGCCACAGAACGCCACCAGGATGGTGAACACCCACATGAACAACTTCCCCGGCGCCTCCGCGAGCGGCCTCTACACCGGCCCGCAGGTGGACAACCGCTACATCGTGCCGCGCTTCGTGGAGCGCACCTCGCAGGGCGTGCGTGAGTACGACCCGTACGCGAAGCTCTTCGAGGAGCGCGTGATCTTCCTCGGCGTGCAGATCGACGACGCCTCGGCCAACGACGTCATGGCGCAGCTGCTGTGCCTGGAGTCGATGGACCCGGACCGGGACATCTCGATCTACATCAACAGCCCCGGCGGCTCGTTCACCGCGCTCACCGCGATCTACGACACGATGCAGTTCGTGAAGCCGGACATCCAGACGGTCTGCATGGGCCAGGCGGCCTCCGCCGCGGCCGTGCTGCTCGCCGCGGGCACGCCGGGCAAGCGGATGGCGCTGCCCAACGCCCGTGTACTGATCCACCAGCCGTCCTCGCAGACCGGCCGTGAGCAGCTCTCCGACCTGGAGATCGCGGCCAAGGAGATCCTGCGGATGCGCACCCAGCTGGAGGAGATGCTGGCCAAGCACTCCACCACGCCGATCGACAAGATCCGCGACGACATCGAGCGCGACAAGATCCTGACCGCCGAGGACGCCCTCGCCTACGGTCTCGTCGACCAGATCGTGTCGACCCGCAAGCAGGCGGCCACGGCCGTCTGACGTCGGCCTTCACCCCTTGGCACGGCGAGTTCGCACCGCATCGGCCGTGTGAACCGTGCCAAGGGGGGCCCGAACGGGGGGCAAGGCAAGGTACCGTCGGATAGAGGCACCAGGAGCCGCTGAACCAGGCTGCTCCCAGGCGAAGGGGAAGCACCTCGTGGCACGCATCGGTGATGGCGGCGATCTGCTCAAGTGCTCGTTCTGCGGAAAGAGCCAGAAGCAGGTGAAGAAGCTCATCGCGGGACCCGGTGTGTACATCTGCGACGAGTGCATCGATCTCTGCAACGAGATCATCGAGGAGGAGCTCGCGGAGACCTCCGAAGTGCGGTGGGAGGAACTCCCCAAGCCGCGCGAGATCTACGAGTTCCTTGAGGGCTACGTGGTCGGGCAGGAGCCCGCCAAGAAGGCCCTCTCGGTCGCTGTGTACAACCACTACAAGCGGGTCCAGGCCGGCGAGAACGGCGGCGCCCAGGGCCGGGACGACGCCATCGAGCTGGCCAAGTCCAACATCCTGCTGCTGGGGCCCACGGGCTCCGGCAAGACGCTGCTCGCGCAGACCCTGGCCCGCATGCTCAACGTCCCGTTCGCCATCGCCGACGCGACCGCGCTGACGGAGGCCGGCTATGTCGGCGAGGACGTCGAGAACATCCTGCTGAAGCTGATCCAGGCCGCGGACTACGACGTCAAGAAGGCCGAGACCGGGATCATCTACATCGATGAGATCGACAAGGTCGCCCGCAAGAGCGAGAACCCGTCGATCACCCGCGATGTCTCCGGCGAAGGCGTCCAGCAGGCCCTGTTGAAGATCCTGGAGGGCACCACCGCCTCCGTACCGCCCCAGGGCGGCCGGAAGCACCCGCACCAGGAGTTCATTCAGATCGACACGACGAACGTGCTGTTCATCGTGGGCGGCGCCTTCTCCGGTCTGGAGAAGATCATCGAGTCGCGGGCGGGCGCCAAGGGCATCGGCTTCGGCGCGACGATCCGCTCCAAGCGCGAGATCGAGGCGAGCGACCAGTTCCAGGAGGTCATGCCGGAGGACCTGGTGAAGTTCGGGATGATCCCGGAGTTCATCGGCCGGCTGCCCGTCCTCACCTCGGTCCACAACCTGGACCGTGAGGCGCTGCTGCAGATCCTCGTCGAGCCGCGCAACGCGCTGGTGAAGCAGTACCAACGACTGTTCGAACTCGACGGTGTGGAGCTGGACTTCGACCGCCCGGCCCTGGAGGCCATCGCCGACCAGGCGATCCTGCGTGGCACCGGCGCGCGTGGCCTGCGGGCCATCATGGAAGAGGTCCTCCAGTCCGTGATGTACGAGGTGCCGTCCCGCAAGGACGTCGCCCGGGTCGTCATCACGGCGGACGTCGTCCGCAACAACGTGAACCCGACGCTGGTCCCGCGCGAGCCGCGGACGATCGGGAACAGCGACGGCGGGCGGCACGAGAAGTCCGCGTAGCGGCGTGTGAACACAGACGGAAGGGGCGCCCGGCCAGGTGGACTGGCGGGGCGCCCCTTCCGGTGTCTTCCGACGTCGTGACGCGATCAGATCTTGGAGCGGGACGTGTTGTAGAGCTTGGCGGTCAGGGCGGCCACGTCGTCCTGGTTCATGCCCTTGCCGGACATCGCGAGTCCCATGTCGATGCCGTAGACGATGCCGACCGTGCTGTAGTCGGCCCAGACGCAGATGGGGATCGTGAACTCCTTCGGGCCCTTCGCGGGGGTTCCGTCGCCTTCCTTGTTGATCACCTTCATGTCCTGGCACTTCATCAGCGCGCCCTTGAACCCGGACGGGGTCACGGACTTGGGGCTGCCGACGAGCTGGGCGTCCATGCCCTGATCGCCCTTCTTCATGCCCGCCGCGGTGTTGTTGAAGGAGTTGTCGATGACCTTGGCGGGGTCGGTGACGTCGCCCCAGAGGCCCGTGAAATTGACCGACTTGGCGGTGAGCAGCTCCTCCTTGGAGCCCGACTGGTACAGAGCGCCGGCCTGCTGGGCATCCTTGATGCCCAGGTTCTCGGCGTTGGTCTTCTGAGCGCCGGTCACCGGCCCCGACGGAGCGCTGGTGCCCTTCTTGTAGTCGTCCACCGAGGCGGCCGGTGTCAGCTTGTACCCCTTGGTGGAGTCCGCCACATCGCTGTTGCTGGCACCCCCGCCCGATGTCAGGAGGTACACCCCGCCCGCGATGACCGCCAGCGCCACGACGACGCCGCCGATGATCAGGCCGGTCTTCTTCTTCGGGGCCTCGGGAGGCGTGCCGTAGGCCGGCTGGCCGCCGTACGGGGGAGTGGGGGGCTGCTGGCCGTACGGGCCCGGCTGCTGACCCTGCGGGTAGCCGTAGCCCGGCTGGGGCTGCTGCGGCGGGACACCCTGGGGAGCCTGCTGCGGGTAGCCGTAACCGGGCTGACCCTGCGGCGGCTGACCGCCGTACGGGCCGGGCTGCTGGCCGTACGGGCCCGGCTGACCCTGCGGCGGCTGGCCACCGTACGGTCCGGGCTGGCCCTGCGGAGGCTGGCCGCCGTACGGTCCCGGCTGGTTGTAGCTCATCTGCGGTGTCCCCTGTTCGGAAGTGCTCATCGGAATGCTTATGCGTTCCGAACATCCTGACGGAAGGTCCACTCGCGTGGACCACCGGGAGCCACACCGTTACTCAACAAACCGGTTTCGGCGCACGACTGTGACGGCCCTAAACTGTCCCCCGTGACCGAGAACACTCAGCAGACGCCAGCCAGCAACCCCGAACTGCCGACCCAGTACGCACCGGCCGAGGTAGAGGGGAAGCTGTATGAGCGCTGGGTAGAACGTGGTTACTTCGAGGCCGACGCGACGAGCGAGAAGCCTCCGTACACGATCGTCATTCCCCCGCCGAACGTCACTGGTGCGCTCCACCTGGGCCATGCCTTCCAGGTCACGCTCATGGACGCCCTCACGCGGCGCAAGCGCATGCAGGGCTTCGAGACGCTGTGGCTGCCGGGCATGGACCACGCGGGCATCGCCACCCAGAACAAGGTTGAGCAGCAGCTTGCCGAGGAAGGGAAGTCGCGGCAAGATCTCGGCCGCGAGGCGTTCACCGAGCGCGTCTGGCAGTGGAAGGACGAGTATGGCGGCCGGATCCTGGGCCAGCTGAAGCGCCTCGGCGCAGGGCTCGACTGGTCGCGTGAGCGGTTCACCATGGACGAGGGGCTCTCCAAGGCCGTCCAGACGATCTTCAAGAAGCTGTACGACGACGAGCTCATCTACCGCGCCGAGCGCATCATCAACTGGTGCCCGCGCTGTCTGACCGCGATCTCCGACATCGAGGTCGATTACCAGGACGACGACGGCGAGCTCGTCTCGCTGAAGTACGGCGAGGGCGACGAGACCGTCGTCGTGGCCACCACCCGGGTCGAGACCATGCTCGGTGACACGGCGGTCGCCGTTCACCCCGACGACGAGCGGTACGCGCATCTCGTCGGCAAGCGGATCAAGCTGCCGCTGACCGACCGGACGATCCCGGTCGTCGCCGACACCCATGTCGACCCCGAGTTCGGAACGGGTGCCGTCAAGGTGACGCCCGCTCACGACCCGAATGACTTCGCAATCGGCCAGCGCCACGACCTCGAGTTCATGACGATCATGGACGAGCGCGGTGTCATCACCGTGCACGGTCCCTTCCAGGGCCTCGACCGCTTCGAGGCGCGCTCCGCGATCGTCGCCGCCATGCGCGAGCAGGGCCGCGTCGTCGCGGAGAAGCGCCCGTACGTCCACTCCGTCGGGCACTGCTCGCGCTGCAAGACGACCGTCGAGCCCCGCCTCTCCCTCCAGTGGTGGGTCAAGGTCGAGACGCTCGCCAAGGCCGCGGGCGACGCGGTCCGCGACGACCGGGTAGTGCTCCACCCGAAGGACATGGAGAAGCGGTACTTCGACTGGGTCGACAACCTCAACGACTGGTGCATCTCGCGGCAGTTGTGGTGGGGCCACCGGATTCCCGTCTGGTACGGGCCGAACGGCGAAGTCGTCTGCGTCGGCCCCGACGACGAGGCGCCCACCGGCGAGGGCTGGGTCCAGGACGAGGACGTCCTCGACACCTGGTTCTCGTCCGGTCTTTGGCCGTTCTCGACGCTCGGCTGGCCGGAGGAGACCCCGGACCTCGAGAAGTTCTACTCGACCGACGTCCTGGTCACCGGGCACGACATCATCTTCTTCTGGGTCGTCCGGATGATGATGTTCGGTCTGTACGCGATGGACGGCGAGGTCCCCTTCAAGACCGTCGCGCTTACCGGTCTGGTCCGGGACGAGTTCGGCAAGAAGATGTCGAAGTCCAATCCGAACGCGGTGGACCCGATCGACTGGATGGACGCGTACGGCTCGGACGCCGTGAGGTTCACGCTCGCCACGGGTGCCAACCCGGGCGCGGACGTGCCGATCGGCGAGGACTGGGTCAAGGCCTCCCGCAACTTCGCCAACAAGATCTGGAACGCCACCCGCTTCGCGCTGATGAACGGTGCGACCGTGGAGGGCGAGCTGCCGCCCGTCGAGCAGCTGTCGGCGACCGACCGGTGGATCCTGTCGCGGCTGAACAAGACGGTCGCCGAAGTCGACGCGTTCTACGACGACTTCCAGTTCGCGAAGCTCTCCGACGCCCTCTACCACTTCGCGTGGGACGAGGTCTTCGACTGGTACGTCGAGCTGTCCAAGACGACGTTCTTCGCGGGCGGCAGGCCGGCCGAGGTCTCGGGCCGTGTCCTCGGCGAGGTCCTCGACGTGATGCTGCGGCTGCTGCACCCGGTCGTCCCGTTCGTCACCGAGACGCTGTGGACCACGCTCACCGGCAAGGAGACCCTGGTCATCGCCGACTGGCCCACCGACTCCGGCTTCCGCGACGACGCGGCCGAGCAGGAGATCGGGCTCGTCCAGCAGGTCGTCACCGAGGTCCGACGGTTCCGTTCCGACCAGGGCCTGCAGCCCGGCCAGAAGGTCCCGGCCGAGCTCACCCTGACCGGCACGCCGCTCGCCCCGCACGAGGCGGCCATCCGCCAGCTGCTGCGGCTGCAGCCCGCCGAGGAGGGCTTCCACGCCACCGCGTCGCTGCCGGTCGCCGGGGCCACGGTCGCCCTCGACCTGTCCGGCACGATCGACGTCGAGGCCGAGCGCAAGCGCCTGACGAAGGACCTGGGCGCCGCCGAGAAGGAGAAGGCCCAGGCCAACGGCAAGCTCTCCAACGAGGCGTTCCTCGGCAAGGCCCCGGACAACGTGGTCGACAAGATCCGTGGCCGGCTCGCCAAGGCCGAGGCGGACATCGAGCGGATCACCAACCAGCTGGCGAACCTGCCGCAGGGCTGATCACCCGCTGACGGCGAAGCCCCCGTACCCCGCTGCCGGGCGTACGGGGGCTTCGCCGTTGCGCGCACGGTCGGGGTCGGGGCTCCCGCACCGCCGGGCGCCGCGCACGATGTCCGTGCCGATCCGTAGACTGGCCCCGTGAGTGAGCCCCGCCCTTCCGACCGGCACGACGACTCCGATCCCGACGAGACCTTCGCGGAGATCGTCGACGAAGAGACCCAGCGCGACCCCGACCTGGCGGTGATCGAGGCCGGGAGCCGTACGCTGCGCACCCGCTCGGGGCCGCCGCAGGGCCAGGACGTCCCGGCCCGCCCCGCCGACCCCGAGGTGGACAAGGCGCTCCGCGCGGTGGAGCAGGAGCTCGCCGGCCGCTGGGGCGAGACCAAGCTGGAGCCCTCCGTCGCGCGCATCGCCGCGCTGATGGACGTGCTCGGCGAGCCGCAGCGCGCCTACCCCTCGATCCACATCACCGGGACCAACGGCAAGACGAGCACGGCCCGCATGATCGAGGCGCTGCTCGGCGCCTTCGATCTGCGCACCGGCCGCTACACCTCGCCGCACGTCCAGTCGATCACCGAGCGGATCAGCCTGGACGGCTCCCCGATCGATGCCGAGCGGTTCATCGAGGCGTACCAGGACATCAAGCCGTATGTGGAGATGGTCGACGCCCAGCAGCCGTACCGGCTCTCCTTCTTCGAGGTGCTGACGGGCATGGCGTACGCGGCCTTCGCCGACGCGCCGGTCGACGTCGCCGTCGTCGAGGTCGGCATGGGCGGCAGCTGGGACGCGACGAACGTGATCGACTCCTCGGTCGCCGTCGTCACCCCCATCTCGCTGGACCACACCGACCGGCTCGGCGCCACGCCCGCCGAGATCGCCGGTGAGAAGTCCGGGATCATCAAGCAGGGGGCCACGGTCGTCCTGGCGCAGCAGCCGGTCGACGCCGCGCAGGTCATGCTGAAGAAGGCCGTCGAGGTCGACGCCACGGTCGCCCGTGAGGGCATGGAGTTCGGCGTCCTCTCGCGGGAGATCGCCGTCGGCGGGCAGCTGCTGACGCTGCGCGGTCTCGGCGGTGAGTACGACGAGGTCTTCCTCCCGCTGTACGGCGCCCACCAGGCGCACAACGCGGCGGTGGCGCTCTGTGCCGTGGAGGCGTTCTTCGGGATCGGCGCCGAGCAGCCCGGCGCACTCGACATCGACACGGTCCGCCGGGCCTTCGCCTCGGTGATCTCGCCGGGGCGCCTCGAAGTGGTCCGCTCCAGCCCGACCGTCGTCCTGGACGCGGCTCACAACCCGGCGGGCGCCCGCGCCACCGCCGACGGGATCTCCGAGGCGTTCGGTTTCTCCCGGCTGATCGGTGTGGTCGGCGCCAGCGGCGACAAGGACGTCAAGGGGCTCCTCGAAGCCTTCGAGCCGATCTTCGCCGAGGTCGTCATCACCCAGAACTCCAGCGGCCGCGCGATGGACGCCGACGAGCTGGCCGCCGTCGCGGTCGAGGTCTTCGGCCACGACCGCGTCCAGGTCGAACCGCGTCTCGACGACGCGCTGGAGGCGGCGATCACCCTCGCCGAGGAAGAGGACGAGTACGCGGGCGCCGGCGTCCTGGTGACCGGTTCCGTGATCACGGTCGGCGAGGCCCGGCTGCTCCTGGGGAGGCACTGACCGAAGTGCGTACGCTCTGTGCGTCGACGTTGATCGGCGAGTTCTTCGTGATCGGTTTCGCCGGTCTCGTCGCGATGAAGTCTGACGACCTCTCCGACACCACGGTCTGGACGGTCTGCGGCATCGGCATGCTGCTCTCTGTGCTGCTCTGCGGGATGATCACCCGCCCCGGCGGGATACAGCTCGGCTGGGCGCTGCAGATCGCCCTGGTGCTGAGCGGCTTCGTCGTCCCGATGATGTTCATTCTCGGTCTGGTCTTCGGCGGACTGTGGTGGGCCTCGGTCCACTACGGCCGCAAGGTCGACGAGGCGAAGGCCCGCTGGGCGGCCGCACAGGAGGCGGCCGAGGCCGCGGCCGGTGGCTGATCCCGTGCCCCGTGGCCAAACCCGGCCGCGGGCCCGTTCCCGTACCCCTGTAGCCTCGCCTCACCGCACCCGCATGCCTGCAAGGAGCCGCACACCATGACCCAGCGCACCCTCGTTCTGCTCAAGCCCGACGCCGTCCGGCGCGGACTGGTCGGCGAGATCGTCGGGCGGATCGAGCGCAAGGCCGGCTGGCGGATCACCGCGCTGGAGCTGCGTACCCTCGACCGCGCCACGCTGGAGCAGCACTACGCCGAACACGTCGGCCGCCCCTTCTACGAGCCGCTTGTCGAGTTCATGCAGTCCGGCCCGATCGTGGCACTGGTCGCCGAGGGCGAGCGGGTCATCGAGGGTATCCGTACGCTCGCCGGACCCACCGACCCGATCGCCGCCGCGCCCGGCTCCATCCGTGGTGACTTCGGTACGATCACCCGGGAGAACCTCATCCACGCCTCGGACTCCGAGGAGTCCGCGGAGCGAGAACTGAAGCTTTTCTTCCCGGGCCTTTCCTGACTTCGGATCAGCCGAACAGCGCTCATGACCTGGGGCGACCGAATTAATTCGGTCGCCCTTCGGCATAGGGTCCCGGATCGCGGGAACGCATCACCCCGACGTAACGTCACCATGAGTGGAACGGCCACCCGTTCCGCCCACAAAGGCGAAGGACCCTCGCGCGGTGTCCGTGCATACGGCACTACGATGGAATCTTCCACGCCCGCAGCGCCAACCTCGCCGACCAGAACAAGCCATCATCGCTTGTCCGGAAGGCCCGACGCATCCTCATGGGGAACAAGGGGAACTCAATGTCGTTCATCGGCCGTGACATGGCTATCGACCTCGGGACTGCCAACACGCTGGTGTACGTCAGGGGGCGCGGCATCGTTCTCAACGAGCCGTCCGTCGTGGCCATCAACACCAACACCGGCGGCATCCTCGCGGTCGGCTCCGAGGCCAAGAAAATGATCGGGCGTACACCGGGCAACATCGTTGCCGTGCGGCCACTGAAGGACGGCGTGATCGCCGACTTCGAGATCACCGAGCGGATGCTCCGCTACTTCATCCTGAAGATCCACAAGCGCCGCTACCTGGCCCGTCCGCGGGTCGTCGTCTGCGTGCCCTCCGGCATCACCGGGGTCGAGCGACGCGCCGTCATCGAGGCGTCGACGCAGGCCGGCGCACGCCAGGTGCACATCATCGAGGAGCCCATGGCGGCGGCCATCGGTTCCGGGCTGCCGGTCCACGAGGCCACCGGCAACATGGTCGTCGACATCGGCGGCGGCACCACCGAGGTCGCGGTCATCTCGCTCGGCGGAATCGTCACTGCCCAGTCGATCCGGGTCGCCGGTGACGAGCTGGACAACGCGATCATCCAGCACATCAAGAAGGAGTACTCGCTCCTCCTCGGTGAGCGCTCCGCCGAACAGATCAAGATCACGATCGGTTCGGCGTACGACATGGACAAGGACGAGCACACCGAGATCCGCGGCCGGGACCTGGTCTCCGGACTGCCCAAGACCGTGGTCATCTCGGCCGCCGAGGTCCGCAAGGCCATCGAGGAGCCGGTCAACGCGATCGTCGACGCGGTGAAGACCACGCTCGACAAGTGCCCGCCGGAGCTCTCCGGCGACGTCATGGACCGCGGCATCGTCCTCACCGGCGGCGGCGCGCTGCTGCGCGGACTGGACGAGCGGCTGCGCCGCGAGACCGGCATGCCGATCCATATCGCCGAGGACCCGCTGGACTCGGTGGCGCTCGGATCGGGCAAGTGCGTCGAGGAGTTCGAGGCACTCCAGCAGGTGCTGGACGCCCAGCCCCGCCGGTAGCCGGCACGGGCCGGCCCGCGGGTACACAACACATCAGTCTGCTGTACGGACCACTGCGGCTCCGTACGCCGGATCGTTTATATACAGGCACGAACATTCCGACGAGGAAGGCACGGCCGCCGCACGTGAGGGACACACGAGAGAGCCGGCTGCTCCTGGTGCTGCTGATCGCCATCGCATTCGCACTGATCACGGTGGACATCCGCGGCGGCGAGGAGTCACCGGTGGACGGCGCCCGGCGGGCCGCCGCCACGGTCTTCGGGCCGGTCGAGAACGGCGTCGCGGCGGCGGTCGACCCGGTGGGCAACGCCATAGGAGCGGTACGCGACTCCGGCGCCCGGCACAACCGGATCGCTGAACTGGAGCAGCAGAACGCCGCGCTCAAGACGAGGCTCGGCAGCAACGACCAGAACCGCAACCGGGTGCGCGAGCTGGACCGGATGCTGAAGAAGTCGGCCGCCGGACAGTACGGCATCAAGGGCGCCGAGGTCATCGCCATAGGAGCGGCCCAGGGCTTCTCCTGGACAGTCACCATCGACGCGGGCTCCAACGACGGCATCAAGCGCGACATGACCGTCATCAACGGCGACGGGCTCGTCGGCCGGGTCACCACCGTCGGCCCGGACACCGCCACGGTGCTCCTCGCCAACGACCCCGACTTCACCGTCGGCACCCGTATGGAGAAGACCGACGAACTGGGCTTCGCCACCGGCCAGGGCTCCCGGCCGCTGTCCGTCCAGTTCCTCAACGGCAAGGCCAAGGTGCAGAAGGGCGACCGGCTGGTCACCTTCGGCTCCAGCAAGAACAAGCCGTTCGTGCCCGGCGTTCCGGTCGGCGAGGTCGTCCGCGTCGACCCGTCCGGCGGTGGCCTGACCCGTACCGTCTACGTCCGCCCGTACGTCGGGTTCACCAAGCTCGACATCGTCGGCGTCGTCGTCCAGGCCCCGCGCGAGGACCCCCGCGACATGGTCCTGCCGAAGGAACCGGCCAAGCCCGCCAAGCCGAAGCCCACCCCGACCGTCACCGTGACCATCTCGCCCAACGGAGACATCGTCGACACCAACGGCAACGTCGTCGGGAACATCCACGAGAGTCCGGACCCCGGCGAAAGCCCGAACCCGAGCGGCAGTCCGGGCGCCACACCGAACACCGGCACCGCGGTCAACGAGCAGAGGTAGAGCTGATTCCCATGCGTCTGAACCGGATTCTGCTCTCCGTCGTGCTGGTCGTGGCCGCCCTGGTCGTCCAGGTCTCGGTGTTCGCCCGACTCCAACTCCCCGGCGCCGTGCCCGACCTGCTGCTCCTCGTCGTCCTCGCCCTCGCGTTCGTGTACGGGCACGTCAGCGGCGCGCTCATCGGCTTCGGCGCGGGACTGCTCGCCGACCTGGCGCCGCCCGCCGACCACGCCGCCGGGCGCTACGCCCTGGTGCTCTGTGTCATCGGCTACCTCGCCGGACTGGTCAAGCCGGAGACCGGGCAGCTCAAGTCGGCGTTCGTCCCGATGGTCGCGGTCGTGGCCGCGGCGATCGGTTCGACCCTGCTGTACGCGCTCGTCGGCGCGCTCGTCGGGGACACGGCGGCCCGTCATGTGGGGCTCGGCAGCCTGCTGTTCACCGCCGCCGTCTACGACCTGCTCCTCGCGCCGTTCGTCGTGCCTCTGATCATGGCGGTCGCCAGACGCACGGTGAACGATCCGCTGGCCGAATCGTCCGGCGGCGGCGGCGACGTCGCCGCGGGCTGGCTGTCCTCCGGCACCGGACTGCGGATCGCCGGCCAGCGCGGCGGACTGCGCGTCAAGGTCGCCCGCAACCGGGCCGCACGCGCCGGACGGATCAAGGGAGTCAAGCGACTGTGAGGCCGCACCACCGGGAGGACACCTCCCCTACCTCCGGCCCGACCACCACCGGGGGCGCCCCGTGAGCAACATCCCCGAGACCGGCCGGACCCAGCGGGTCCAGATCCGTCTCGTCGTCATCCAGGTCCTCGTCTTCTCCCTGCTGCTCACGCTCGGCGGGCGGCTCTGGTACCTCCAGATCCGCAACGGCCAGGAGTACAGCGACGAGGCGAAGAACAACCACGTCCAGCAGGTCGTCCAGCCCGCCGTCCGCGGCTCCATCCTCGACGCGCGCGGTGTGCCCCTCGCCGACAATGAGACCCGCCTGGTCGTCTCCGCCAGCCGCACCGAGCTGCTGAAGATGAAGGACGACGGCAAGAGCGTCCTGACCCGGCTCGCCGACGTCCTCGGCATGGCGCCCAAGGAGGTCCTCGACAAGGTCCGGCTCTGCGACGCGAAGACGCCGCAGCCCTGCTGGAACGGTTCGCCGTACCAGCCGATCCCGGTCACCGACGAGGCCACCACCCAGCAGGCCCTCCAGATCCGCGAACGTGCCGAGGACTTCCCCGGCATCACCGCCGAGCCCACCGCCGTACGCCGCTACGCCGCGCCCGGCAAGGCCAACACCGCCCAGGTCCTCGGCTATCTCTCGCCCGTCACCGACGAGGAGATCACCAAGGCCCAGCACACCGACTCGCCGTACCTGCGCTCCGACCAGGTCGGCCGCTCCGGCCTGGAGCGCACCTACGACAAGGAACTGCGTGGCAAGGCCGGGGTCACCCGTTACGAGGTCGACAACCTCGGCCGGGTCATCGGCGAGGCAAAGAACGACGAGGCGGAGCCCGGCTCCAGCGTCGTCACCTCCATCGACGCGCGGGTCCAGGCCGTTGCCGAGTACGAGCTCAACGAGGCGATGAAGACGGCCCGCCAGTCGTTCGACAAGAACACCGGCGAGAACTACAAGGCCGACTCCGGCGCCGTCGTCGTCATGGAGGCCAAGACGGGCCGGGTCGTCGCGATGGCGTCCCTGCCCAACTACGACCCCAACGCCTGGGTCGGCGGCATCTCCGCCAAGGACTACGCCAAGCTCACCGGCAAGAAGTCCAACCTCCCTCTGCTGAACCGGGCCATCCAGGGCCAGGCCGCCCCCGGCTCGATCTTCAAGGTCATCTCCTCGACCGCGGCGGTCAACGCCGGCTACCCCTTCGACGGCCACTACCCCTGCCCCAGCTCGTACAACGTCGGCGGCCAGACCTTCAAGAACTACGAGTCCCAGGGCTACGGGGACATCACCATCGGCCGGGCCCTCGAAGTCTCCTGCGACACCGTCTACTACGGCATCGCGCACAAGGAGTGGCTGAAGGACGGCGGCATGAACCCGAAGAAGAACGCCAAGGACTGGTTCTACAGGACCGCCCACCAGTTCGGCCTCGGCAAGGAGACCGGCATCGACCTCCCCAACGAGGTCAGCGGCCGCGTCCCCGACCGCAAGTGGAAGCAGGACTTCTACAAGGCGAACAAGGACGAATGGTGCAAGCAGGGCAAGAAGGACGGCTCGTACGTCGAGAAGATCGCGTACGAGAACTGCCTCGAAGGCGACAAGATGCGCGCCGGTGACTCCGTCAACTACTCCATCGGCCAGGGCGACACCCTCGTCACCCCGATCCAGATGGCCACCATCTACGCCGCGATCTCCAACGGCGGCACCCTCTACGACCCCACCGTCGGCAAGGCGATCGTCAGCGGCGACGGCAAGAGCGTCCAGGAGATCGCGCCCAAGTCGCACGGCAAGCTGCCGTTCTCCCGCAAGACCCGCAACGAGATCGACGGCGCCCTCGCGGGAGTCGCGACCCGCGGTTCGGCGGCCTGGCGGTTCGGCGGCTGGCCGCAGGACAAGATCCCGATGCACGCCAAGACGGGTACGGCGGAGGTCTACGGCAAGCAGACGACCTCCTGGTTCGCCACGTACACCAAGGACTACTCGATCGTCATGACGATCTCTCAGGGCGGTACGGGTTCCGGCGCGTCCGGGCCCGCCGTGCGCAACATCTACGACGCCCTCTACGGCCTCGACGACTCCGGCAAGCAGGATCTGAAGAAGGCACTGCTGCCCACCCCGCAGAAGTCCCTGCCGAAGATCCAGCGGGACGGCTCGATCGACGCCCCGGAGATCAAGCCGTACGACCCGAACTCGCAGAAGACCCCGGAGGAACAGACCCTCGCGGCGGCCCTGGGGAGGCGCGACTGATGGCCGGCTTCTCCGTCTCGCGGTACGCCCCCGAGCGCTCCGCCTGGGGCAAACTCATCGCCCGCGACTCCGTCGTGCGCAAACTCGACTGGCCGCTGCTCGGGTCCGCGATCGCACTCTCCTTCATCGGCTCGCTGCTGGTCTACTCAGCGACCCGGGGCCGTCACGCGCTCACCCACGGCGACCCGTACTACTTCCTCTTCCGGCACGTGCTCAACTCCAGCATCGGCATCGCCCTGATGGTCGGCACGATCTGGCTCGGCCACCGCACCCTGCGCGGCGCCGTGCCGATCCTCTACGGCCTCTCGGTGATCCTCGTGCTGGCGGTCCTCACCCCGCTCGGCGCCACCGTCAACGGCGCGCACGCCTGGATCATCATCGGCGGCGGCTTCTCGCTCCAGCCGTCCGAGTTCACCAAGATCACCATCATCCTGATCATGGCGATGCTGCTCGCCGAGCGCGTCGACGCGGGGGACCAGCTCCACCCCGACCACCGGACGGTCGCCAAGGCGCTGGGCCTGGCGGCCGTGCCGATGGCCGTCGTCATGGGGATGCCGGACCTCGGCTCCGTGATGGTCATGGTCGTCATCGTGCTCGGTGTGCTCCTTGCCTCCGGCGCTTCCAACCGCTGGATCTTCGGCCTGCTCGGTGCGGGCGTGGCGGGCGCCGTGGCCATCTGGCAGCTCGGTCTGCTCGACGACTACCAGATCGCCCGCTTCGCCGCCTTCGCCAACCCCGCGCTCGACCCGGCGGGTGTCGGCTACAACACCAACCAGGCCCGCATCGCGATCGGCTCCGGCGGCCTCACCGGAACGGGCCTCTTCCAGGGCACCCAGACCACCGGCCAGTTCGTTCCCGAGCAGCAGACCGACTTCGTCTTCACCGTCGCGGGCGAGGAGCTCGGCTTCCTTGGTGCCGGGCTGATCCTCGTCCTGCTCGGCGTCGTCCTGTGGCGCGCCTGCCGGATCGCCCGCGAGACGACCGAGCTGTACGGCACGATCGTCGCCGCCGGAATCATCGCCTGGTTCGCCTTCCAGGCCTTCGAGAACATCGGGATGACGCTCGGCATCATGCCGGTCGCCGGGCTTCCGCTGCCGTTCGTGTCGTACGGAGGATCCTCGATGTTCGCCGTCTGGGTGGCCGTCGGACTGCTCCAGTCGATCAGGGTGCAACGACCGATAAGCGCCTGAGCCGATGCGGGAGCACTGCCCATCCTCGGACAACACGTCTAGATTCGGTTCATGGCGGACTCGAAGCGTGAGATCGAGCGGAAGTACGAAGCCACCGCGGAGACCCGGCTCCCCGATCTGAGCCGGGTGGCCGGGGTCTCGGCCGTCGTCCACCGGGGCGTCAGCGAGCTGGACGCCGTCTACTACGACACCGAGGACCTGCGGCTGGCGGCCGGCTCCCTCACCCTGCGCCGCCGCACCGGGGGGAGCGACGCGGGCTGGCATCTCAAGTTCCCCGTCGCCGCCGGTATCCGGGACGAGCTCCGGGAACCGCTCTCCGACACCTTGCCGCGCTCCTTCGCCGGGCTGCTCCGGTCCCGGCTCCGGGGGAGCGAGCCCGTCCCCGTCGTCCGGCTGCGCACCGCCCGTGACGTCCACCACCTGGTCGACGCCGAGGGCGCCCCGCTCGCCGAGGTCGCCCTCGACACCGTGCGGGCCGAACGGCTGACGGGCGGCGACGGCACGGCCGCCTGGACCGAGATCGAGGTGGAACTCGCCGACGACGGTGACCCGGCCCTCCTGGACGCCGTGGAACGACGGCTGCGCAGAGCCGGCGTCCGCCCGTCCGCACTGCCGTCCAAGCTGGCCAGGGCGCTCGCCGAGACGGCTCCGGAACGGAACCGGAGGAAAGAGGCCGGCGGGAGCGCCCCGCGACGCACCGCGGGCGACCACGTCCTCGCGTACATCCGCCGGCAGGCCGAGGCGATCGTCGCCCTCGACCCCGCCGTACGCCGTGACCTCCCCGACTCCGTGCATCAGATGCGGGTCGCCACCCGCAGGCTCCGCAGCGCGCTGCGGACGTACCGCAGGATCCTCGACCGGAGCGTCACCGACCCGGTCGGCGACGAGCTGAAGTGGCTGGCCGCCGAGCTCGGCATCGACCGCGACCAGGAGGTTCTCGACGCCCGTCTGCGCGCCTGCCTCGCCGCTGTGCCCCGCACCCTGGTCCTCGGGCCCGTCCACAGCCGGCTGCGGATCTGGTCGGTCGCCCACCGGGGCGGCTCCCGGCAGCGGACCGTCGCCGTGCTCGACGGGAAGCGGTACCTGGCACTCCTGGAGCGCCTCGACGCCCTGCTCGCCGCCCCGCCGCTGCTGCCCGCCGCGTCCCGTGCCCCCCAGCGGGCACTGGCCCGCGCCGTGTTGAAGGAGTACGCGCGCCTCGCGACCCGCGTCGGCCGCGCCCTGGAGCTCCCGCCCGGTCACGACCGCGATATCGCCCTGCATGACGCCCGCAAGGCCGCCAAGCGCGTCCGTTACGCGGCAGAGGCGGCCCGGCCCGCGCTCGGGAAGCCCGCCAAGCGGTTCACGAAACGGATGAAGGCCGTGCAGACCCTCCTCGGCGACCACCAGGACAGCGTGGTGGCCCGCGACGTCCTGCGCACCCTGGCCGCCCAGGCACACGCGGCGGGGGAGTCCGCGTTCGCCTGGGGACTGCTGTACGGGCGCGAGGAGGCGGCCGCCGCCGCCGGTGAGCGGGAGCTGCCGGAGGTCTGGGAGAGGGCGTCCCGGCCGCAGGTGCGGGCGGCGCTGGGAGGCTGAGCGCCGGGGTACGCTGGATGGTCACCCCTGCCGGCTCTCGAAAGTTCGCGATGTCTGTCGATTCGGTCTTCCCACAGCTCGAAGCTCTGCTCCCGCATGTGCAGAAGCCCATCCAGTACGTCGGCGGTGAGCTGAACTCCACCGTCAAGCCGTGGGACGAATGCGATGTCCGTTGGGCGCTGATGTACCCGGACGCGTACGAGGTCGGACTGCCCAACCAGGGCGTCATGATCCTCTACGAGGTGCTCAACGAGCGCCAGGGCGTCCTCGCCGAGCGCACCTACAGCGTGTGGCCGGACCTCGAAGAGCTGATGCGTGAGCACCGGGTCCCGCAGTTCACCGTGGACAGCCACCGCCCGGTCAAGGCGTTCGACGTCTTCGGACTGAGCTTCTCCACCGAGCTCGGCTACACCAACATGCTCACCGCCCTGGATCTCGCGGGCATTCCGCTGGATGCCAAGGACCGCACCGTCGACGACCCGATCGTGCTGGCCGGCGGCCACGCCGCGTTCAACCCCGAGCCCATCGCGGAGTTCATCGACTGCGCGGTCATCGGCGACGGCGAGCAGGCCGTCCTGGAGATCACCGAGATCATCCGCGCCTGGAAGGCCGAGGGCCGCCCCGGCGGCCGCGAGGAGCTGCTCTTCCGCCTCGCGAAGACCGGCGGCGTCTACGTCCCGGGCTTCTACGACGTCGAGTACCTCCCGGACGGGCGCATCGGCCGTGTCGTGCCCAACAAGTCCGGCGTGCCGTGGCGGGTGTCCAAGCACACGGTGATGGACCTCGACGAGTGGCCCTACCCGAAGCAGCCCCTCGTACCCCTCGCCGAGACCGTGCACGAGCGGATGTCCGTCGAGATCTTCCGCGGCTGCACCCGCGGCTGCCGTTTCTGCCAGGCCGGCATGATCACGCGCCCCGTGCGGGAGCGAAGCATCACCGGCATCGGCGAAATGGTCGAGAAGGGTCTCAAGGCGACCGGCTTCGAGGAGGTCGGACTGCTCTCGCTCTCCTCCGCGGACCACACCGAGATCGGTGAGATCGCCAAGGGCCTCGCCGACCGGTACACCGAGGACAAGATCGGCCTCTCGCTGCCCTCCACCCGCGTCGACGCGTTCAACGTGGACCTGGCCAACGAGCTGACCCGCAACGGCCGTCGCTCCGGTCTCACCTTCGCCCCCGAGGGCGGCTCCGAGCGCATGCGCAAGGTCATCAACAAGATGGTCTCGGAAGAGGACCTCATCCGTACCGTCGCCACCGCGTACGGCAACGGGTGGCGCCAGGTGAAGCTGTACTTCATGTGCGGTCTGCCCACCGAGACCGACGAGGACGTCCTCCAGATCGGTGACATGGCGGTCAACGTGATCGCCAAGGGCCGTGAGGTCTCCGGTCAGAACGACATCCGCTGCACCGTCTCCATCGGCGGCTTCGTGCCCAAGCCGCACACGCCGTTCCAGTGGGCCCCGCAGCTCGGCGCCGAGGAGACCGACGCGCGGCTCGCCAAGCTCCGCGACAAGATCCGCGGCGACAAGAAGTACGGCCGCTCCATCGGCTTCCGCTACCACGACGGCAAGCCCGGCATCGTCGAGGGCCTGCTCTCGCGCGGCGACCGCCGTGTCGGCTCCGTCATCCGCGCGGTCTACGAGTCCGGCGGCCGCTTCGACGGCTGGCGCGAGCACTTCAGTTACGACCGCTGGATGACCGCCGCCGAGAAGACGCTGCCCGAGTACGGCGTGGACGTCGACTGGTACACCACCCGCGAGCGGACCTACGAGGAGGTCCTGCCCTGGGACCACCTGGACTCCGGCCTCGACAAGGACTGGCTCTGGGAGGACTGGCAGGACTCGCTCGACGAGACCGAGGTGGAGGACTGCCGCTGGACCCCGTGCTTCGACTGCGGCGTCTGCCCGCAGATGGACACCAGCATCCAGATCGGCCCGACCGGCAAGAAGCTGTTGCCGTTGTCGGTCGTGAAGTAGCGGCCTCGGACTGGTCCGTCCGGGTGACAGCTCGGTGACGAAGGCCCGGACCGGGAAACCCCGGTCCGGGCCTTCGTGTCATGAACGGCATGGAGTACGGCAAGCACCAGGCCCTCGCGCGGTACGAAGCCGCAGAGGGCTGTCTGACCACCCTGATCAGGATCCCGGTACGGATCGTGGTGCTGGTGATCGTCCTGCCCGTGCGGCTGGTCTGGGACGCCCTGGTGGCGGGCGCCCGCGCCGCCGACCGCGTCCTGCTGCGCCCCCTGGGCCGGGCCCTGTCCCGGTTGTTCCGGACCGCGGTGCTGATCCCCGCGGCGTGGCTGTACGAGACGGTGCTCACCCCGCTGGGCCGTGCGCTGCTGTGGCTGGCCGCGGCGGTCCTCGTGTGGCCGTGGGTCGCGCTCTGGCGGTATGTGCTGGTGCCGGTGGTGCGCTACGGGCTCGTGGTGCCGGTGGTGTGGCTGTACGGAGCGGTGCTCACCCCGATCGGTCACGGGCTGCGCGGGGTGTACCGGGAGTTGCTGGTCCCGGCCGGGCGGGGATCGCTGTCGCGGTCGGCTGGGTGCTCACCGCCGCGCTGGTCCGGCCGGTCGTCGGCCTGTGGCGGTACGTCCTGACGCCCCTCGCGCTCGCCGCCTCATGGCTGGTGGAACACCTGCTCGTACGGCTGTCGGCCTGGGCGTACCGGCAACTGCTCACCCCGCTCGGCCATGGCATCACCTGGCTGCTCGAACGGATGGCGCGCGCAATCGCGGCCGTGGGGAGCGGGCTGTGGGCGGCGGTGGTGTGGCTGATTCCGACGCTGCTCGTCGCACCGCTCGGATGGCTGTACCGGCGGGTCCTCGCCCCGGTCGGCCGGGAGGTCGCCGCCGCGTTCGGCGTCGCCTGGCGCATCGCGGGCTTCATCTCGCGGGCCGTCGGCAGGGCCGTCGCCTGGCTGGCGTGGCATCTCGTCGGGGCGCCGGTGACCTGGGTCTGGCGCACGGTGTGCACGCCGGTGGGACATTTCGTACGTGACGTCGTCCTGGCTCCCGCCGGGCGGGCCGCGGTCGGGACGGGACGCGCGGTCCGGGCGGCGCTGCGCTCGGCACGCGAGACGGTGGCCCAGGCGCGTCGTGACGCCTGGCGGGCGCTGGTCGGCGGGCCGGGGGCGCCCGAGCCCCGGGAATCGGGAAGCCCCCTTGCGCGTACTCTGGGTAGTGCAACGACTGTGCCCTGCGCGGCGCCCGAACCAGAGATCTCCTCGCTCGGAGAGAAAAACGCCGAGCGGGGGTGAGCCGGACCGGACACCCCGGGCCACCCGTATTTCGAGGGCGGCGTGCCACCGCGTCCGCCCCGCACCGAGGAGAAGAACCACTGGGCAAGCGACAGCCCGAAGGCCCGCCGCCCGCACCGGCGGTGCAGCGCATCCGACTGCGCTACACCAAGCGCGGCCGCCTCCGGTTCACCAGCCACCGCGATTTCCAGCGTGCCTTCGAGCGGGCACTGCGCCGCTCCGAGGTGCCCATGGCCTACTCGGCCGGCTTCACCCCGCACCCGAAGGTGTCGTACGCCAATGCCGCCCCCACCGGCACGGGCAGTGAGGCCGAGTTCCTGGAGATCGCCCTCACCGAGGCCCGGGATCCGGGCGTCCTGCGCGAACTGCTCAACGCCTCGCTGCCGGACGGTCTCGACATCACCGACGCCGTGGAGGCCCGCACCTCGGGCCTCGCCGAGCGGCTGACCGCCTCGGTCTGGGAGCTGCGTCTCGACGGAGTCACCGCCGAGGAGGCCGACAAGGCCGTGGCCGCCTTCAACGGGGCCGAGACCGTCGAGGTCCAGCGCCGTACGAAGAACGGCATGCGGACCTTCGACGCCCGGGCCGCCGTGGTCGAACTGCAGGCCCTTGATCCACAGGCTGATAGGCCTGGGGACAGGCCCTGTGCGATACTGCGGCTGGTTGTTCGGCACGTGACACCTGCCGTGCGACCTGACGACGTCCTGTCCGGTCTCCGCGTTGTGGCCGACCTGGCGCCGCCGGTCCCCGCAGCGGTGACCAGGCTGGCGCAGGGGCTCTTCGACGAGGAGTCCGGCACGGTGACCGACCCGCTCGCGCCCGACCGCGAGGCAGCCCCGGCCGCTCCACCCGCGGCCACCGGGACCGCCGTCGCGACGGCGCCGGAAGGTGCAGGTTCCGCGTAAGGCGGTCGTTGCAGCGCAGCCCTCCGACTCGGGAGCCACCTGGGCCGGGCCGCGCGATGACCCATAAGACTTTCGCCAGGCCGTACGCACGGAGCGTACGGAACCGGCGAGCCAGACATTGAGTTCCCGTGCGGCGCCCGCGCCCCGGACGGCGGTCCCGCGTACATCACGCGGACCGTGCCGGACCGGAACCAGGCGCGGCGCCCGGGAGCCTGACGGGAGAACCGCCCGCATGCCCCAGCCCAACGAACCCGGCACGACCGGGAACGACGCAGAGAACAACGCACCCGGCGACAAGTTGCCGCCGCGCCGCAGGCGCCGCGCAGCGTCCCGCCCGGCCGGCCCGCCGGTGGCGGATGCCCAGGGTGCCGCCGCGCCGGCCATACCGGCCGCTGACGCCGCCGTGTCCGACAGCACCGCTGCAGAAGTCGGCAGTGCCCCGGAGGTGGAGGCCGCGCCGCCCGCGCGCACCCGTCGCCGTGCGGTGCGCAAGGCGACCGCTCCGGCGGGCACGCCGCAGGCCGCCGAGGCCGTGGAGATCGTGGAGCCCGCCGCCGAGCCCGTAGCCGCCGCCGAGGCGGAGGCCGAGGTCGTGGAGGCGCCGCCCGCGCGCACCCGTCGCCGTGCGGTGCGCAAGGCGACCGCTCCGGCGGGCACGCCGCAGGCCGCCGAGCCCGTCGAGATCGTCGAGGAAGCCACGGCCGTGGTCGAGCCCGAGCCGGCCGTGGTCGCCGAGCCCGAGCCCGCCGCGCCGCGCGGCCGCACCCGGCGCAGGGCGTCCGCTCCGGCCGGCGCGCCGCAGGCCGCCGAGGCCGCTGTCGAGCCCGAGCCTGTTGTCGCGGCCGAGCCCGTTGCCGAGGCCGAGGCGGAGGCCGAGGTCGTGGAGGCGCCGCCCGCGCGTACGCGTCGTCGTGCGGTGCGCAAGGCGACCGCTCCGGCGGTTGCGCCGCAGGCCGCCGAGACGATGGTCGAGGCCGCGGAGCCGGTAGCCGAGGCCGCTGAGGCCGTCGAGCCCACCGAGGCCGAGGACACCGCACCGCGCGGTCGCCAGCGCCGCCGGGCCACCGCAGCCGCCGGTCGGCCCGAGTTCACCGGCAAGGCCGAGGAGCCCGTACGCAAGAGCCGTCGCGCGACGCGCCCCGCCGTGGCCGTGTTCCAGGCGCCGGTCTTCGCCGAGCCGATGTTCCAGACCCCGGAGACCGCGGCCGCCGCCGCTGCCGCTTCGCGTCGCGAGGAGATCGAGGAAGAGCCCGAGACGGTCGAGGAGCCGACCGCCACGACCGAGGCCCCGGCCGCCGAGGCCGCGCCGCAGGCGGCTTCGCGCCGCCGTCGCCGCCGTCGCGGTGAGGCCGCCGAGTCCGAGCCGGCCGCCGCCCCCGCCGCGGAGGAGCACGTCGAGGACGAGCACGAGCCCGAGAGCGAGCCCGAAGCAGAGCACGAGGGCGAGGAGACGGACGAGTACGGGGACCGGCCCTCGCGCCGTCGCCGTCGAGGTGGCCGTCGCCGCCGTCGTGGCGAGATCAACGAGGACGAGGAGGGCGCCGAGCAGCACGGTGACGAGGCTGCCGACCATTCCGAGGACGACCAGGAGCGCGCTCAGGAGTCCGAGGAGGAGGAGGACGAGGAGCACGAGGCCTCGGCCGCCGGATCCAGCAGCAGCCGACGTCGTCGTCGCCGTCGTCGTCGCAGCGGTGACGTCGCGGCCGATGCCGAGACCGGTGCGGATGACCCGGAGCGTACGGTCGTCAAGGTCCGCGAGCCCCGCAGGAAGGAAGAGCGGGAGGCCGGCACCGGCTTCGACGAGGTCCAGTCCATCAAGGGCTCGACCCGTATGGAGGCGAAGAAGCAGCGCCGCCGCGAGGGCCGTGAGCAGGGTCGCCGCCGCGTCCCGATCATCACCGAGGCCGAGTTCCTGGCCCGCCGCGAGGCCGTGGAGCGGGTCATGGTCGTCCGCCAGAACGGCGAGCGCACCCAGATCGGTGTCCTTGAGGACGACGTGCTCGTCGAGCACTACGTCAACAAGGAGCAGGCCACCAGCTACGTCGGCAACGTCTACCTGGGCAAGGTGCAGAACGTACTGCCGTCCATGGAGGCCGCCTTCGTCGACATCGGCAAGGGCCGCAACGCCGTCCTGTACGCCGGTGAGGTGAACTTCGAGGCGCTCGGCATGGCCCACGGGCCGCGTCGCATCGAGAGCGCGCTCAAGTCCGGCCAGTCCGTCCTCGTCCAGGTGACCAAGGACCCGATCGGCCACAAGGGCGCCCGCCTGACCAGCCAGGTCTCGCTGCCCGGCCGCTACCTGGTCTATGTGCCCGAGGGCTCGATGACCGGTATCAGCCGCAAGCTGCCCGACACCGAGCGGGCCCGGCTGAAGACCATCCTCAAGAAGATCGTTCCCGAGGACGCGGGCGTCATCGTCCGTACCGCCGCCGAGGGTGCGAGCGAGAACGAGCTGCGCCGCGATGTCGAGCGGCTGCAGCAGCAGTGGGAGGACATCCAGAAGAAGTCCAAGAGCACCGGCAGCTCCAACGCGCCGACGCTGCTCTACGGCGAGCCGGACATGACCGTCCGGGTCGTCCGCGACATCTTCAACGAGGACTTCTCCAAGGTCATCGTCAGCGGCGACGACGCGTGGGAGACCATCAACGGTTACGTCTCGCAGGTGGCGCCCGACCTGACGGACCGTCTGTCGCGATGGACCTCCGAGGTCGACATCTTCGCGACGTACCGGATCGACGAGCAGCTGATGAAGGCGCTGGACCGGAAGGTCTACCTGCCGAGCGGCGGTTCGCTGGTGATCGACAAGACCGAGGCGATGGTCGTCGTCGACGTCAACACCGGCAAGTTCACCGGTCAGGGCGGCAACCTCGAAGAGACCGTCACCAAGAACAACCTGGAGGCGGCCGAGGAGATCGTGCGCCAGCTGCGGCTGCGCGACCTCGGCGGCATCGTCGTCGTCGACTTCATCGACATGGTGCTGGAGTCCAACCGGGACTTGGTGCTGCGCCGTCTGCTGGAGTGCCTGGGACGCGACCGTACGAAGCACCAGGTCGCCGAGGTCACCTCGCTGGGCCTGGTCCAGATGACCCGCAAGCGGGTGGGCCAGGGTCTGCTGGAGTCCTTCTCCGAGACCTGTGTCCACTGCAACGGGCGCGGCGTGATCGTGCACATGGAGCAGCCGACCTCGGTCGGTGGCGGCGGCAACGGCAAGCGTTCCAAGAAGCGCGGCCGGGGCGGCGCGGGCCACGAGCACGAGCTCGAGCAGCTCGTCGAGCAGGACCACGAGCACATCGCGGAGGGCGAGACCGAGGCCGAGGTGGCCGCGGAGGTGGCCGCCCCCGTGGCGCTGCCCGAGCCGGAGTTCGTCCCGGACGAGGAGCTGTACAGCAGCCCGGCCGAGGCCGAGGCAGCCGCTTCGCGTGGCCGCGGCAGGCGCCGTGCGACCCGTAAGGCATCGGCTCCGGCCGGCGCCCCGAAGGCCGCAGCCCCCGCCCCGGTCGTCGAGCCGGAGCCGGTGGTGGAGGCCGTGGAGCCGGAGCCTGTGGTGGAGCCCGAGCCGGCTGCCGAGGCCCCTCAGGGCCGTACGCGCCGTCGTGCGACCCGTAAGGCCACTGCCCCGGCGGGCTCGCCGGCCCCGGTCGAGCAGGTCGAGGAGCCGGTGCCGGCGGCGGCCCCGGTCGTCGAGGCGGCCCCGGTCGCCGAGGCCCCGCAGCCCGAGGCGGCACCCGAGGAGGTGGCCCCCGAGGCCGCCCCGCCGCGTGCCCGCCGCCGGGTGACCCGCAAGGTCACCGCCCCCGCGGGTTCGCCCGCCGGTGCGGACGCGGCGGAGGTCGTCGTGGTGACCGGCTCCATCGAGCCGAAGCCCGAGACCGAGCCGGCCGGGACCGCTGAAGCCTCGGAGGCCCCGGAAGCTCCGGAAGCTCCGAAGGCGGAGGCCCCGGCCAAGAAGACGGCGCGCAAGACGGCCAAGAAGGCCACCGCCAAGAAGGCGGCCACCAAGAAGACGGCTGCCAAGAAGACCGCCGCGAAGAAGACGACGGCCAAGAAGGCGGCGGCGAAGAAGACGGTTGCCGCGGAACCGTCGCCGCAGGTCGTCTCGGCCGGTACCGAGGCGTAGGCGGCAGCGCGGTACGGCCGCGGAGGGACCCCCTCCGCGGCCGTACGGCACGACACGACGGCCGGTGGGCCGCACCTCGACAGGGGCGCGGCCCACCGGCCGTCGTGCGTGGCCCCGGTGACTGCCCAGGACCGGGCCCACCGGCCGCCCGGCGCGGTGCACGGCTGTACGGCCCCTCAGGCGCCTGAGGGGCCTGCGAGGCGCCCCACCCGCCGGACGGCCGGTCCGGCGGCCGTCGGCGGCGTCAGTGGGCCCTCCGCGGCCGGACGGGGGCAGCCGATGGGCCCGGGAAGGAATGAGCCGGAGAACGCGGGGGTAGGACACAGGACCCGGTTTGACCCTCCGGTCGGCGGCCCGTAATCTTGCCCATCGGCGTGTTTCCGTATGCGCCTGTCCCTGAGCACCCTCCTCCCGTCATCGGTGAGAGGCCGCTCGTCCATTCGGATCACCTCGGGCCCCGGCCCGTGTGAGCGGCTGGCATCAGGGGCTCCGTTCCGAGCGAAAGAGAGATCCGCGTGTACGCCATCGTGCGCAGCGGTGGCCGCCAGCACAAGGTTGCTGTCGGTGACATCGTTGAGGTTGACAAGATTTCCACTGCCCAGGTTGGCGACACGGTCGAGCTCTCGACCCTGCTCGTGGTCGACGGCGACGCCGTGACCAGCGACCCGTGGGTGCTGGCCGGGATCAAGGTCCAGGCCGAGGTCGTGGACCACCACAAGGGCGCGAAGATCGACATCCTTCGCTACAAGAACAAGACCGGCTACCGCCGTCGCCAGGGTCACCGTCAGCAGTACACGGCGATCAAGGTCACCGGTATCCCCGCGGCTGCGAAGTAAGGGACTGAGGAGACATGGCACACAAGAAGGGCGCATCGTCCACCCGGAACGGGCGCGATTCCAATGCTCAGCGGCTCGGCGTGAAGCGCTTCGGCGGTCAGGCCGTCAACGCCGGTGAGATCCTGGTCCGCCAGCGCGGCACCCACTTCCACCCGGGCACGGGCGTCGGCCGTGGCGGCGACGACACGCTGTTCGCACTGGCCGCCGGTGCGGTCGAGTTCGGCACGCACCGTGGCCGCAAGGTCGTGAACATCGTTCCGATCGCCGGCTGATTTTCGGCGCTCGTCGAGCGGTTTCTGCGGAGGCGGACCTCACTTCCCGTACGGGAAGCGGGTCCGCCTTTCGCGTGTTTCTCCCATGAGAGACGGCTTTCCCCTACGCGGGACAGCACGAGTGACATTTCTGCACGTATGTAACTGGAGGTTCCCACCATGACCACCTTCGTGGACCGCGTCGAGCTGCATGCCGCCGCGGGTAACGGAGGCCACGGCTGCGCCTCCGTACACCGTGAGAAGTTCAAACCGCTCGGCGGCCCGGACGGCGGCAACGGTGGCCGAGGCGGGGATGTGACCCTGGTCGTCGACCAGGACATCACCACGCTCCTCGACTACCACCACAGCCCCCACCGCAAGGCCACCAACGGCCAGCCCGGCGCGGGCGACCACCGCTCCGGCAAGGACGGCCAGGACCTCGTCCTGCCGGTGCCCGACGGCACGGTCGTGCTCGACCGGAAGGGCAACGTACTGGCCGACCTGGTCGGCCAGGGCACCACGTTCGTCGCCGGCCAGGGCGGCCGTGGCGGCCTCGGCAACGCCGCGCTGGCCTCCGCCCGGCGCAAGGCCCCCGGCTTCGCGCTGCTCGGCGAGCCCGGTGAGGCCAGGGACATCGTCCTGGAGCTCAAGACCGTCGCCGATGTCGCGCTGGTGGGTTACCCGAGCGCCGGCAAGTCCTCGCTGATCTCCGTCCTCTCCGCGGCCAGGCCGAAGATCGCCGACTACCCCTTCACGACCCTCGTCCCGAATCTCGGCGTGGTGACCGCGGGCAGCACCGTCTACACCATCGCCGACGTTCCGGGCCTGATCCCCGGTGCCAGCCAGGGCCGCGGGCTCGGCCTGGAGTTCCTGCGGCACGTGGAGCGCTGCTCGGTGCTCGTGCACGTCCTGGACACCGCGACGCTGGAGTCCGACCGTGACCCCGTCTCCGACCTCGACATGATCGAGGAGGAGCTGAAGCAGTACGGCGGACTGGAGGACCGGCCCCGCATCGTCGTCCTCAACAAGATCGACATCCCGGACGGCCAGGACCTCGCCGACATGATCCGCCCGGACCTGGAGGCGCGCGGCTACCAGGTCTTCGAGGTGTCCGCGGTCGCTCGTACCGGACTGAAGGAGCTCTCCTTCGCGCTCGCGGGGGTCGTCGCCGAGGCGCGTGCGGCCAAGCCCGTGGAAGTGGCGACCCGTATCGTGATCCGCCCGAAGGCCGTCGACGACGCGGGCTTCACCGTCACCAAGGAGGAGGACGGCCTCTACCGGGTGCGCGGCGAGAAGCCGGAACGCTGGGTCCGGCAGACCGACTTCAACAACGACGAGGCCGTCGGCTACCTGGCGGACCGGCTCAACCGGCTCGGTGTCGAGGACGAGTTGATGAAGGCCGGTGCCCGTGCGGGCGACGGTGTGGCCATCGGAGCCGAGGACAACGCGGTCGTCTTCGACTGGGAGCCCACCTTGGCGGCGGGCGCGGAGATGCTCGGCCGACGCGGCGAGGACCACCGTCTCGAAGCGCCGCGCCCGGCGGCGCAGCGCCGCCGCGACCGTGACGCCGAACGCGACGAGGTGCAGCGCGAGTTCGACGACTTCAACCCGTTCTAGGGCCTCCTTCGTCTTTCGTCGCGCGAGTCGCTCTCCGGGCTGTTCCGCCGTGGTCGACCCCGCCGGACGGGCCTGCTCCACCGGCCCGTCCGGCGGTCCGGCATGTCCTCCGCGTCGCGCAAACGGGGGATCCGAACCCGCTCAAGGGTGATTCATGCCGCTCAACCGTGTGGTGTCGGTCACCCGCCGGAACGGATCAATTCGGTTATTCGCCCTGATCGCAAGGCACCGCAAGGTTTCGACAGGGCGTGCGGCGGCCGACGTCCACCTTGCGAGACGGTAACGGAGAGTGCAACCATCGCTGTGTCTCCCAGCCCTCGCAAGGTAGGTCGTCTGTGTCTGCTCAGCACATAGCCAAAGCCCGAACCACAGCAGTCGTGCTCGCCGGCGGTACCGGCCAGCGCGTGGGACTGTCGATCCCCAAGCAGCTGCTGAAGATCGCAGGCAAGGCTGTCATCGAGCACACGCTGTCGATCTTCCAGCAGGCCGACTCCATCGACGACGTCATCGTCCTGATGGCTCCGGGCTATGTGCCCGACGTGGAGAAGCTCGTCGCGAAGGCCGGACTCACCAAGGTCACCAAGGTGATCGAGGGCGGTTCCACGCGTAACGAGACCACCGAGCGCGCCATCGCGGCCCTCGGTGAGGGCCTGGCCGAGGGCGAGGACCGCAACGTCCTGTTCCACGACGCCGTGCGCCCCCTGCTCTCGCAGCGGGTCATCAAGGACTGCGTCGACGCCCTGGACCGCTACCAGGCGGTGGACGTCGCCATTCCGTCCGCGGACACGATCATCGTGACCCGTACGCACGGCGGCGACGGCGAGTTCATCACCGACGTGCCCGACCGCTCCCGGCTGCGCCGGGGCCAGACGCCGCAGGCCTTCAAGCTCTCCACGATCCGCCGGGCCTACGAGGTCGCCGCGAGCGACCCGAACTTCCAGGCCACCGACGACTGCTCGGTCGTCCTGAAGTACCTCCCCGACGTGCCGATCTACGTCGTCGCGGGCGACGAGTACAACATGAAGGTCACCCAGCCGGTCGACGTCTTCATCGCGGACAAGCTCTTCCAGCTGGCCTCCACGGCCGTCCCGCAGCCGACGGACGACGCCGCCTACCGTGAGCTGCTCACCGGCAAGACCCTCGTCGTCTTCGGCGGCTCGTACGGCATCGGCGCGGACATCGCGACGCTCGCCGAGTCCTACGGCGCCACCGTCTACGCCCTGGGCCGCTCCACCACCGGTACCCACGTGGAGAACCCGGAGCACGTCGACGACGCGCTCTCCAAGGCGTACGCGGACACCGGCCGCATCGACTACGTGATCAACACCGCGGGCGTGCTCCGCATCGGCAAGCTGGCCGAGACGGACAACACGACCATCCAGGAAGCGCTGAACGTCAACTACCTGGCGCCCGTGCAGATCGCCCGTGCTTCCTACAAGTACCTCGCCGAGACCAAGGGCCAGCTGCTGCTCTACACCTCCAGCAGCTACACCCGGGGCCGCGCGGAGTACAGCCTGTACTCGTCCACCAAGGCCGCCATGGTGAACCTCACCCAGGCGCTCTCGGACGAGTGGGCGGGCGACGGAGTACGGGTGAACTGCGTGAACCCGGAGCGCACCGCCACCCCGATGCGCACCAAGGCGTTCGGCGACGAGCCCGCGGCCACGCTGCTCTCCTCCGAGGCGGTCGCCAGGACCTCCCTCGATGTCCTGCTCTCCGAGATGACCGGCCATGTCATCGACGTTCGGCAGCAGGACCCGACCCGCGGTGTCTCCGAGGCGTCGGGCTTCGAGCAGGCACTGGCCGCTGTCCTGGACCGACAGGCCGATGTGTAATACTTCTTGGTAATCGACTATTCGGACCCCTGCAGTTCGCCGTGTGCGAACTGCAGGGGTCCGAATTCGTGAAGCTCTGGCTTCATATTTCCCTCGCAAGGTATCAGTCGGCATCCTCGGAAGCGGTACTTCGTGATTTCGAAAGCCATGCGCTTGGCTCGGGTGGGCAGTGGTTCGGAACTGGCCGCCGCTCTCCTGGTGGCTGTGGGGTTCCCGTGCGTCATGCTCGCGGCGATAATCCCCAATCTCTGGTTCTTTGCCGCGGCGACCGCGGTCACCTATCTCGCGGACCGATATCTGCACCACTGCGGCAGCTATCTGATCAACCGGCTCGCCGCAGTCCGCGCCGGACTGTCGATCCGCTTCCTCGTCCGTCAGCTGCTGCTCATCCTGCTGCTCTCCCGCATGGGATACGGCGAGCAGACGCTGTTCTACGTGACGGTCGCCTGCCTGCTGGCCTTCTACGGACTCCAGGCGCCGCAGAGTGCGATGGTCACCCTCATCCGGCTGCGGCGCAAGCTTCCGGTGGTCACCCGCAACATCGACCTGAGGTCGGTGCGGATAGGGGACGCACCGCCGCAGATCCTGATGAGCAGGCCCGCGGAGAAGATGCTGCACCTGGACATCTTCTCGATGGTGGGGGTGCTGGTCGCGGTCGAGACCGGCAGGTACGTCATCGCCTATGCCGGCCTGGGCCTCACGCTCGTTCTCGCGGTCGGCTATCTGGCGGCGCTCCTGCCGTACGTCCGGCCGAGCCGGCTCGTACCGCCGGAGACCAAGGTCCTCAACGCGGTGGGCGACTGGCTCGCCGAGTACCGGCCGACCGTGATGCTGTACTTCTCCGGCTCCAAGGACTCGGCCTATCAGGTCAACATGTGGCTGGAGACGATGGCCCAGCTCGGCGGACGGCCGCTGATCTGCCTGCGTGAGCGCAACATCGTCCCGCAGCTCGCCGGCACATCGGTGCCCGTGCTCTGCGTGCCCGGTGGTGTGCACCTCATGAACCTGGACCTCTCGTCGGTACGGGTCGCGCTCTACGCGGCCAACGTCGGCAAGAACATCCATCTGCTCCGGGTGCCGACGATGAAGCACGTCTTCATCGGCCACGGCGACAGCGACAAGCTCGCCAGCGTCAACCCGTACAGCAAGGCCTACGACGAGGTGTGGACCGCGGGCCGGGCCGGCCGCGACCGTTACGCGCTGGCCGACGTCGGCGTGCGCGACGAGGACATCGTCGAGGTGGGCCGCCCGCAGCTGGCCGCCATTCAGCCGTGGTCCGGTGCGCCGAAGAACCCGATTCCGACGGTGCTGTACGCCCCCACCTGGGAGGGCTGGGACGACAACCCGGGCAACACCTCGCTGCTGCTGGCCGGCGAGAACATCGTCGAGCGGCTGCTGAACTCCGAGCAGCCGATCCGCCTGCTCTACAAGCCGCACCCCTTCACCGGTACCCGCAGCGCCAAGGCCAAGGCCGTGCACCTGCGCATCACCGAGATGATCGAGCGGGCTGCCGCCGAGCGCGCCAACGACCCCCGCTGGGCGCGGGAATCGTCCGCTCTGCGGGGCGAGCAGGCCGAGGCGCGGGCCGAGCTGGCCCGTATCGAGGCGCGGCTGGCCGAACTCTCCAGCGGCGGTCGCACCGCCCGCGACGAGGCGGAGCTGTCCCGGGACTCGCTGGCCGACCCGGCGCGCGAGGCCGAGACCGCACGGCTCAAGGACGAGTGGAACGCCGCGTCCTGGCGTTCCCAGGGCTGGTGGGAGCACCGGGTCATCACCGGTGCCCAGATGCGGCTGTACGACTGCTTCAACGAGTCGGACGCCATGGTCTCGGACATCTCCAGCGTGGTGTCGGACTTCATCGCGAGCGGCAAGCCGTACGCGGTCACGGACTCGGCGGAGCTGGGCGAGGCCGAGTTCCGTCGGCAGAACACCGCGGTGCGCGCCGCGGTGATCCTCTCCAACTCGGCGGTCGAGCTGGACGCCCTGCTCGGCGCGGTGACGGACCCCGGTGCGGACGCCCTCGCCGAGGACCGGCGCGAGCTCAAGCACTACCTCCTCGGCCCGGACGAGCCCACGTCCCTCATGCAGTTCGACGCGGCCGTGAAGGCGCTCGCGGCCAAGTCCGAGGCGCGGAACGCAGGCATGGCGAGAAACCTCGGCGAATCCGTGAGCGGCTGAGGAATCGCCTAATCCGTTTACACGAACCAACTGGCCCGGCGCAGCCCCAAAAGGGTTGTGCCGGGCCTTTTGTGATAAGGGTCACTTCTCCGTCGTGTGGTGCCGGGCAACCAACACGCGAAGGCGACTGTCTTCTGTTGATGTGAACGAGATACCAATTCCTGACGTCACCGTGGTCATCGGCGCTTATGAGGCAATGCCCTATCTCATACGCTGTCTCGAATCGGTGGAGTCGCAGACCATCGGCGCCCATCGGATCGAGATCGTGGCGGTCGACGACGGTTCGACCGATGGCACCGGTGAATACCTGGAGAAGTTCGCGGCCCGATCCGCGGTTCCGACCAGGGTGGTCAGGCAGGAGAATTCCGGCGGTCCCAGTGGGCCGCGCAATGTGGGTCTCGGCATGGCGAGGGGGCGCTATGTGTTCTTCCTCGACGCGGACGACTACTTCGGCGACGAGGCCCTGGAGCGGATGGTCGCCATGGCCGACCGGGCGCACACCGATGTGGTGCTCGGCAAGGTGGTCGGGGTCAATCGCGGGGCGCCCCGGTCGATGTGGACGGCGACCAAGGAGCGGGTCAATGTATACGATTCCAAGGTCATTTACACGCTGAGCGCACAGAAACTCTTCCGGCGTGAACTGCTGGAGCGAATTGGTCTGAGATTTGATGAGGGACTCAAGACCGGTGAGGACGCACTCTTCACCATGGAGGCGTATCTGAGGGGCGCCGGAGTCTCCGTGATCTCCAATTACACCTGCTATCACCTGGTCGGCCGCGACGACGGAAAGCATGTGACGAAGAGCGGTACCTATGTGTGGCGCTTCGATTCCATGCGGGCCATGATGGAGCTCATTCACCGGCTCGAACCGGCCGGGCCGAAGCGGGACTTCCTGATGATTCGGCCTTTCACGGTCGGGACGCTGCAGCAGTTCGGCCCCAACTTCCTCCGGGACTCGGAGGAGGTACGGCGCCACAAGATGGAGCTTGCGGCGCCGCTCATGGACATGTACTGGACCGACGAGGTGGCGCGCCTGATCAAGGTCGCCGAGAGGCTGCGGCTCGCCGCCGTCGCTGCGGGCCGGGCCGACGTACTGGTGGACATACTGACGTATCTGCGGGAGAAGACTGTTCCGGATGTGGTCGGTTCACGAAAGGGGGACAAGGTCTTCCTTGCGTACCCGCACTTCCGGCACCGTTCGAGCGGTCTCTCGATGTCCGATTTCGAGGTCACCGTGCCCGACTGGCACGACGGCAAGCGCATCGAGAAACCCGAGGTCGCGGCCCGCAAGGCGTCACTGTCGCGGCGCGTCGCCCGGCGTATGCGGCGGGACGTACGGCGGTGGAAGGCGAGGATGAGCGTGGGCTGACCGGACCCACCCCATCCGGACCCATACGTGTGTTCGCGTCTCGTTCGTGGGGTTGACGCACGACGGATCGCGCAGCAGTTTTCAGTAGAGTCGCCCCGCAGGTCGCAGCCGCGACAAGACCGACATCTCAACCCATGAGGACTGGTCACGTGAAGGCTCTCGTACTGTCCGGAGGGGCGGGCACCCGCCTGCGTCCCATCACCCACACCTCGGCCAAGCAACTGGTGCCGGTGGCGAACAAACCCGTGCTGTTCTACGGTCTGGAAGCCATCGCCGAAGCGGGTATCACCGAGGTCGGCATCATCGTGGGCGACACCGCCCAGGAGATCCGCGAGGCGGTCGGCGACGGTTCCCGGCTCGGCATCGAGGTCACGTACATCCCGCAGGACGAGCCGCTCGGCCTCGCCCACGCCGTGCTGATCGCCCGCGACTTCCTGGGGGACGACGACTTCGTCATGTACCTCGGCGACAACTTCATCGTCGGCGGGATCACCGGCCTGGTGGAGGAGTTCCGCACGGAACGGCCCGATGCGCAGATCCTGCTGACCCAGGTGCCGAACCCGACCTCCTTCGGGGTCGCGGAGCTCGACGCCGACGGCAGGGTCGCGGCCCTGGAGGAGAAGCCGAAGGAGCCCAAGAGCGATCTGGCGCTCGTCGGTGTCTACCTCTTCACCCCCGCGGTCCACGAGGCCGTGCGCTCGATCGAGCCCTCCTGGCGCGGCGAGCTGGAGATCACGCACGCCATCCAGTGGCTGATCGACCAGAAGCGCGATGTCCGCTCCACCACGATTCGAGGTTACTGGAAGGACACCGGCAACGTCACCGACATGCTGGAGGTCAACCGGACCGTCCTGGAGACCATCGAGCCGTCCCACGAGGAGGCCGAGGTCGACGACGAGAGCGAGATCATCGGCCGGGTACGCATCGAGGCGGGGGCCAAGGTCAGCGGCAGCCGCATCGTCGGGCCCGCGATCATCGGCGCCCGGTCGGTGATCAGCGGCGCGTACGTCGGTCCGTTCACCTCGGTCTCCGAGGACTGCCGGATCGAGGACAGCGAGATCGAGTACTCCATCGTCCTTCGGGGCGCCTCCATCGCCGGTGTCCGTCGCGTGGAGGCGTCGCTCATCGGCCGTGACGTCGAAGTGACCCCCGCACCCCGTTCCCCGTCCGCCCACCGACTCGTGCTCGGCGACCACAGCAAGGTGCAGATCTCTTCATGACCACCAACATCCTGGTGACCGGCGGCGCCGGCTTCATCGGCTCGCACTACGTCCGTACGGTGCTGGGCCCCGAGGGTCCCGGCGACATCGCCGTCACGGTCCTCGACAAGCTCACCTACGCGGGCAACCCGGCCAACCTCGACGAGGTGCGCGACCACCCCGGCTTCAGGTTCGTGCAGGGCGACATCTGCGACCCCGAGCTGGTCTCCAAGCTGATGGCCGAGCACGACCAGGTGGTGCACTTCGCCGCCGAGTCCCATGTGGACCGCTCCATCGACGGCGGCGCCGAGTTCGTCCGTACGAACGTCGTGGGCACCCACACCCTGATCCACGCCGCGCACCTGGCCGGCATCAAGACCTTCGTGCACATCTCCACCGACGAGGTCTACGGCTCCATCGACGAGGGCTCCTGGCCCGAGACCGACCCGCTCGCGCCCAACTCGCCGTACTCCGCGGCCAAGGCGTCCAGCGATCTGATCGCGCTCTCGTACCACCGCACCCACGGCCTCGACGTGCGGGTGACCCGCTGCTCCAACAACTACGGGCACCACCACTTCCCCGAGAAGGTCATCCCGCTCTTCGTCACCAACCTGCTGGACGGCAAGACGGTCCCGCTCTACGGTGACGGCGCCAACGTCCGTGACTGGCTGCACATCGACGACCACGTCCAGGGCATCGAGCTGGTCCGCACGAAGGGCCGGGCCGGCGAGGTGTACAACATCGGCGGCGGAACCGAGCTCTCCAACAAGGAGCTCACCGGCCTGCTGCTGGACGCCTGCGGCGCCGACTGGGACACCAGCGTCACCTACGTCGAGGACCGCAAGGGCCACGACCGCCGCTACTCCGTCGACTGCACCAAGATCCACGAGGAGCTCGGCTACGAGCCCCGCAAGGACTTCCGCACCGGCCTCGCCGAGACCGTGCAGTGGTACCGCGACAACCGCTCCTGGTGGGAGCCGCTGAAGGGCCGGGCCGCGCTGTGAGCGCCGTCTGGCTCGTCACCGGAGCCGCCGGGATGCTGGGCCAGGACGTCCTGGCCCGGCTCGCCGGTGAGGGCGTCACCGCAGTCGCCGCGGACCGTGCGGCCATGGACATCGCGGACCCCGGGTCGGTGCGCGCCGGCTTCGAGAAGCACCGCCCCGCCGTCGTGGTGAACTGCGCCGCCTGGACCGCTGTCGACGACGCCGAGTCCCAGGAGGGCGCGGCGCTCCGGGTCAACGGCACGGGCCCCGAGGTCCTCGCCGCGGCCTGCCGCGAACACGGGGCCGTCCTCCTCCAGGTCTCCACCGACTACGTCTTCGCCGGGGACGGCGAGAAGCCGTACGCCGAGGACGACCCCACCGGACCGCGCAGCGCCTACGGCCGCACCAAACTGGCCGGGGAGCGGGCCGTGCTGGACACCCTTCCGGACACCGGTTACGTGGTCCGTACCGCCTGGCTGTACGGCGCGGGCGGGGGCAACTTCGTCCGTACGATGATCAAGCTGGAGGGCGTCAAGGACACCCTCGACGTGGTGGACGACCAGCGCGGACAGCCCACCTGGACCGTCGATCTGGCCGACCGGCTGGTCCGGCTCGGACAGGCCGCCCTCGCGGGCACCGCGCCCGCCGGCGTCTACCACGGCACCAGCGGCGGCGAGACGACCTGGTTCGGCTTCACCCGGGAGATCTTCCGGCTGCTCGGTACCGACCCGGAGCGCGTCCGCCCCACGACCAGTGAGACCTTCGTACGGCCGGCACCACGGCCCGCTTTCAGCGTGCTGGGACACGAGCGCTGGACGGCGGCCGGGATCGAACCGATTCGGGACTGGCGGGCGGCGCTGGAAGAGGCATTTCCGGCACTTTTTGCAGCACAACGATCATGATCACCGAATGATCGTATTGGCAGTCGACTTCAGTCGAATTTCAAAGAAATGAACAACGAAGGTTTACATAGGGGAGAACGCTTACATCACAGTGCGGTCATGGGGTAACTTCGCCGGGAACCAGACCAGTTGGTTTTCTCCGAAGGGCTGCTCCACGTGAACCGCCATGACTTTCTGCGTCATATGCACCGTGTCTACCGTCCTCGCAACTATCTGGAGATCGGGGTCAACGACGGCAGGAGCCTGGCCCTCTCGAGAGTGCCCTCCATCGCCGTCGACCCCGCCTTCAGAGTGGTGACGGACATCAGTTGCGACGTCCATCTGGTCAAAGCGACGAGCGACGACTTCTTCGCACGCAAGGACCCGCTGCTGCACCTGCGCAACGGTCGCAACCCGTTCCGCGCCCTGGCCCGCCGCGACCCGCTCAATGTGCTCGGCGGCGACCCGAAGCTGGAGCTCGCCTTCATCGACGGCATGCACCTCTTCGAGTACGCCCTGCGTGACTTCATGAACGTCGAGAAGCACTCCCGCTGGTCGAGCGTGATCGTGCTGGACGACATGCTGCCGCGCGACGTCGACGAGGCGGCCCGCGACCGGCACACCAAGTACTGGACCGGCGACGTGTACAAGGTGGTGCAGGTGCTGCGTCGCTTCCGCCCCGATCTGGTCGTCGTCGAGGTGGACACGGCACCGACCGGAGTCGTCGCCGTGTTCGGCGCCAACCCGGAGAGCGACGTCCTGAAGAACGCATACGACAAGATCATCGAGGAGTACGTCGTTCCCGACCCGCAGGACGTTCCCGACGAGGTGCTGGTGCGCAAGAACGCCGTCCAGCCCGAGACGCTGCTCGGCGCCGACTTCTGGCCGGCCCTGGCACGCGCCCGCAACCTGCGCCGCCCGCGCTCGGCGTTCGCGCCGCTGCGCAAGCGCATCGAGGCCGTGACGGGCTGAGAGCCTGTCGGGCGGCCTCTGATCGGGCGGCCACGCCCTGGCACGCACTCCCCCAAGGCCTTAAGGGCCAGGGGGGACCCCCTCCCGCGTTGCCGAAATGTCCTAGTAGCTCCATCCCCGAGCTCTGAGCTTCGTTCAAGCAGGGGAGACCCCATCCGAGGACATCCCGGCGCCTTGGAATCGCACGCACCAGACCGCGTCCGCTGTCCGATCGAAGGCCGCCCGACAGGCTCTGAGAGGAGCTCACAAAAGGGGAGTCCGGTCAGCGAGCGTGCATGCCAGGCGTCGCGAGCCGGGCGCCCAGTTTGTGAGCTCCTCCAAGACCGGGCCCGGACAGGACGAAGCCCCCGTGATCCGTACGGATCACGGGGGCTTTGCGTGCTCAGCCGCGGGCGCGCAGCTCGGCGTAGTAGGCCCGGCAGTCCTCGTAGGACGGCAGCAGGCCCTGCGCCTCGGCCTCCGCCAGCGAGGCGGCGGCGGCGTCCTTCTCGGACAGCAGCGGGGTGATCCCCTCCGGCCACTCGATGCCGAGCTCGGGGTCGAGCGGGTTGACGCCGTGCTCGCGGCCGGGCGCGTAGCCCTCGGAGCAGAGATAGACGACCGTCGCGTCGTCCGTCAGGGCCATGAAGGCGTGGCCGAGCCCCTCGGAGAGATAGACGGCGTGATGGTCCGCGTCGTCGAGGCGGACGGCCTCCCACTGCTTGTACGTGGGGGAGCCGACCCGGATGTCCACGATGACGTCGAGCACCGCGCCGCGTACGCACTTGACGTATTTCGCCTGGCTCGGCGGCACATCGGCGAAGTGGACACCGCGCAGGGTGCCCCGGCTGGAGACGGAGCAGTTGGCCTGGGCGAGCCGCAGCGTGTGTCCGGCTGCCTCACTGAGCTCCGACGCCTTGAACCACTCGTGGAAGCTGCCGCGGCTGTCCGGGAAGACCTTGGGCTCATGCACCCAGGCCCCGGCAATGGAGAGCTGCCGCATGCGATCACGTCCTTGTCCTGATGTGTGTGGTGCTGGTGTCGGCGGGACCGCCGCGTCGGCGGGCACGACGGATGCGCGGGTGTGGATCAGCCGGTGAAGCGGGCGGCGAGGCGGCGTGCGCGCTTCCGGCCCTGCGGGGGGAGCCTGCGCACGACGGGTCCACCGACGGTGCGCAGGGCGCGACGCAGAGTCGCCTTCCGGCGTTGCGCGACCACGCCGGCCATGACCGTGTCCGCGGCCGCGGGCAGCTTTGGATCAAGTCGGATCCTGCCGCCCTTGCTGATGGTGACGTCGCAGAGGCTGAGTGCGGGGTCCTCCTCTCCGTCCAGCCGGACGGAGAGCTTCCAGGCGCCCGCTGCGACGCGGGGAGCGCGGCGGGGCACGATGAGGTGGGCCCGGCCCGTTGCCGGGTGCAGCACGGTGGGCAGCGTGTGCACGGCCGAGCCGGCGCCGTCGGCCGGGCTCAGAACCAATTGGGCGTCCGAGGCGACGGTGCTGGTGGCGGTGAACAGCTCCAGCCGGAGTTCGGGCCGACGGCCCGGGGTCTGCAGGACTGTACGGCCGTCCAGATAGGCGGCGAGTTTCTTGCTGCGGCGGCCCACATCGAGCGTGAGGTTGCCGTGCGGGTCGGTGAAGTACGGGATGACGGCACGGGCGGGCGAGCCGAGCGACGCCGGCAGGCAGGCGGGGTCCACGTCCGGATCGCGGTCGGCGCCCAGCCTGGCCTTGCGGACGAGGCCCAGGCCGCGCAGCGGCACCCAGATGTCCCAGAAGCCGCGGGAGACTCGCCCGCGGCCCTTGACCGCCTCCGAAGTGGCCTGCCCGTGGCCGTGCAGGACGATCTCGCAAGCCCCGTCGCCGAGTTCCTCGACGCGCGTGGTGAACGTCGCAGGGCAGGGCCACTCGGCGGCCGTCTCGCGGTTGCGCAGGGCCAGCTCGGCGGAGAATCCGCCGAAGTCGTCGGTGACGTCAAGGAGTTCGTCCTCCGCCAGCAGCCCGCCGCCGATGTCCGGGTGCAGGAAATAGCGGCCGTCCTTGCGCAGCAGCTTCACCGGCGCCTCGTCGTCGCCGTGGACCAGCCGAGCGGTCACGGTCAGGGCGACGCGGCCGTCCGGCTGCCAGGTGAACTCCTCCAGACGGGCCGACGCCTTGACCGACCTGGCGAACCGCGCGATCCGCAGCAGCCCCTCCCGGTCGTCCCTGCGCAGGAGCGTGGACCGGGTCCGCAGCAGCGGACCGAGGCCGTCGTGGACACCGTCGCCCATGAAGTCGATGGCCAGCGGCCTGATCGCGTCGCACATCTCGTCGAAGAACTCGGGCTCGTACGTGACCACCGCGGGTTCGCTGAGCCGACCCAACATCTCGACCCGGTAGAAGCGGCGGAGCAGCAGATCCCGGAACGGGCCCGGCTCGGTATTGGCCACGACGACGTCCAGGACTTCGCGGAGGTTCCCGTAGTAGTTGGCCGGGACGATCCTGGTCGACCCGGCGTTCTTGCCGTCGTCGCGCCGGGAATAGAAGTAGCAGGTGTAGTTGCCGAGGATCGAGACGACCTCGGCGGGGAAGTACGCCTGCATCATGTAGAGCTGGTCTTCGAGCCGGCGCTTGCCCTCGGGGTAGGCGATCTTGTTCTCGCGGAGAAACTCCGTACGGAACATCTTGTGCGGTGTGAGGCTGTCGTAGAGGGGCGCGTCGCGCAGGGTGCACTTCTCGCGGTTCTTCTTGAACACGCCGTGCGGCACACCGCGGAAGTTGCTCGCCACCTTGCCGATGACGATGTCCGAGCCGTTGCGGTGCCCCATCTCGTACAGCTGGCGCAGGGCGTCGGAGGCGAGGTGGTCGTCCTGGTCGACGAACTGGACGTACTCGCCCTTCGCCTCAGCCACACCGACGTTGCGGGGCTTTCCGGGCCATCCGGAGTTGGGGATGGTGATCACCCGGAAATGCGGGTGGTCCACCGCCAGCTTTTCGAGCCGTTCGGGGGTGTCGTCGGTGGACCCGTCGTTCACGAAGAGAACTTCGAAATCCTCCGCGGGGAGGGACTGTCTCAGAAGGGAGTCGATGCAGGGGTCGATGTATTTGCCCGGGTTGTATACCGGAATGACGACACTTACTTTGACTGGCATCGGTACTGTCCCATGTCTGGTAGGTCCCTGGAGATGGTGGCAGATACGGGGCCGACACTGCCACTGCCGGATGTGGGGGAGAGTCGCCGCCACGCACCCTATCGGCTGTTAGATGAGCGAGACGTTCTGATGGTTGCACCGGTCGGCGCGCATCGATATTCCCCATCTCCTTGCCGGGTGTCGGTGCATGGCGTCGAGAAGTTGATCAATTGATATGAGTAATGAATGTGACTGCCGACGCGGCTGTCGATCTCGCCGGCAGAGCAGCCGGGCGGAGGCGGGATACGGAACCGTCCCTGCGTTCACGGAGCGAAACGCGCGGGCACCCCTTCCTCCGCTCGCGTAGATTGCGAGGGCTGGGCGAGGTCGAATCATTGGGGATGTACGTGTCAGGGGCAAGGCAGGGCGTCACAGAGGCCCGCAGGATCGTGGTCAAGGTCGGTTCGTCATCCCTCACCACCGCGGCGGGCGGCCTCGACGCGGACCGCGTCGACGCGCTCGTGGACGTACTGGCCAAGGTGCGAAGCGGCGGGGAACGCGAGATCGTGCTCGTCTCCAGCGGCGCCATCGCGGCCGGACTCGCCCCGCTCGGTCTGCACCGCCGGCCCAAGGACCTGGCCAGACAGCAGGCGGCGGCCAGCGTCGGCCAAGGACTGCTCGTCGCCCGCTACACCGCCTCCTTCGCGCGTTATGGCGTACGTGTCGGCCAGGTGCTGCTCACCAGCAACGACACCAGCCGTCGCGCCCACTACCGTAACGCCTACCGCACCCTCGACCAGCTGCTGGACATGGGCGCGCTGCCGGTCGTCAACGAGAACGACACCGTTGCCACCGACGAGATCCGGTTCGGCGACAACGACCGGCTCGCCGCGCTCGTCGCCCATCTCGTCCGCGCCGATCTGCTGGTCCTCCTCTCGGACGTGGACGGCCTGTACGACGGCGACCCCAGCAGGCCCGGCACGTCGCGGGTCGCCGAGGTGGCCGGCCCCGAGGACCTCGCGGGCGTCACCATCGGCAGCGCCGGGAAGGCGGGCGTCGGCACCGGCGGCATGGTGACCAAGGTCGAGGCCGCCCGGATCGCCACGGCCGCCGGAGTCCCGGTCGTCCTCACCTCTGCGAGCCGGGCCGCCGACGCCCTGGCCGGCCGCGACACCGGCACGTACTTCCACCGCACCGGACGCCGTTCGGCGGACCGGCTGCTCTGGCTCGCCCACGCCTCCACCCCGCAGGGCTCGCTGACCCTGGACGACGGGGCCGTCCAGGCGGTCGTCGAGCGGCACAGCTCGCTGCTGCCCGCCGGAATCGCATCGGTCGAGGGCGAGTTCAGCGCGGGCGACCCGGTGGAACTGCGCGATCTCGTAGGCCGCCCCGTGGCCCGCGGACTGGTCAACTTCGACGCCAAGGAGATCCCGCAGCTGCTCGGCCGCTCCACTCGCGACCTGGCGCGGGAACTCGGTCCGGCATATGAACGCGAGGTCGTACACAGGGACGATCTCGTCGTCCTGCACCCCTGACAGACCCCCTGAAACGGCTGAAAGTCCAGCCTCAGGACGGAGACCTTCACCAAAACCGCCCCATTCTCGGCCGCGGACTGGTCAACTTTGTCATGGGGACACAGCGGGGTACAGCACAGCGAACGCATTCACAGGAGGCCGCCGGTGAGACGAGCGCGCCCGGGGGCGCCATCCCGAGGAACGGGTGGCCGGGCCCTGACCAGCGTCGGAGCAGGTGCCGGCTTCGACGGGAGCCGGTCCATGGACCGCACGGACGACCGGACCACCGGACCCGAGCCGACGGCGGCGGGGGAGGAACGCACCCCGTCGAGACTCTGGCACATCACGCTCAGTGTCTCGGGCGCCGCGATTCCGCTGAAGGAGGTCAGACGCGGTCTCGAACAACTCGCGCACGACCACCCCTTCCTGCTGACCAGCCGGTACGCCGACGACCGCGCGGAGATCCGCTACTGGGAGGAGGCGCGCGATCTGCACGACGCGGCGGCTGTCGCGCTGCGGCTGTGGGGAGAACACCGCTCCACCGCCGGGCTTCCGCCCTGGGAGATCGTCGGCCTGGAGGTCATCGACCGTGAGACGTACCACCAGCGCGTCGCCGAGGGATACGGGCCGCCCCCGGCGGCCCCGGTCGGCGTCCACCCGTACTGAGCGCGGAGACGGCCCCGGGGAGACGGCCCTGGACAGTTGTCTCGCATCACGGGATACGTGACGGATGCCCGCAGTGTGCGCACTACTCTGCGGGCATGACCACGCTCTCGCCGTACGACAACATGTCCCCGGTCGCCCAGGCCGCCTACCGGGCACGCTCCGCCGCCGCCGACATCGCGCCGCTGCCGCGCGCGGCCAAGGACGACGCGCTGCTGGCGATCGCGGACGCGCTGGAGGTGCGGACGGCCGAGATCGTCGAGGCCAACGCCGAGGACGTCGCCCGCGCCCGCGAGGCCGGGACCAGCGAGTCGATCATCGACCGGCTCACCCTCACCCCGGAGCGGATCCGCGCCATCGCCGCCGACGTGCGGGACGTGGCGGCGCTGCCCGACCCGGTCGGCGAGGTCGTCCGCGGCTCGACCCTGCCCAACGGCATCGACCTGCGACAGGTCCGGGTGCCGCTCGGCGTCGTGGGGATCATCTACGAGGCCCGGCCCAATGTGACGGTCGACGCCGCGGCCCTCTGCCTGAAGTCGGGCAACGCCGTCCTGCTGCGAGGTTCGTCCTCGGCGTACGCCTCCAACGTCGCGCTGGTCCGGGTGTTGCGCGACGCGGTCGGCGGATCCGGTCTCCCGGCCGACGCGGTGCAGCTGGTGCCGGGCGAGAACCGCGATTCGGTACGGGAACTGATGCGGGCCCGCGGGCTCGTCGACGTTCTCATTCCGCGCGGCGGTGCCTCGCTGATCCGTACGGTGGTCGAGGAATCAACCGTTCCGGTCATCGAGACGGGCACCGGCAACTGCCATGTGTACGTGGACGCGCAGACCGATCTCGACATGGCCGTCGACATCCTGATCAACTCCAAGGCACAGCGCCCGAGCGTCTGCAACGCGGCCGAGACGCTCCTGGTCCACAAGGACGTCGCCGCGCAGTTCCTGCCCCGCGCCCTGAACGCGCTGGCCGAGGCCGGGGTGACTGTGCACGGCGACGAGCGGGTCCTCGAACACGCCGAGGGGTCCAAGGCCACCGTCGTGGCGGCCACGCCGGAGGACTGGGAGACCGAGTACCTCTCGTACGACATCGCCGCGGCCGTCGTCGAGTCGCTGGACGCGGCCGTCGCGCACATCCGGCTCTGGTCCTCCGGGCACACCGAGGCGATCGTGACCACCTCCCAGGCCGCGGCCCGCCGCTTCACCCAGTTGGTGGACTCCACGACGGTGGCCGTGAACGCTTCCACCCGCTTCACCGACGGCGGTCAGTTCGGCTTCGGGGCCGAGATCGGCATCTCCACGCAGAAGCTGCACGCCAGGGGCCCGATGGGGCTGCCGGAGCTGACCTCGACGAAGTACATCGTCACGGGCGACGGCCACGTGCGGTGACGGTCCGGGTGCGGTGAATGTTGCGGGCTCCCTGCCCAGAACGACCCGGCGGGGCTAGTCTGGAGCCGTGCCGGACGACGTGGGGGGCAGGCCGTTCCCGGACGGCTGGGAGCCCGACGACGACCGCGGGGGCGCGGACGAGGACTTCGCCTCCGTGGTGTTCGACGAGGACTTCGTACGGGCCGCCGAGTTCCATGAACCCACCGCGGTGGAGCGGTTGCTGGCGGCCGCGCAGGCGCGCGCCGAGGCCGAGGCGTCCCGCGCGCGGGCGGGTGGCGGCCCGCTGGACGACGAACTCCACGACGAGGCATACGGGCCGGGCGGCCTGTACGGCCGCGGGAGCGTCTATGACGACCCGCTGGACCCGGACAGCGACGCGTACGGCAGCGGCCCCTACGGGCGTCACGGCGGTGTTCTGCGCCCCTACCGGGGCGCGGCGCGCTGGCACCGGCCGGTGGCCTGGCTGCTCGCCGTGCTGATGGGTATCGGAATGGTCGCGCTGGCTTTCAGCGCCGTCTACCGCAACACCTCGGGCGGCAGCCGTCAGGACCCCGCCCCGCCGCCCGCCAGCACGGGCGTGGACAGCGCCCCGGGCCCCGTCCCCAGCGCCATCCCGTCGACCTCGGTCGGACATCTCCGTCCCACGGTCTCGGCGGTTCCCCCCACCGGCTGAGGACGCGGTCCCGTCGACGGAGATTCCGCCCGACGGCGCGTCCCCCGTGGAGGCACCGCGCCCAACGCGTCCCACGTGCGCCCGTCGCGCCCACGTTCCCCGGGCCCCGCGAAGTTTTCCGGATCCTGCGACGTTTTCCGGCCCCCGCGACGTCTTTCGGGTCCCGCGCCGGTCTCCGGCTCCGACGACCGTCCGGAGAGCGTCCGGAGGGCGGTTCCCCGGGGGGCGGGGGCAACTCTCGGGTGGTTCTCTTGCTGCTCGGCGTTTACCCAGGTCCCAATCGACCTACCCTGAAGGTGTGACCCCTCTTGGAGGGGGCTTCTCACTCGCCCGTATGCGTAGTCGTACGACGTCATGCGAGTTCATGACGGGCGGGCCCTGTCCGAAGCCATTCGGCCGAAGCAGAGCGAAGCGTTTCGACCCCGGTCGGTGACGTGGAGTCGGGAGAAGTCATGGCAGACCGCGGAGAACCACCAGAAGGTCCGGCCGACAACGTGCCGGGCGGCGGTGAAGACGAGTACAGGTCACTCGTCTTCGACGAGTCGTTCGTGCGTGCTGCCCGGCTGAAGGAGTTCTCCGCCGAGGAGCGCATGGAGGACCATGCCCGCGCCGTACGCAGCCTTCCGCCCCGGGGCCTGCGAGCGGGCTCCAGGGCCGTCATCGCCCTGGTTCTCCTCATCGCCCTGGCCTTCGGAACGGCCCTGTACATGGGCTTCCGCCACCCCTACACCGCGCCCGTCGGCCGAAGGGCCGAGCCTCTGAGGTCGACCGTCGTACCCCTGGCACCCCGGGACGTCGTACCCGGCGGAACCGCCGCCGGCCTCCTCGCGCGGAGCCCCGCCGCGCAGTTCGCAAACGGTGCCGCAGGCATCAATCTGCCGGCGATCCGGGGGACGGACCACTTCTCGGACAGCGAGGTGGCGGCGGCCCTGACCACGGTCAAGGACTACCTGGTGGCGTCCTCGCTCGACCCCGATGTCCTCACCGGACATGCCGTGCGGCCGGTGGAAATGCTGCTCGACCCGGACCAGACGGCTCAGTTCAACCACAGCATGAGCCGGCCGGACGACGACGGACAGCACGCCGCGACCGGCTGGCTGGTCCGGTTCGACCCGGCGAAGGTGGCGCTGGCCGGTCCGGACATACGGGTCCGGGGCACCCTGAGCTACAGCGAGACGGGGTCCGACACCCTTGAGGTGGTGTCCGACCACACCTTCACCTACACGCTCCGCCCGGCCACCCCGGGGCCCCAGCGTGCGGGCGGTGCCTCGCTCTTCACCGTACGGCGCGAGCTGCACTTCAGCTTCGACCGGGAAGACCTGCGGCTGCACCGGCTGGAGCTGCGCACCAGCTACGTCCAGGCCGGACCGCAGGCGTGCCCGACGGACACCACCGGTGCGCTGCGGCCGCTGCTGGCCGGGCAGCGGGCCCTCTCCCAGGGTCCCGCGGGCACCGACCCGTACGCCACGGGCCGGCCCACGGCGGCGGCCTGCGGGACGCTGGCGGTCAGCTCTCCGCAGACCCCGGCTCAGGCTGATCAGGGTTCCGGGGCTCCTCCGGCCGCGCAGAGTCCGCGGAGCCGCCCGTAGTGCCGCCCTTGCCGGTGGCACCGCCGCCCTGGCCGGTGAATTTGTCGCGGAGCTTGCCGCCGAGGTCTCCGGCGCCTCCCGCTATGTCGCCGACCAACTTCATCAGCGGATCCTTGCTGGTCCGCACCGAATCCGCGTAGTGGGCCGCGGACTGGCGGAAGGAGTCCGTCACCGAGGTGTCCTTGTCCTCGTCGCGCCGCGGGTAGTGACCGTCCATGATCCGCTGGTAGTCGCGGGATTCGGCCCACTTCTTCAGCTCGGCGGCGCGCACCGTGGTGAAGGGGTGCGAGCGGGGCAGCAGATTGAGGATCTTGAGCACGGAGTCGCGCAGATCGCCGCCCTTCTCGTACTCGTCGGCCTGAGCGAGGAAGGCATCCACATTCATCTCGTGCAGATGATTGCCGCCCGCGATCTTCATCAGACCGCGCATCGACGCCTGCAGATCCTGGCCGACGAGCAGTCCCGCCCGGTCGGCCGACAGCTCCGACTTGCGGAACCACTCACGCAGCGCCGTCACGATCGCCATGATCGCCACATTGCCGAGCGGGATCCAGGCGACCTTCAGCGCGATATTGGTGAGGAACAGCAGGATCGTGCGGTACACGGCGTGGCCGGAGAGGGCATGCCCCACCTCGTGGCCGATGACGGCCCGCATCTCCTCCTCGTCGAGCAGCTCCACCAGCCCCGTCGTCACCACGATGATCGGTTCGTCGAGACCGATGCACATGGCGTTGGGCTGAGGGTCCTGATTGACATACATCGGCGGGACCTTCTCCAGGTCCAGGATGTAACAGGCGTCTCGCAACATGTCGTTGAGATGGACGAACTGCGCGTCGCTCACCCGGACGGAGTCGGAGAGGAAGAGCAGTCGCAGGCTGCGCTCCGGCAGCAGACCGCTCAATGTCTTGAACACGGTGTCGAAACCGCTCAGCTTGCGCAGAGCCACCAGGGCCGAGCGGTCCGCCGGGTGTTCGTAGGCCCGGGACGAGATTCCGGCGAATCGCCTGCGCTGCCTGCTCGGCACGCTCTCGTGACTCTCGTGGCTGCGTTCGGTCATGAATTGGGCCCCCTGTTCGTACGAGACGTCGCTCGCCCCCTGACAAATCCCAGCGTAGGTGCTGGGGCTACGGTGTGCGGGGGGCTGTGGATAACTGAGGAGACGCCCGACATGCCACACACCGTTGCTCTGCTCGCCGCCGCATCCGGGGACCAGGGGCCCGGCAACACGCTCCGTATCGTGCTGCTCGCCTCGCTCGTAGGAGTCGGCCTGCTCGCCTGGTTCCTGCTCCGCGGATACCGCAACGACGACAACAACGACTGAGTCGGCGTGAGCGTGCCCGGGGCGCCCGCATACGATGTGCGCGACGTCTCCCTTCCGATTCCCGATCGATAGGTCCTGCCGAAGATGAGCCTCACGAGCACCGCGCACCAGCTGGCCACTCTCGCCGCCGAGGGCGGCGAGCACGGTGGCAACCACGAAACCCTCAGCCCGTTCCTCACCGGGGGCGGTGCGTTCGTCGTGCTGCTGCTCCTGCTGTGGATCACCACTCGCTTCAACCGCGACCGCTGAGGCAGAGACGTACAGCTGTGCCAGTAGGCTCTGCACGCATGGGAGAGCAGGAAATGCCTACCGGCCGGGGAAAGCGCCGAATCGGCGTGATGGGCGGGACGTTCGACCCGATTCATCATGGACACCTGGTGGCGGCCAGTGAAGTGGCCGCCCAGTTCCACCTCGACGAGGTGATCTTCGTTCCGACCGGACAGCCGTGGCAGAAGAGCCACAAGAACGTCTCCCCGGCCGAGGACCGCTATCTGATGACGGTCATCGCGACGGCGTCCAACCCGCAGTTCTCGGTCAGCCGGAGCGACATCGACCGGAGCGGGCCGACGTACACCATCGATACGCTGCGGGATCTGCGCGCGATCCACGGCGACGCGGACCTCTTCTTCATCACCGGCGCCGACGCGCTCTCCCAGATCCTCACGTGGCGGGACGCCGACGAGCTGTTCTCGCTCTCCCACTTCATCGGTGTGACCCGACCGGGGCATGTGCTCGCGGACCCAGGGCTGCCGGAGGGCGGGGTCTCCCTCGTGGAGGTTCCCGCGCTCGCGATCTCGTCCACGGACTGCCGTGAGAGGGTCGCGCAGGGCGATCCGGTCTGGTACTTGGTGCCGGACGGCGTGGTCCGCTACATCGACAAGCGCCAGCTGTACCGCGGCGAATGAGCCACGCAGAGGGGCACCGGTGAACGACCGACAGAACCCGTACGACCCGTACTACCAGCAGCCGCAGATCGTCGGCTACGACGAGTACGGGCAGCCGGTGTACCAGCAGCCGGGACAGCAGGCGTACGACCCGTATGCGCCGCAGCAGCCGCAGCAGCAGTCACACCAGGCCGATCAAGGGTACGGATACGACCCGTACGCGCAGCCCCAGCAGCCGCAGCCCGTGCAGCCGCAGCAGCAGTACGACCCGTACGGTTCCCAGCAGCCCCAGCAGCCCCAGCAGCCCCAGCAGCCCCAGCAGCAGGCGTACGGCGGTTACGACGGCTACGGCTATGACACCGGCAGGCAGCCCGCCGCGGTCGACACCACCCAGCAGTGGAACATCCCGCAGCAGGCCGCCGCGCAGCAGACCGCGCCCGCACCGGCGCCGGTCACGCCGGAGCCCCGGCCGGAAGCCGACGCCGGGACCGAGCCGGAACCGGCCGTTCCAGGACAGCGCCGCGCCGAATACCGCACCGAACAGTTCTCCTTCATCGAAGAGCCAGACGAGGACTCCGAAGACGTCATCGACTGGCTGAAGTTCACCGAGAGCCGCAGTGAGCGGCGCGAGGAGGCACGGCGTCGCGGCCGCAACCGCATGGTCGCACTGATAGTCGTGGTGGCCCTGGTGGTGGTCGGCGGTGTCGGCTACCTCTGGTCCGCCGGAAAGCTCCCGGGCCTCTCCGGCTCGGAGAAGGACAACACGGCCTCGACGGGCCCGCAGCAGCGGGACGTCATCGTGGTCCATCTGCACAACACCAAGAAGGGCGGCACCTCCACGGCGCTGCTCGTCGACAATGTGACGACCAAACAGGGGACCACCGTCCTGCTCCCCAACTCGCTCGTGGTCTCCGACGACGAAGGTGCCACGACCCTCGGCAAGTCCGTCGAGGACGACGGCACCACCGGCACCCGCGACTCCATCGACACACTGCTCGGCACCAGGATCAGCGGTACGTGGCGGCTCGACACCCCCTATCTGGAGACCCTCGTCGATCTGGTCGGCAACATCGAGATCGACACCGACACCGAGGTGCCTGACACGAAGAAGGGTGCTTCCCCGCTGGTGAAGAAGGGTGAGGCACAGACGCTGAGCGGTCAGATGGCCGTCGCGTACGCCACCTACCGGGCACCCGGTGAGGCCGAGACGAAGCAGCTCATGCGGTTCGGAGAGGTTCTGCGGGGCGTTCTGCGGAAGATCTCCGACGATCCGAAGACCGCCACGGTCACCGTGCAGACGCTGGCGCAGATCCTCGACCCGTCCCTCCCGGAGAAGGATCTCGGCGCCTCGCTGGCGAAGCTCGCGCAGCGCGCCAAGATCGGCGACTACAAGACGGCACTCCTGCCGGTACAGGCCGACGGCACGCTCACCGAAGCGGCCACCGAGAGTGTCGTCAAGGACATCCTCGGCGGCACGGTGAAGGCCCCGGACGCCGGCGCGGCGGTGCGGGTCGCAGTCAAGAACGCCACCGGTGACAAGGACGGCACGGAGTCCGCCCGGATCAAGTTGGTCAACGGCGGCTATGCCTTCGTCGGCGGCGGAACGGCCGAGACCGTGGCACTGTCCGAGGTCGTCTACAAGACCGCGGCGGACAAGGACAAGGCGACGCAGACCGCGAAGACCCTGGGCCTGCCGACGAGCGCGGTGAAGCAGGGCAAGCCCGCCGCGAACGCCGATGTGTCCGTTGTGATCGGCCAGGACTACGCGATCAAATGACCGGGTCCGCACCACCTGGATGACGTCGATTCGATCGTCGAACGTTCGCTGCGTGCGGTCCGTGAGACCCTAGAGGTTGATCTGACCGCCGACGAAAGCCTGCTTGTGACCGCCACGGACCGCTCCATCGAGCTCATCAACGCCGCCGCCCAGGCGGCCGCCGACCGGCTCGCGCACGACATCATCGCGTACGACGTCAGCGACGTGCTGTCGATCACGGACGCCTTCCTGCTGGCCTCGGCCCCCAGTGACCGCCAGGTCAAGTCGATCGTTGACGAGATCGAGGAACGGCTCCAGAAGGAGCTCGGCGCCAAGCCGGTACGCCGTGAGGGCGACCGCGACGCGCGCTGGATCCTCCTCGACTACGTCGACATCGTCATCCACGTCCAGCACAGCGAGGAGCGGGTCTTCTACGCGCTGGAGCGCCTCTGGAAGGACTGCCCCGAGATCGCGCTCCCCGAGGACGCCGTCAAGACCCGCGGCAAGGCCGAGGAGCACGCCAGGCTCACCGGCGGTACGGAGGGTGAGCAGAGCTGAACGGCACCGGAAGCGGCAGGGGCCGCAGGATCGTCCTCTGGCGGCACGGCCAGACGGCATGGAATCTGGAGCGCCGGTTCCAGGGCTCCACGGACATCGCGCTCACCGAGACCGGTGTCGGACAGGCTCAGCGGGCCGCCCGGCTGCTCGCCTCGCTGAAGCCGGACGCGATCGTCGCTTCCGATCTGCAGCGGGCGGCGGCCACGGCCGCCGAGCTTGCAGCGATCGCCGGCCTCGAAGTCGCGCACGACGCGGGACTGCGCGAAACCTACGCGGGCGCCTGGCAGGGCCTCACACATGAGGAGATCGTCGGGCAGTACGGCGAGCAGTACGCCGCGTGGAAGCGCGGCGAGCCCGTGCGGCGCGGCGGCGGTGAGCTGGAGACCGAGGTCGCCGACCGGGCCGCCCCGGTCGTGCTCGGACACGCCGACAAGCTGCCCGACAGCGGCACGCTCGTCGTGGTCAGCCACGGCGGCACCATCCGCACCACCATCGGTCGGCTGCTGGGTCTGGAGTCGCAGCACTGGGAAGGACTCGGCGGGCTCTCCAACTGCTGTTGGTCGGTGCTGGGCGAGGGGGCGCGCGGCTGGCGCCTGCTGGAGCACAACGCCGGCACCCTGCCCGAGCCGGTGCTCGGCGACGACACCTAGGGCCTCTGGGATCAGGCCGGGCTCCGGTGCCCCGGCACCGCGCCTTGCCGCGTTGTCGTCGGTCGCCATGGCTCTGCCATGACTCCGTCCTCCGCCTCGCGATCCACGGCACCCGACGCCGCTCCCTGATCCGGTCCGATCCAAACGAAAGACCCTGGTGCTGTGGCCAGTGGGGCCGCCACGGAGTGCCGGGAGGGCCGTGGCGGAGGAGCGCCGGGGCCTGTCATCCGGTGATCGGGGGCGGCGCTCGGAGGCCGCCTCCGGGCGGCGTCGGCCGGATTTCACTTTCTGGCTGGTCACAGGCTAAAGTTCTTCTTGTTCGCGGCGCGGAAACGCAGAGAAACACAGCGAACAGCGGGGCTATAGCTCAGTTGGTAGAGCGCCTGCATGGCATGCAGGAGGTCAGGAGTTCAATTCTCCTTAGCTCCACAATCAAGATCCCGTCCCCATCAGGGGGCGGGATCTTAGTTCCCCCCGAGCACGTCCTGGTCACACCTCCCGGTGCCACCGCGGCGCCACCGCCTCCTGTCGGCTCTCCTCGTCGGCCGAGGTGTGGACCACGATCCGGTACTCCGGCAGCTCGTTGACGGTCGGTGGCACTGAAGTCATCGGACAGCCCGTTGACGGTCGGTGGCGCCGAGGTCATCCCCTCCCGGCGGCCGCCGCTCGGCAACTCGTCGTGGTCGGCCGCACCCTCACGCACACCTGCTGCTCGGCACGGGCGGCGGGCTCGGCGGCCGCATGGACACGGCGGGGCCCACCTGATCGGACTCGCCACTCCCAAGGAGCCCTGATTCCGGGCGGGTTCGCCCTGATGGCCTTCGCCGCCGCGGCCGTCGCTCCGCTGATCCGTGACGGCGACGACGGTGGGCCCCCGGGGCCGTACGCGGCCTTCGCGACGATGGGCGGCGGGATGGCGCCGGGCTTCGGCCCCACCCTCATGGGCGTGTTGGCGAATGCGCGTCCCGAAGGTGCTGCCGACGTGAGCGGTGTCCTGGTGACCGTCCCTCAGATGGGCCGGCCGGCCGGTGCCGCGACATTCGGCTCGCGCCGGCTCAACCGCCTTGATAGGTCCGGGAGACAGAGGTCGGGGCCTGCCTGGCGGGATGCTCTCCCGCGCTTCCGGGGGCGGTGACGACCGGCGCGTCGGCGGCTCTCGTGCGGCGTCGGTGACCAGCCGGACATCCGGCGGGCTGACCCCCTTGCGGGGTCATGGCAGAATCGGACCGCCGGAGGGGGCGACGGACCGAACGGGAGGGAGCGCGCGATGCCTGCGAGCCGCCACGAGGTCCCGGACCTGCTCCTTGTTCCCCAACGCCGCGCCCGTACCGGCCGTCCTGCCGTCGGCCCGTCCCGCGCGGCCCACGTGCTCGGCGGGAACGGCGGAGCCCTCTGCGTGTGTACCGCCCGCGGCCAAAGCCGGAGCTGACTTATGGGTGCACACAGGCGGAAATGCGACTGGTGCGGCAGCGGTACGCCCATCGTCAGGGACATGGATCCGATCAACCCGGAGTACCAGTACTGGTGCGAGGAGTGTGCGCGGGCGCTGATCATAAAGGGCGACCCGATCGAGACCTACCGCGAGCTGGAGGGGGAGCCGATCTACGGGCGACTGCTGGAGGAGCACTGCACCCTCAAACGCTTCTACTCCTTCGCCACTGCCTGAGATCCTGCCTCAGCACGTGGCCGAGGTGCCGCAAATCGGTTAAATCAGGCCGAGCGGGAATGGATTTGGTGGAGCGGCGGGGTCACCGGTAATGTTCTCGATGTCGCCAGGGGGAACCGGGCGGCACACAGCACGGGGCTATAGCTCAGTTGGTAGAGCGCCTGCATGGCATGCAGGAGGTCAGGAGTTCAATTCTCCTTAGCTCCACAGTGAAGAAATAAGAAGCGGGTCATCCTCCGAGGATGACCCGCTTCTTGTGTACCCATGTCAATTGCGGCCGTTGCCGCGAGCCTTTGACTTGGCGTGGACTGTGCCTCCGGGGTCGCGGTCGCGCCGCCCTTGTGCGCAAGGCCCTGCGCGGCGCACCGGTCGCGGCGGTGACCACCATCGGCAGGCCTGCCCGGCGGGTCGAATCCGATCAGTTCCGCCGCCCCGGCGCGCGCTCAGCGAGCCGCAGGCATGCGCGTGCCGATCTGGTCACGGAGCGGCCGTGCCCGGACCGGCTCCGGGTCCGTGCGGTACCCTGGCGCCATGCGTGCCGTACGCCTTCTGCTTAGCGAGCCGCGCTGATCAGTCCCGACCGGTGAGAATGCCTGGTCGGAATCGGCGCGGCGTCCCCTCCTGTGCGAGGGGATTTTTCGTTTCCGTAGACGCGTGTCCGTAGACGTGGGCGCCGGCAGATGACGATCGATGGAGCTTTGAGGATCATGAGCGAGACGAATTCCGCAGCCGAGACGGCTGCGCCGCACCGCTACACGGCGGCGATGGCCGCCGACATCGAGGCACGCTGGCAGGACTTCTGGGACGCCGAGGGCACCTACGAGGCGCCGAATCCGACCGGTGACCTGGCGGACGATCCGGAACTGGCCGCCAAGCCGAAGAAGTTCATCATGGACATGTTCCCGTACCCCTCGGGTGCGGGCCTGCACGTCGGTCACCCCCTGGGCTACATCGCCACCGATGTCTTCGCCCGTCACCAGCGGATGACCGGGCACAACGTGCTGCACACCCTGGGCTTCGACGCCTTCGGCCTGCCCGCGGAGCAGTACGCCGTGCAGACCGGCACGCACCCGCGGGTCTCCACCGAGGCCAACATCGAGAACATGACCGCTCAGCTGCGCCGGCTGGGTCTGGGGCACGACAAGCGCCGCTCGTTCGCCACGATCGAGTCGGAGTACTACAAGTGGACCCAGTGGATCTTCCTGCAGATCTTCAACTCCTGGTACGACACCGAGGCCGACCGGGCCCGTCCGATCGACGAGCTGGTCGCACAGTTCGAGAGCGGTACGCGTGCCACCCCGGACGGCCGTGACTGGAGCGCGCTGAGCGCCGCCGAGCGCGCGGAGGTCCTGGGCGGATACCGCCTGGCGTACGCCTCCGACGCGCCCGTCAACTGGTCGCCGGGTCTGGGCACCGTCCTGGCCAATGAGGAGGTGACGGCCGACGGACGCTCCGAGCGCGGCAACTTCCCCGTCTTCAAGGCCAAGCTGCGCCAGTGGAACATGCGCATCACCGCTTACGCCGACCGGCTGCTGAACGACCTGGACGGGCTGGACTGGCCCGAGGCCATCAAGCTGCAGCAGCGCAACTGGATCGGGCGTTCCGAGGGGGCGCGCGTCGACTTCCCGGTCGACGGAGCGGGCGACATCACCGTCTTCACCACCCGCCAGGACACCCTGTTCGGTGCCACCTACATGGTGCTGGCGCCCGAGCACGAGCTGGTCGAGCGGATCATTCCGGCCGCCTGGCCCGAGGGCACCCACCCGGTGTGGACCGGCGGACACGCGTCCCCGGCCGAGGCCGTCACCGCGTACCGCAAGCTGGCCGCCGCCAAGTCCGACGTGGAGCGGCAGGCCGAGGCCAAGGACAAGACCGGTGTCTTCACCGGTGCGTACGCGACCAACCCGGTCAGTGGCGAGAAGGTGCCCGTATTCATCGCGGACTACGTCCTGATGGGCTACGGCACCGGCGCGATCATGGCCGTACCGGCGCACGACGCGCGCGACTTCGCCTTCGCGCGCGCCTTCGAGCTGCCGATGCGCTGTGTCGTCGAGCCGTCGGACGACCGTGGCACGGACCCCTCGACCTGGGACGACGCCTTCGCTTCGTACGAAGCGAAGCTGGTCAACTCCGCCAATGACGAGATCTCGCTGGACGGTCTGGGCGTCGTCGACGCCAAGGCGAAGATCACCGAGTGGCTGAAGGCGCACGGTGTCGGCGAGGGAACCGTCAACTTCCGGCTGCGGGACTGGCTGTTCAGCCGCCAGCGCTACTGGGGCGAGCCCTTCCCGATCGTCTACGACGAGGACGGCATCGCCCACCCGCTGCCCGAGTCGATGCTGCCCCTGGAACTGCCGGAGGTCGACGACTACTCGCCGCGCACCTTCGATCCCGAGGACGCCGACACCCAGCCCGAGACCCCGCTGTCCCGGAACGCCGACTGGGTCAACGTCACCCTGGACCTGGGTGACGGCAACGGTCCCAGGAAGTACCGCCGTGAGACCAACACCATGCCCAACTGGGCCGGCTCCTGCTGGTACGAGCTGCGTTACCTGGACCCGAACAACGACCGGAAGCTGGTCGACCCGGAGATCGAGCAGTACTGGATGGGCCCGCGAGAGGGGCAGCCGACCGGTGGCGTCGACCTGTATGTCGGCGGCGCCGAGCACGCCGTGCTGCACCTGCTGTACGCCCGTTTCTGGTCCAAGGTGCTGCACGACCTGGGACACATCTCGTCCGTGGAGCCGTTCCACAAGCTGTACAACCAGGGCATGATCCAGGCGTTCGTCTACCGGGACAGCCGCGGCATCGCGGTCCCGGCGGCGGACGTGGAGGAGCGCGACGGAAAGTTCTACTACCAGGACGAGAAGGTCAGCCGCGTCCTGGGCAAGATGGGCAAGTCCCTGAAGAACGCGGTCACGCCGGACGAGATCTGCGCCGAGTACGGGGCGGACACGCTGCGCCTGTACGAGATGGCGATGGGCCCCCTGGACGTGTCGCGGCCCTGGGACACGCGCGCCGTCGTCGGCCAGTACCGACTGCTGCAGCGGCTGTGGCGCAATGTCGTCGACGAGGAGACCGGCGAGGTCACCGTCGTCGACACGGAGCCGGGCGAGGAGACGCTGCGGGCGCTGCACAAGGCGATCGACGGGGTCGGCCAGGACATGGCCGGGATGCGCTTCAACACGGCCATCGCCAAGGTCACCGAGCTGAACAACCACCTGACCAAGGCGGGCGGCCCGCTGTCCCGGAGCGTCGCAGAGTCGCTGGTGCTGCTGGTGGCGCCGCTGGCGCCGCACATCGCGGAGGAACTGTGGCGGCGACTGGGCCACACCGAGTCGGTCGTGCACCAGGACTTCCCGGTCGCCGACCCGGCATACGTCGTGGACGAGACCGTGACCTGTGTCGTGCAGGTCAAGGGCAAGGTCAAGGCGCGCCTGGAGATCTCCCCGTCGATCACCGACGAGGAGCTGGAAGCACTGGCACTGGCCGACCCGGCCGTGGTCGCGGCGCTGGACGGTGCGGGCATCCGCAAGGTGATCGTGCGCGCTCCGAAGCTGGTCAACATCGTCCCGGCGTGACGGCGCCGAGGGTCGCCGCGTGAGGGTGTCCACCGTTCTCGCGTGACGTTCGTCGGGTAACCGCTCGATGCCGTACGGCGATGTGGGGGCGTTCCCCTACGGGCAGGTTGGGGGTTCCGAAGGAACCCGCAGCCTGCCCTTTCCGTTTACCGTGGAGGGGCCGGCACCCGGCAGCCGAAACGACATCCGAGGGGCGCTCATGGAAGCCGTGATCCTGATTCTGGGGTTGCTCTTTTTCGCGTTCGTGGCCCTGGGCGTGTACGCGGGCGTCAAGGCCGTCGGCGCGGCGAAGCGGGGCGTGGATCGCACGATCACCCAGGCACGCCGCACCGTCGAGGACACCACGCTGCGGGCGAAGAGCTACGGCCAGCCGGGCGTGGCCGGTGAGCTGGCACAGCTGCGGCTCGCGCTGCGCACGTCCATGCGGGCCACACAGGAGGCGCTGCAGACGGGCGTCGTGGAGGATGCCTCGCTCTCGGAGTCGCTGGGCCTCTTCCAGCGGCTGAGTGTGCACGGTCGGGAGCTGGACGACGACCTGAAGCGACTGGAGCGCGAACCCGACCGCGCGACGGTCGCCTCGCTGCTGCCGGGCCTGAAACAGCGTACGGAGCGGATCACGCACTCGGCGGATTCGCTGCGCTGGGCCGCGCGCGACCGGGCGCGGCGGTTCATCGAGGACGATCTGAACGCGCTGAACGCGCAGATCGACGTGGAGGCGGGGGCGCTGCGGCACTGGACGGTGGAGCCGGACGAGCCGGTCCGCGGACAGGGGCAGCCGCAGGCTGAGGGGCATGAGCCGGGGAGTCGGCAAGGGCAGGGACAGGAGCAGGAGCAGGAACAGGCGCAGGGGAGCCGACGGGGGCAGGGGGCCGGGCCGGCCGACGATGCGGCACAGGCGATCACGGCTCCGGACCCGCGACGGCAGACCGCGTACCCGTGGCAGAAGGCGGCCCGGCCGGAAACGACGAGCTGAGCCCGGCTCGAAACGAAGAGCTGAGCCCGGCTCGAAACGACGAACGAACCGAGACGTCCGTTGACCGGCGGCGACAGGATGCGGTCCGAAGGGATCGGGAGCGATCATTCGGTCGGGGTCGGACTGCCGAGCCGCGGACTCGCCAGGTAACCTCCCGCTCATGTCCCGCCATGTCGCGATCGTCACCGATTCCACGGCCTACCTGCCGCCCGAGGCGATGGAGCGGCACGGCATCACCGCGGTGCCGCTGACCGTCGTCCTCGGTGATCAGGCTCTGGAGGACGGCACCGAGATCTCGGCCCGCTCCCTCGCACTGGCACTCCAGAAGCGTCGGCCCGTGACGACCTCCCGGCCCAGCCCGGAAGTCTTCGCCGCCGCGTACCGGGCAGCCGTCGAGGCGGGAGCCGACGGCATCGTCTCGCTGCACCTCTCGGCCGAGATCTCGGGCACGTACGACGCCGCTCTGCTCGCGGCGAAGGACGCGCCGGTCCCGGTACGGGTCGTCGACACCAGGATGGTCGCCATGGCCCTCGGATTCTGCGCCCTGGCGGCTGCGGAGACGGCCGAGACGGGCGGAAGCCTGGACGAGGCCGTCGCGGCGGCGGAGAAGCGTGCCGCGGGCACCTCCGCGTACTTCTACGTCGACACGCTGGACTATCTGCGCCGCGGTGGCCGTATCGGGGCCGCGCAGGCACTGCTGGGTTCGGCGCTCGCCGTGAAGCCGCTGCTCCAGTTGGACGGAGGCCGCATCGAACTGCTGGAGAAGGTACGGACGGCCTCGAAGGCGATCGCGCGCCTGGAGGAGATCGTCACGGAGCGGGCGGGCGGTGACCGGGTGGACATCGCCGTGCATCACCTGGCGGCACCCGAGCGGGCCGAGCGGCTTGCCGAGCGGTTGCGCGAGCAGGTGTCCGGCCTCGTCGAACTGCATGTCAGCGAGGTGGGCGCGGTGATCGGAGCGCACACCGGGCCCGGTCTGCTCGGAGCGGTGGTCTCGCCGCGCTGAAGCCGGTCCGACGACCCCGCTCATCGGCTTTCACTCATCGGGGTGGTCGAGTTGTCCACAACTGGTGGGTTGTCCACCGGAATTGGGCCCGCTCGGCGAGTTCGGGCGGATGTGCCTACCGTCGTGAGGCATGGCTCCCCGATCACATCGTGCAACCAGCGGAAGCGGCAGCGGTCCCGGCCGCGCCGGTAGCGGCCCCGGTCTGGGCCCCGGACGACGACGGTCCTCACGTGGGCGCGCGGAGGACGTGGCGGCGGCTTCGCGACGCCGGGCGGACGCCCTCATGGCAGGGGCGCACGGCGGACGAGTGGCGCGCCCCGCGCCGGGGATGGCAGTGGCTCCGGATTCGGCCCGCGATTCCGCTTCGGCGCCCGTTTCCGCTGCGGCCCCCGCTTCCGTCTCCGCCTCCGCTGCGGCACCTGGGCTCTCTTCCTCTTCTGTCCCTGCTGCGGCTCCCGCATCCGCTTCCGCCCCGGTGCGGACCCCGGGCCTGACTCCGAGGTCAAGTTCCGCTGCCGGCAGGGCCGTGGCCATGGCCGCGGTGACAGCCAGGCCTTCCGCACCGCCCGCAGCGGCTGCCTCGGTGTCGGCCTCGACGGTCACTGCGACGCCGCCCCCGGTGCCCGGCTCCGGAGCGCCGGGGGCGGCGTGGGGGCGATGGGAGCGCATGGCTCCCGCGTTGAGGGAGCGGGTTCCGGTGTGGCTGCAGCTCAGATGCGGCGTGGAGCCGCGGACCCTCGCGGCACTGGCCGTTGTCCTGGTCGCGGCCGCGGTCTTCGCAGCGGTGCACTTCTGGTCCGCGCGCCCGCACTCCGTACGCGTTCCTGATCCGGTCAACGAGGGTGCGCGCAGCCGGACTTCCCAACCGGCGACGGCGGGCGACGCGATGCCCGAACCGTCACCCGGGGCGCCGCTTGCGACAGGGCCGGACGGGCGCGTCGTCGTCGATGTGAGCGGAAAGGTCCGCAGGCCGGGAGTCCTTCGACTGCCGCCCGGCTCAAGGGTCGCCGATGCGCTGCGAGCCGCGGGCGGAGCCAGGCCCGGTGCCGATCTCGCGGGTCTCAACCGGGCTCGCGTGCTCATGGACGGTGAGCAGATCGTGGTGGGTGTCCCACCCGGCCCGCCTGGCACGGGCGGTACGGGAGGAGTTGCTCCGGGGGCCGGCGACGGCCCCGTGGCCGGACCGGTCAGTCTCAATCAGGCGACCGTCGAACAACTCGACACCCTGCCCGGTGTCGGCCCGGTTCTCGCCCAGCACATCATCGATTACCGCACACAGCACGGCGGCTTCCGGTCCATCGATGAACTCCGCGAGGTCAACGGGATCGGCGATCGCCGGTTCGCCGACCTCCGGCCGCTGGTGGGGCCGTGAGCCCCCCGGACGTCCATGCGGCGTCGGGCCGGCGGTCGGGTGTCTCCGACCCGCGGCAGGAGGGCCCGCTCGACCTTCGGCTGGTCCCTCCGGCCATGGCGGCCTGGGCCGGAGCGTCGCTCGCACTGAGCACGCCGGGGCGGTGGACGGCGGTGGGCGTGATGCTCTGTGTCGGTGCGGCCATGGTGCTCCTGGCGATGCCGGGAGCGCCGGCGACCCGTGCGATGCGCAGGTGGCCGGCCGGTCTCGGGGGAGAGGCTGCGCGGGGTGAAGGCGCGGTACGCAACCGACGGCCGCGCAGCAACGCGACCACAACCGTGACGGCCGCGGCTGCGGCGCTCCTCTGCGCGGCGGCCGGGGCCGCGTCGGCCGGGCTGCACCGCGCCGACGCACGGCAGGGGCCGGTCCTGGGGCTGGCCCAGCGGTTCGCGAGGGTCGAGGCGGAGGTGACGGTGACGTCCGACGCCCGGTGGACCCTGCCCCGGGTGCGCGGCGATCACAGCACGCCCGCTTCGCTCCTCATGGACGCCGAGATCACAGCGCTGACCCGGCCCGACGGAGCGGTCACCCGGTTGAGCACGCCGGTGCTGCTCATCGTCCCGCCCGGCCGATCGACGGCCCAGTGGCAGCAGTTGCTCCCTTCCACACGACTGCGCGTCGAAGGTCGGCTGGCGCCTCCGCTGCACGACGGGGAGCGCAATACCGCCGTGCTGCGGCCGGAGGGCAAAGGCCCGCCCCGCGTCACCGGGCCACCTTCCTCGGTCCAGCGCGCGGCGGGTGCCCTGCGTGAGGGTCTGCGGCAGGCGACCGAGCGGCTCGACCCCGATGCGCGGGCGCTGCTGCCGGGCCTGGTGGTCGGCGACACCTCACGGGTCACCCCGGAACTGCAGGATGCCTTCCAGGCGGCCGACCTCACCCACTTGATGGCGGTCTCCGGTGCCAACCTGGCGATCCTGCTCGTCTTGCTGATCGGACCGCCGGGCACGGCGACGCGCGTCGAACGCCGAGGTCTGGCCCCCAGGTTGGGCATCTCACTGCGGATGACCGCGTTGCTCGGTGGCGGGCTCACGCTCGCCTTCGTCATCGTCTGCAGACCCGAGCCGAGCGTGCTGCGGGCAGCGGCCTGCGGACTGATCACGCTGCTCGCCATCGGCACGGGGCGGCGCAGGTCACTGATCCCCGCGCTGGCCGCCGCGGTCCTCCTGCTGGTCCTGTACGACCCGTGGATGGCGCGCAGTTACGGCTTCGTCCTCTCCGTCCTGGCCACCGGAGCCCTGCTCACCATCGCCCCGAAATGGAGCGACGCACTGCAGCGGCGTCGAGTTCCGCCCCGGCTTGCCGAGGCGCTGGCCGCGGCCGCAGCCGCGCAGGCGATGTGCGCGCCGGTGGTCGTGCTGCTCGCCTCCCGGGTCAGCCTGGTGGCGGTCCCGTGCAATCTGCTGGCCGAGTTCGCGGTGGCGCCCGCCACGGTTCTCGGGTTCGCCGCACTCGCCCTGGCACCGGTGGCCATGCCGGTGGCAGAGCTGCTCGCCCGGATCGCGGGGTGGCCGGCCGGGTGGATCGCCTCGGTGGCCCGCACCGGGGCGGCCCTGCCCGGTGCGGAGATCGACTGGCCCGACGGCGGGAGGGGCGCGCTGCTGCTTGCCGCGCTGACGGCTCTCGTGGTGCTGAGCGCCCGTCGTGTCGTGCGCCGTCCCTGGGTCTGTTCGGCCGCCGTGCTTCTGCTGCTCCTCGCGGTGTTGCGCCCGGTCCCCCTCACCCGGGTGCTGTCCGGATGGCCGCCGCCGGACTGGGCGTTCGCGATGTGTGACGTGGGGCAGGGCGACTCGCTGGTGCTGGCCGCGGGGGACGGCGCGGGCGTGGTCGTCGACACCGGTCCCGATCCCCGGCTCGCCGACCGGTGCCTGCGCGACCTGGGCATCACCGAGGTGCCGCTCCTGGTGCTCACGCACTTCCACGCGGACCACGTGCGGGGCCTGCCCGGTGTGCTGCGGGGCCGAGCGGTGGGGGCGATCCAGACGACGAGCCTGGACGAACCGCCGGACCAGGTCGCGTTCGTACGGAGAACCGCTGCCGTGTCGCACGTCCCTCTGATGCGGGCCGTTCCCGGTGAGCGCCGCCGGATCGGGCCGCTCGACTGGCAGGTCCTCTGGCCGACGGGCAGGACGGGGGCGGGCGCCGTCGTGGCGGGCGATCCAGCGGCGATCCCGGGGGTCGGGCCCGTACCGCGGGAGCCGAACGACGCCAGCGTCGCCCTGTACGTCCGGACCGGCGGGCTGACCCTGCTGCTCCTGGGCGACCTCGAACCTCCCGCCCAGCAGGGGCTGTTGCGCAGCTTTCCCACGCTGCCACGGGTGGACGTCCTCAAGGTCGCCCACCACGGCTCCGCCCATCAGGACCCCGCTCTGCTGCGCAGCGCGCACCCGAGACTGGCCCTGGTGAGCGTAGGCAGGGACAACCCGTACGGCCACCCGGCCCCGCGCACCGTCGACGCGCTCAGAGCAGGCGGTGCGGTGGTGCTGCGCACGGACACGGACGGCGCGATCGCCGTGACGGGCGCCGGGGCCGGGTTGAGGGCGGTGAACCGGTCGTGAGCCCCATTCGGACGGCGCCTGCACGGCCGCGCGCAGGGCCGCCTGCAAGGCCGCCTGCACGGCCGCGCGTAGGGCCGCCTGCACTGCCGTGCAGGCGTGGGGTCGCCGCGAGCTTCCCGGCAGACCTTTCCGGCCACAGCGCGGGCGGGACGCGACGGACCGGTGATGCGTACGAGCGGAACGGTCAATTCGGACCTTCGGTAACACCTCTACTCAAGCCCCTGCGAGCCGCTCTGTTTGCCTCGAACACCACAAGAGTGATCGAATGCATGCTCGTCGGTGGGCCGCTGCTCCGACGAGGACGTCCAGCTGCCAGGCCCCAAGGTGAATCGCCCCCGGGGGTTGGTGGAAGATGTTCGGCCGTTGGCTGGGAAACAAGGGAGCGGCAAGTGCCGCGCGCGGCAACGCCCTCTCCGGACTTGAGGTGCCGCGCACCGCCGGAGTGCTCAGTTGCCGAGTGCTCGACCCGGTCAACGAGATGGTGCCGCAGGCCGAGTTCGTCATCACGGACAGCGCGGGCCGCAAGGTCGTCGGCGGTGAGACGGACCCGTACGGCAGCGTCCTCGCCACGGTCCCGGCCGGTGAGTACCGACTGGCCGTCACGGCTGAGGGCTTCACTCCGTTCCACGGCGCGGCCACGGTCGTCGCGGGCGGCCACGCGAGCCTCGGCGATGTGACCCTGCAACTGCGCACGCCCCCGCAACTGCCCGACCCGGGCGAGTGGGAGGTCGAGCCGATGCACTCGCAGATCGGCTTCACGGCCCGGCATATCGGCATGGCGCGCATCCACGGCCGGTTCAACACCTTCGCCGGTGCCGTCCGGATCGCCGACCGCATGGAGGACTCGGCGATGCACGTGGTCATCGACGCCGCGTCGATCGACACGAACGTCCAGATGCGCGACGACCACCTGCGCTCCAGCGACTTCCTCGATGTGGGCCGCTACCCGACGCTCGAGTTCTACAGCGACCGCTTCGTCCACCGCGGCGGTACCCGCTGGGGCGTGACCGGCGCGCTCACGCTGCACGGCGTCAGCCGCACGGTCACGCTGGACACCCAGTACCTCGGTCTGGGCAACGGCCTGGAGGGCGAGACCCGCGCCGCCTGCCGGGCCACCACGGAACTGCATCGCGAGGACTTCACCCTCACCTGGCAGACCATGCTGGCACGCGGTATCGCGGCCGTCGGCTCCAGCATCTCCATCGACATGGACATCCAGATCGTCCCCAAGAGCTGAGCCGAGGTCCCCGGTGCCCGTCTAAGGCGCTTCCTAAGGCGCTTCGAGCCAGCCCTCGTACTCCGCGGCGAACGCGTCCAGCGCCGAGGCGTCCAGCCGCCCCGACGGGTCCTCCACGACCACCAGCCACTGGGCGTCCTCGGCATCGTCCTCGCCGGCCAGCGCGTCGCGTACGAGTTGGGGCTCCTCGGCGACCCCGAAACGGTCGGAGAGCTCTCCGACCACCTCCTCCGCGGCCTCGCGGTCGGGCAGTACCAGCACATGTCTCACATCGCTCACCTGCCCATTCTCCTGTATGGCGTACATCGTGCGGTCCGCTCGGCACGGCCTCGCCGGGAGGGTGGCGCCGGGCGCCTAACGGCCGTTCATGTGCATGACGCTCTCGGGGTACCGGGTGCCAGCGACCGCCGAAGGCGGCAGTGCGGTGTCCAGACGTCGCAGCTCGTCCGGGTCCAGCGCGAGTTCCGTGGCGGTGAGGTTCTCCTCCAGCGTCGTCCTGCGCTTCGTGCCGGGGACGGGCGTGATGTCGTCTCCCTTGTGCAGCAGCCAGGCGAGCGATACCTGCGCCGCAGTCGCATCGCGCCCACGGGCGACTTCCCGGACCACGTCGGCAGCCGCGGAATTGATCCTGAAGTTGTCGCCCTGGAACCGCGGATCGTGTCTGCGGTAGTCGCTTTCCGGATATTCTTCCGCGCGGACCGCCGTGCCGGTCAGGAAGCCACGGCCCAGCGGTGAATAGGGGACAAGGCCGATTCCCAGGTCCCGGATCAGCGGAAGAATCTCCTGTTCCAGATGGCGTTCCCAGAGGGAGTATTCCGTCTGCAGAACTGCGACGCGACAGACGTCGTGAGCCCGCCGGATGGTGCGCGGACCGGCCTCCGAGAGCCCGAAGTCCCCAGGCGCACGCGGAAGGCGGCGGCCGAGCGAAACGGGTCGGGTAAGGGAGCCCGGTGGCTGTCAGCGGCCCATGGGATGCTGGACGGCGATGGCCACCAGAAGGAATTCCACCGACGACCCGCTCGCCCCCCTCACGCTCGCCGTGGGACAGGAGGACCTGCTCCTCGACCGTGCCGTGCAACAGGTGGTGGCGGCGGCCCGTGCCTCCGATCCCGACACGGACGTCCGCGACCTCACCTCCGACCAGCTCCAGCCCGGCACCCTCGCCGAGCTGACGAGCCCGTCGCTCTTCGCCGAGCGCAAAGTGGTGATCGTGCGCAACGCGCAGGATCTCTCCGCCGACACGGTCAAGGACGTCAAGGCGTACCTGGGCGATCCGGTCGAGGAGATCACCCTCGTTCTGCTGCACGCCGGCGGCGCCAAGGGCAAGGGGCTGCTGGACGCGGCGCGCAAGGCCGGGGCACGGGAGGTCGCGTGTCCGAAGACGACGAAGCCGGCCGAGCGGCTGTCGTTCGTACGGTCGGAGTTCCGGGCACTGGGGCGCTCGGCGACCCCCGAGGCGTGCCAGGCGCTGGTCGACTCCATCGGTAGCGATCTGCGGGAGCTGGCGAGCGCTGCCTCGCAGCTCGTCGCGGATGTCGAGGGCACGATCGACGAGGCGGTCGTGGCTCGTTACTACACGGGCCGCGCGGAGGCTTCGAGCTTCACGGTCGCCGACCGCGCGGTGGAGGGGCGGGCAGCGGAGGCGCTGGAGGCCTTGCGTTGGTCGCTGTCGACCGGGGTGGCGCCCGTGCTGATCACCAGTGCGCTGGCGCAGGGCGTACGCGCGATCGGCAAGCTGTCGTCGGCGCGCGGGGGACGGCCCGCGGACCTCGCGCGTGAGCTGGGCATGCCTCCGTGGAAGATCGACCGGGTGCGCCAGCAGATGCGCGGCTGGACGCCGGACGGTGTGGCAGTGGCGCTACGGGCGGTCGCGGACGCGGACGCGGGCGTCAAGGGGGGCGGCGATGATCCCGAGTACGCGTTGGAGAAGGCCGTGGTCGCCGTGGCGCGGGCGGCTCGGTCGGGGCGGTAGGTCGGGTCGTCGAACCGCCGTCGTCCGGCCGGAGGCCGGGCCGTGCGGTGTCCGGCGCGTGCGGTCGCGAGGCGGAGGACCGTCCTGGGGCGGACGGGCTGATGGGGTCGTCCCCGTTGGTCAGGGGCGGACCGGATGATGGGGTCGTCCGCGCCGACCGGTGCAGGCTGCCCGCCGCTCGGTGCCGTACGGACGGACTCGGTGATTCCCTCCGCCCACTGATCCGTGGTGGGCGGGTCGGACAGGAACCCCGCACGCCGAAGGCCCCGGCCTCGCTCTGGGGGAGAGCGGAGATCGGGGCCTTCGGTTCACGCTTTGCTGCGCCGCACCCGCGTGGCGAACGCAGGTTCGGTGTGCGGCGCGGGGGCCGGGCAGGGGCGGGAGAGAGGGCCCGCTGGTCCGTTCCGGCGGTTACATCAGAAAGCTCAGCCCTGGAGGGAGGCAACCTTGGAGGCCAGCGCCGACTTCTTGTTGGCGGCGGCGTTCTTGTGGATGACACCCTTCGAGACGGCCTTGTCGAGCGCGCGGGAGGCGTCGCGAGCGGCCGTGGTGGCCTTCTCGACGTCACCGGCGGCGGCAGCCTCACGGGCCTTGCGGATAGCGGTCTTGAGCGAGGACTTGACGGCCTTGTTGCGCAGGCGCGCCTTCTCGTTCGTCTTGTTCCGCTTGATCTGGGACTTGATGTTCGCCACGAAAGAGCCTTTTCAGGTTCGTTGGATCTTCGATGTGCGCCCCACGGCCCGTGAGGGTCGCGAGGCACAGCTGTCAACGGTACCAGCACCGCTCCGACCGGCCCAAACCGGTCTTCGCCCCGCAACCATGGGACGATGGAGGCTACGTATCGATCCGACCGAACCGACATCGACCCGAGACACGGCGTTCGGCGTCTCAAGAATCAGGACCCTGCGTGCCCGCGACTCCTACCAACGTGCCCGAGCCGAGCCGTACCGACCCGGCGCTGATCCGCAACTTCTGCATCATCGCGCACATCGACCACGGCAAGTCGACCCTTGCCGACCGGATGCTTCAGCTGACGGGCGTGGTCGACCAGCGGCAGATGCGCGCCCAGTACCTCGACCGGATGGACATCGAGCGCGAGCGCGGCATCACCATCAAGTCCCAGGCGGTGCGTCTGCCCTGGGCGCCCGAAACGGGTGAGGACCAGGGTCGCACCCATGTCCTCAACATGATCGACACCCCGGGCCACGTGGACTTCACCTACGAGGTCTCCCGTTCGCTCGCCGCGTGCGAGGGCACGGTCCTGCTGGTCGACGCCGCGCAGGGCATCGAGGCCCAGACGCTGGCCAACCTCTACCTGGCGATGGAGAACGACCTCACCATCGTCCCGGTGCTCAACAAGATCGACCTGCCGGCCGCGCAGCCGGAGAAGTTCTCCGAGGAACTGGCCAACCTCATCGGCTGCCGGCCGGAGGACGTGCTCAAGGTCTCGGCGAAGACCGGCCTCGGTGTGGAAGCGCTGCTCGACCGCGTGGTCAAGGACGTCCCGGCCCCGATCGGCAAGGCCGACGCCCCCGCCCGCGCGATGATCTTCGACTCGGTCTACGACTCGTACCGCGGCGTCGTCACGTACGTCCGTGTCGTCGACGGCCAGCTCAACAAGCGCGAGCGCATCAGGATGATGTCGACCGGCGCCACCCACGAACTGCTGGAGATCGGAGTCTCCTCCCCGGAGATGACCCCGGCCGACGGCCTCGGCGTGGGCGAGGTGGGCTACATCATCACCGGGGTGAAGGACGTCCGGCAGTCCAAGGTCGGTGACACCATCACCTCCCTGAGCAAGGGCGCGACCGAGGCGCTGGGTGGTTACAAGGACCCCAAGCCGATGGTGTTCTCGGGCCTGTACCCGCTGGACGGCTCGGACTACCCGGACCTGCGCGAGGCGCTCGACAAGCTCCAGCTCAACGACGCCGCCCTGGTGTACGAGCCGGAGACCTCCGCCGCGCTCGGCTTCGGCTTCCGCGTCGGCTTCCTCGGCCTGCTCCACCTCGACGTGATCCGCGAGCGGCTGGAGCGCGAGTTCGGTCTCGAACTCATCGCCACCGCCCCCAACGTGGTCTACCGCGTCGAGATGGAGGACGGCACCGAGCACACCGTCACCAACCCGAGCGAATTCCCCGAAGGCAAGATCGACAAGGTGCATGAGCCCGTCGTGCGCGCCACGGTCCTGGCCCCCAGCGAGTTCATCGGCGCGATCATGGAGCTCTGCCAGAACCGGCGCGGCACCCTGCTCGGCATGGACTACCTCTCCGAGGACCGGGTCGAGATCCGCTACACCCTGCCGCTCGCCGAGATCGTCTTCGACTTCTTCGACCAGCTGAAGTCCAAGACGCGGGGTTACGCCTCCCTCGACTACGAGCCCACCGGCGAGCAGTCCGCCCAGCTCGTCAAGGTCGACATCCTGCTGCACGGCGACAAGGTCGACGCGTTCTCCGCGGTCACGCACAAGGACAAGGCGTACGCGTACGGTGTGCGGCTCGTCGCCAAGCTGCGCGAGCTGATCCCGCGGCAGAACTTCGAGGTGCCGATCCAGGCCGCCATCGGCTCCCGGGTCATCGCTCGTGAGACGGTCCGCGCCATCCGCAAGGACGTCCTCGCCAAGTGCTACGGCGGTGACATCTCCCGTAAGCGGAAGCTGCTGGAGAAGCAGAAGGAAGGCAAGAAGCGGATGAAGATGGTCGGCAATGTGGAGGTGCCTCAGGAGGCCTTCATCGCCGTGCTGTCGACGGACGAGTCGGGGGGGGACGGCAAGGGCAAGAAGTAGCGCCCGCGGCGGGGTCGAGGAGTCCCGCCCCGGCTCCGTCCCCCGCCCTACCCGGTGGTAGCCCAACGGGCCCCTGTGTCGCAACGCGCCGCGACACAGGGGCCCGTTCGTTATGAAGCGGCGGCCCATTGCCCCTTACGCGCCGGACGCGGGCGCTCTACCCTGATCACGGCCTCGTAGTTACTCGCCAGTTAAACAAGCGGGATCGAGCACCGCAGGACCGAACACAGGCGTACCGCCGAATACACGGACGTACACAGGAACACGCGCAGGAACACTCGTAGGAACAAGCAGCAACCAGCAGCCGGTCGTGAAGCACTGCCGCAGGCCCGGAGGATGTCGTGAGCGACACACAGACCTTGATCGAGAACCGACCGCCCTCCGTGGCGAACCTCTTCGTCGACCGCGTGGCGGCCACCCCGGACGAGGAGGCCTATCGCTACCCCGTCCCCGCGGCCACCGGCGAGGGGCCCGACGAGTGGAAGTCGCTGAGCTGGGGGCAGGCCGCCGAGCGGGTGTACGCCGTCGCGGCCGGGCTGATCGGTCTGGGCGTGCGGCCGGAGGAGCGCGTCGCGCTCGCCGCGGGTACGCGGGTGGAATGGATCCTCGTCGACCTCGGTGTGATGTGCGCGGGCGCCGCCACCACCACGATCTACCCGTCGACCAACGCCGAGGAGTCGGCGTTCATCCTCTCCGACTCCGAGAGCCGGGTGCTGATCGCCGAGAACGCCGGCCAGCTGGCCAAGGCCCGTGAGCGGCGCGCCGAGCTGCCGAACCTCGCCCATGTCGTCGTCATCGACCCCGAGGGCGCCGGACCCGCCGAGGGCGACCCGGAGGGCTGGGTCCTGACCCTCGCCGATCTGGAGGCGCGCGGCGCCGAGCACTTGGCGAAGCACCCCGACGCGGTCAAGGAGCGGGTCGCCGCCATCACGGCCGACCAGCTCGCCACGCTGATCTACACCTCGGGCACCACCGGCCGTCCCAAGGGCGTGCGCCTGCCGCACGACAACTGGTCGTACATGGCCAAGGCCACCGTGGCGACCGGACTGATCACCAAGGAGGACGTCCAGTACCTCTGGCTGCCGCTCGCGCACGTCTTCGGCAAGGTCCTCACCTCCGGCCAGATCGAGGTCGGTCACGTCACCGCCGTCGACGGCCGGGTCGACAAGATCATCGAGAATCTGCCGGTGGTCCAGCCGACGTACATGGCCGCCGTCCCCCGCATCTTCGAAAAGGTCTACAACGGTGTCGCCGCCAAGGCGCGGGCCGGTGGCGCGGCCAAGTACAAGATCTTCCAGTGGGCGGCCGGGGTCGCCCGCGAGTATGCGATGGTCTCGCAGGACAACTTCCGGCGCACCGGCACGGCCTCCGTCCCGTTCGCACTCGGTGCCAAGCACAAGGTCGCCGACACCCTCGTCTTCGCCAAGATCCGTGAGGCCTTCGGCGGCCGGCTGCGTGCCTGTGTCTCCGGCTCCGCGGCGCTCGCTCCCGACATCGGCTACTTCTTCGCGGGCGCCGGGATCCACATCCTGGAGGGTTACGGCCTCACCGAGACCAGCGCCGCCTCCTTCGTCAACCCGGGCGAGGCCTACCGCACCGGCACCGTCGGCAAGCCCCTCCCCGGCACCGAGGTGCGCATCGCCCACGACGGCGAGATCCTGCTGCGCGGCCCCGGCCTGATGGAGGGCTACCAGGGGCTGCCGGAGAAGACCGCCGAGGTGCTGGAGGCGGACGGCTGGTTCCACACCGGCGACATCGGAGAGCTGTCCGCGGACGGCTATCTCCGGATCACCGACCGCAAGAAGGACCTGATCAAGACGTCCGGCGGCAAGTACATCGCCCCGGCGGAGGTCGAGGGGCAGTTCAAGGCGGTCTGCCCGTTCGTCTCCAACATCCTGGTGCACGGCGCGGACCGCAACTTCTGCACCGCCCTGATCGCGCTCGACGAGCCGACCATCCTCGGCTGGGCCGCCGAGAACGGCCTGGGCGGGAAGCCGTACGCCGAGGTGGTGGCCTCCGCACAGGTCGTCGAGCTGATCGAGGGCTACGTGAAGCGGCTCAACGAGGGGCTGCAGCGCTGGCAGACCATCAAGAAGTTCCGGCTGCTGCCGCGCGATCTCGACATCGAGCACGGCGAACTGACGCCCAGTCTGAAGCTGAAGCGGCCGGTCGTGGAGCGTGAGTACAAGGATCTCATCGACGACATGTACGTGAGGGCCCGCGAGGCTTAGGGTCTTTCGTCTGGATCAGGCCGGGCTCGCGTGCCCCGGCCTGATCCGGACGAGCGGCCCCAGTACGGGTCCTCGCGGACCGGTCGCCCGGTGCGGCTGCCTCGGTTCCTCTTCGCTCACTTTCTCTGCTCACTTCGGCAACTCGTCGCTTATGGGCATGGTCCATCTGTCACTCTGTCGGTGTCGTCAGCGGCGCCCAGCGAGAACAGACTGAACGAGAACAGACAGAGCGAGAACAGGTCAGGAGCCGCACCGTGGGGCCCATTCCCTTGCAGCGGGACATAGTTCAGCGTCCCGGTACCACCGCCGACCATGCGGACGCACGTCCGGTCGCCCGTACGTCCCTGCCCGGAAACCTCCTCGCACCCTCCGCCGGCCGCCGCTTCGTGCGGGCCGCTCTCACCGAGTGGACCGGGCTCGGACTGCCGGCGGCCGTGGGCTTCAGCGAGCGCCTGGCCGATGACGCGGAGGTCGTCGTCAGCGAACTCGTCACCAACGCGGTCGTGCACGCCGGGACCAACGTCGAGCTGCTCTGCCGGCTGGAGGAGACCACCGAGGACGAGGCGGCGGCCCTGGTGCTGGAGGTCTCCGACCACCACCCGGCCCGCGCGGTGCGCAGCGAACGCAAGGAGGACGACGGCGGCACGACGGAGGTGACGCAGGACGGGGCCCTCACCTTCTTTGACGGGCCCGCCGAGTACGGCCGCGGGCTCCAGCTCGTCGGCACCCTCGCCGAGCGCTGGGGCATCACCTACCGCACCGGCCTCAAGACCGTCTGGGCGCGCCTGCCCGTCGACGACTGGAACCCGTTCCCCGAATCGTCCACCGACCCGGGCTTCCAGCAGGGGCTGCGGGCCGCCGAACTGCTCGCCCCCACCGCCCGGCGGGCCCTGCGCGACAACGCGGACTGGGCCGGCCGCGGCGCGCTGTCGTTCCTGGCCGAGGCCTCGGACCTGCTCGCCGGCCAGCTCGACGAGGACATCGTGGCGGCGCTGGCCGGGCAGTTACTCGTGCCCAGACTCGCCGACTGGTGCGCGGTCTGGCTGGAGCCCGAGAACGGCGGTCCCGCGGCCGTCCCCCGGCTCGCCAGTGTCTGGCACCGGGACGAGGCCGAGACCGGGCCGCTGCGTACGGCGCTGGAACAGGACCCGATCCGGCTGCCCGAACGGGTGGGCACCGGACCCGTCTCCATGCCCTGGCCCGGCGGCGAGGAGGACGGCGGGGAGCCCGAGGGACGTGCCGGGTCCGCCCTCGCCTACCGGATCACATCGGGTGGCCGGACACTCGGCGCCGTGCTCCTGGGCCGGGAGGGGCTGGCACGCGTCCCCGACGAAGTGACCGCCCTGATAGAGGACTTCGTACGCCGCGTCGGCCTCGCCGTCGGCGCCGCCCGCGCCTACACCCGACAGGCCACCATCAGCCGCATCCTGCAACGCGCGCTGCTGCCCGGCAAGGTCGCCGACATACCGGGCGTCACCAGCTCCCTGGTCTACGAACCCAGCGACGACGGAGTCGTCGGCGGCGACTTCTACGACATCTTCCCGTGCCCCGGCGACCGCTGGTGCTTCGTCCTCGGCGACGTCCAGGGCAGCGGCCCGGAAGCCGCCGTCGTCACCGGCCTCGCCCGCCCCTGGCTCCGGCTGCTGGCCCGTGAGGGGTTCGGTGTCGGTGAGGTGCTCGACCGGCTCAACCGGCTGCTCCTCGACGATGCGATGGAGGCCGCCGAGGCGGCCGCGCTGATGGTGGCCGCGGCGGGCGGCCAGCAGACGGCGGACACCGGGCAGTCCCGATTTCTCTCCCTGCTGTACGGGGAACTCGTGCCGCTGCCCGACGGCGGCGTGCGCTGCACCCTTGCCAGCGCGGGCCACCCGCTGCCGTTGCTGCTGCGTCCCGACGGCGAGGTGCGCCCGGCCGCCGAGCCGCAGATGCTGCTCGGGATCTTCGACGACGTCGCGTACGAGAGCCAGAGCTTCGAGCTGGCGCCCGGCGACAGCCTGCTGTGCGTCACGGACGGTGTGACGGAGCGGCGCTCCGGCCCGCTGATGTTCGACGACGGGGACGGTCTGGCCCTTGCGCTCGCCGACTGTGCCGGGCTGTCGGCGGACGGGATCGCGGACCGGATCAAGCGGGCCGTGCACGAATTCGCCGAGCGGCCGCCCGATGACGATCTGGCACTGCTGGTGCTCCAGGCGGGGTGAGGACGAGAACGAGGGGACGAGGGGGAGGACCAGGGGAAGACAGGGGGCGAGAGGGGCGAGAAGTGAGCGGGACGGGACGGTGCGGTCGCTGAGGGAGCCGTGCGGTCCGTGGGCGCCGTCGTTCCGTGATCACGGGAGTGGCTCGGGGATTCCGGGCGGCGAGCGACAATGGGCGGTATGCCTTCCGTACTGCCCGATGGTGAACCCGTACCCGACGACGGGGCGCTGCCCCGCCATGCCCTGGAAGGCGCCGCCGACCGGCCGCTCGGCTTCTACCTGCACGTGCCCTACTGCGCGACCCGCTGCGGTTACTGCGACTTCAACACCTACACCGCCACCGAGCTCCGCGGCTCCGGCGGCGCCCTGGCCTCCCGGGACAACTACGCGGCCCATCTGATCGGCGAGGTCCGCCAGGCCCGCAAGGTCCTGGGCGACGATCCGCGTCCGGTCCGTACGGTCTTCGTCGGCGGCGGTACGCCGACCCTGCTGGCTGCCGCGGACCTGGTGCGGATGCTGGGGGCGATCCGCGAGGAGTTCGGGCTGGCGGACGACGCCGAGATCACCACCGAGGCCAATCCGGAGTCTGTCGGTCCGGCGTATCTGGCCGAGCTGCGGGAGGGCGGCTTCAACCGGATCTCCTTCGGGATGCAGAGCGCGCGGCAGCATGTGCTGAAGATCCTGGACCGTACGCACACGCCGGGGCGGCCCGAGGCGTGCGTCGCCGAGGCGCGGGAGGCGGGCTTCGAGCACATCAACCTCGACCTGATCTACGGCACGCCCGGGGAGTCCGACGACGACTGGCGGGCCTCGCTGGAGACGGCGATCGGAGCGGGGCCGGACCATGTGTCGGCGTACGCGCTGATCGTCGAGGAGGGTACGCAGCTGGCCCGCCGGATCCGGCGCGGCGAGATCCCGATGACCGATGACGACGCCCACGCGGACCGGTACCTGATCGCGGACCAGGCGATGGCCGCGGCGGGCTTCTCCTGGTACGAGGTGTCGAACTGGGCCCGTACGCCCGAGGGCCGCTGCCTGCACAACGAGCTGTACTGGCGCGGCGCCGACTGGTGGGGCGCCGGTCCCGGGGCGCACAGCCACGTCGGCGGGGTGCGCTGGTGGAACGTCAAGCATCCGGGGGCGTACGCGCAGGCTCTGGCCGAGGGACGGTCGCCCGGCGCCGGGCGCGAGATCCTCTCCGCGGAGGACCGGCGGGTCGAGCGGATCCTGCTGGAGCTGCGGCTCGTGGACGGCTGCCCGCTGTCGCTGCTGGCACCGGCGGGGCTGGCCGCGGCGGGGCGGGCGGTGGAGGACGGGTTGCTGGAACGCGGGCCGTACGGGGAGGGGCGGGCGGTGCTGACCTTGCGCGGGCGGTTGCTGGCGGATGCGGTGGTGCGGGACCTGGTGGACTGAGGGGCGGGCGTGGGGCGGGGCCCGGCCCTGCTCCCAGCCCTCCCCGGACCCCGGAGAAGCTACTCGGGCCGCGCCGTCACGAAATCGATCAAATGCTCCACCGAGCCCAGCAGCGCCGGCTCCAGGTCCCGGTACGAGCGCACCGTGGAAAGGATCCGCTGCCAGGCCGCCCCCGTGTTCTCCGGCCAGCCCAGCGAGCGGCACACGCCCGTCTTCCAGTCCTGGCCGCGCGGCACCACCGGCCAGGCCGGAATGCCCACGGACGACGGCTTCACCGCCTCCCACACGTCGATGTAGGGATGGCCGACCACCAGCACGTTCGCGTCCGAGACCTGGTCCGCGATCCGGGACTCCTTGGAGCCGGGGACCAGGTGGTCGACCAGGACGCCGAGCCTGGCGTCCGGACCGGGGGAGAACTCCCGCACGATCGCCGGGAGGTCGTCGATGCCCTCCAGATACTCGACGACCACGCCCTCGATCCGCAGGTCGTCACCCCAGACCCGCTCGACCAGCTCCGCGTCGTGGCGGCCCTCCACATAGATGCGGCCCGCCCGCGCCACCCGGGCGCGCGCCCCGGGGACCGCGACCGAACCCGAGGCCGTACGCGTGGGGCGCACGGGACCGGCGGCCGACGGCCGTACCAGCGTGACCACCCGGCCCTCCAGCAGGAAGCCGCGCGGCTCCATCGGGAACACCCGGTGCTTGCCGAAACGGTCCTCCAGGGTCACGGTCGGCCCCTGGGCGGTCTTCTCACAGCGGATCACCGCACCGCAGAATCCGGTGGAGACCTCCTCGACGACCAGATCGGGCTCGGCGGGGACCTCGAGAACGGGGGCGGACCTCTTCCACGGCGGGGTCAGGTCCGGCTGGTAGCTGCGCATCGGATGACGATAGGACGACACCACCTCACGACACGCCGAAGAGGGCGGCCAGCCGGTCGCGCTGGGCCCTGACGAACACCGCGTCCACCACCGCCCCGTGCCCCGGGACGTACACCGCGTCCTCGCCGCCGAGCGCCAGCAGCCGGTCCAGCGCGGCCGGCCAGCGGGACGGCACCGCGTCCCGGCCCGCCTGCGGTTCGCCGGATTCCTCGACCAGGTCGCCGCAGAGCACCACCGTCGGGGCGCCGGGGACGAGCGCCACCAGATCGTGGCCGCTGTGGGCGGGGCCCACATTCGCCAGCAGCACCTGACGGCCGCCACCCAGATCGAGGGTCCACTCGCCGCACACCTCGTGGTGCGGAGCCACCAGCACACCGGTGGCCTCCACGGCGTCGCGCTCGGACACCCCGTGGCGCACCGCGTCGGCGCACAGCTCGTCCGCCCCGCGCTTCAGCAGCCCGGCCATGCCGACCGCTCCGTACACCTGGGCGCCGGAGAACGCCGCGGTGCCCAGCACGTGGTCGAAGTGAGGGTGGCTGAGTGCGATATGCGTCACCCTCCGGCCGAGCAGGGCCTGTGCCTGGGCCCGCACTTCCGCCCCCTCGCGGAGCGTCGATCCGGTGTCGTAGAGCAGCGCGCCGTCCGTTCCGGCCACCAGTGCGACCGTCGCATCCCACCCGGGAAGCCGCCGTCGGCCCACTCCGTGACCGAGTCGCTCCCAGCCGAACTCTTCCCAAGAGGCGTTCATACCGCGACGCTATCCGCAAAAGACCTGCACGGTCTCGCGGCAGCGTGGCCGGTCGCCCTTGCTAGGCCCCCACTCGACCGCCGTACACTGGCCGGGGGATTGCTGGCACTCACGTCGACAGAGTGCCAGGAGAATTCCCGGGAAAGAAAAACAGGAACGGCCCGAGAACCACCGAGGACAGCTGGAGGTGTGCGCGATGCTCAGCGAACGCAGACTCGAAGTGCTGCGCGCCATCGTCCAGGACTATGTCGGCACCGAGGAGCCCGTCGGCTCCAAGGCGCTCACCGAACGGCACAAGCTGGGGGTCTCCCCGGCCACCGTCCGCAACGACATGGCCGTGCTGGAGGACGAGGGCTTCATCGCCCAGCCCCACACCAGCGCGGGACGCATCCCGACGGACAAGGGCTACCGGCTCTTCGTCGACAAGCTCGCGGGCGTCAAGCCCCTCTCGTCGCCGGAACGTCGCGCCATTCACAACTTCCTCGACGGCGCGGTCGACCTCGACGACGTCGTGGGCCGCACCGTTCGGCTGCTCGCGCAGCTGACCCGGCAGGTCGCCATCGTGCAGTACCCCTCGCTGACCCGGTCCACGGTGCGGCATGTGGAACTGCTCTCGCTGGCGTCCGCCCGGCTGATGCTCGTGCTGATCACGGACACCGGCCGGGTCGAACAGCGCATGATCGACTGCCCCGCTCCGTTCGGTGAGATCTCTCTCGCCGATCTGCGGGCCCGGCTCAACAGCCGGGTCGTCGGACGCCGTTTCACGGATGTCCCGCAGTTGGTGCAGGACCTGCCGGAATCCTTCGAGAGCGAGGACCGGGGAACCGTGTCCACCGTGCTCTCCACCCTGCTCGAAACCCTCGTCGAGGAGACGGAGGAGCGGCTGATGATCGGCGGCACCTCCAACCTCACCCGGTTCGGGCACGACTTCCCCGTGATGATCCGGCCGGTGCTGGAGGCATTGGAGGAGCAGGTCGTGCTGCTGAAGCTGCTCGGCGAGGCCAAGGACTCGGGCATGACCGTACGGATCGGGCACGAGAACGCCCACGAGGGGCTCAACTCCACGTCCGTCGTCGCGGTCGGCTACGGTTCGGGCGACGAGGCAGTCGCCAAACTCGGCGTGGTCGGACCGACCCGCATGGACTACCCCGGAACGATGGGAGCGGTACGCGCAGTGGCACGTTACGTCGGACAGATCCTGGCGGAGTCGTAAGTGGCCACGGACTACTACGCCGTACTCGGCGTGCGCCGCGACGCATCTCAGGACGAGATCAAGAAGGCATTCCGGAGGCTCGCCCGTGAGCTGCATCCGGATGTGAACCCCGATCCGAAGACCCAGGAGCGGTTCAAGGAGATCAACGCCGCCTACGAGGTGCTGTCGGACCCGCAGAAGAAGCAGGTCTACGACCTCGGCGGCGATCCGCTGTCCGCCTCCGGCGGCGGTGGCGCGGGCGGATTCGGACAGGGCGGCTTCGGCAACTTCTCCGACATCATGGACGCGTTCTTCGGTACGTCGTCGCAGCGCGGACCCCGTTCGCGCACCCGGCGCGGCCAGGACGCGATGATCCGGCTGGAGATCGATCTCGCGGAGGCCGCGTTCGGCACCACCAAGGACATCCAGGTCGACACGGCCGTCGTCTGCGCGACCTGCAACGGCGAGGGCGCCGCGCCCGGCACCTCCGCCCAGACCTGTGACATGTGCCGCGGCCGCGGTGAGGTCTCCCAGGTCACCCGGTCCTTCCTGGGCCAGGTCATGACCTCGCGGCCCTGTCCGCAGTGCCAGGGCTTCGGCACGGTCGTGCCGACCCCCTGCCCGGAGTGCGCCGGAGACGGCCGCATCCGCTCGCGGCGCACGCTCACCGTGAAGATCCCCGCCGGTGTCGACAACGGCACCCGCATCCAGCTCGCGGGCGAGGGCGAGGTCGGCCCCGGCGGCGGCCCGGCCGGCGATCTGTACGTGGAGATCCACGAGCTGCCGCACTCGGTGTTCCAGCGCCGCGGCGACGATCTGCACTGCACGGTCACCATCCCCATGACGGCGGGCGCGCTCGGCACCAAGGTGCCGCTGGAGACGCTCGACGGCCTGGAGGAGGTCGACATCAGGCCCGGCACCCAGTCCGGCCAGTCCGTCCCGTTGCACGGACGCGGCATCACGCATCTGCGGGGCGGCGGGCGCGGCGATCTGATCGTGCACGTCGAGGTGATGACCCCGACCAAGCTGGACCCGGAGCAGGAGCGACTGCTGCGGGACCTGGCGAAGCTGCGCGGCGAGGAGCGGCCCACCGGCCAGTTCCAGCCCGGACAGCAGGGGCTCTTCTCCCGGCTCAAGGACGCCTTCAACGGCCGCTGACGGTCTCCGCACACCCTTCCTGAACGCCGGACGGGCTCGCTCGCCGAGCCCGTCCGGCGTTTAAGGGCAAAATGGACCGCAGGCCGCGCACGCCGAGGCGTGCGGGACGTGACACGATGCGGTCATGTCATCCGTGTTGACCGATCTCTGCCGGTATCCGATCGTGCAGGCCCCGATGGCGGGTGGCGCGTCCTGTCCCCAGCTTGTCGCCGCCGTCGCCGAGGCGGGCGGGCTGGGTTTCCTCGCCGCCGGGTACAAGACCGCGGACGGCATGTACAACGAGATCAAACAGCTGCGCGGGCTGACCGGTCAGCCCTTCGGCGTCAATCTCTTCATGCCGCAGCCGGGGCTCGCCGACCCGAGCGCCGTCGAGGTGTACCGGCACCAGCTCGCCGGTGAGGCCGCCTGGTACGAGACCCCGCTCGGCGAACCGGACTCCGGCGGCGGCGACGACGGCTACGAGGCGAAACTCGCCATCCTCCTGGAGGACCCGGTGCCGGCCGTCTCGTTCACCTTCGGCTGCCCGACCCGCGACACCCTCGACGCGTTCGCCGGAGTCGGCACGTACACGGTGGTGACGGTCACCACGCCCGAGGAGGCCCAAGTCGCGCAGTGGGCGGGCGCCGACGCGGTCTGCGTCCAGGGCACGGAGGCGGGCGGCCACCAGTCCACCCACCGGGACGATCCGCAGACCGACGGCACCGGGACAGGACTGCTCTCCCTGGTGGCCCAGGTCCGCGAGACGGTAGAAGTACCGATCATCGCCACGGGCGGGCTGATGCGCGGATCCCAGATCGCCGCGGTGCTCGCCGCGGGCGCGGAGGCGGCGCAGCTCGGCACGGCCTTCCTCGTCTGCCCCGAGTCCGGGGCGCATCTGCTGCACAAGCAGGCACTGACCAACCCGCTGTTCGTACGGACCGCCCTGACCCGGGCGTTCTCCGGCCGCCCGGCCCGGGGGCTGGTCAACCGCTTCGTGCGTGAGCACGGCCCGTACGCCCCGGCCGCCTACCCGCAGGTCCACTATCTGACCGCCGGGCTGCGCCAGGCGGCGGCCAGGGCCGGGGACGCCCAGGGCATGGCGCTGTGGGCGGGGCAGGGGCACCGGATGGCACGCGAGCTGCCCGCCGGCCGGCTGGTCGGCCTGCTCGCCGAAGAACTGGACGCCGCACGGACGGCAGTGAGCACAGGGAGTACGCAGTGACCGCACCGGTCTTCGTCGTCGAAAAGGTTCCCGACGGGCCCGAGATCGTCCTGGAAGGAGCCGAGGGGCGCCACGCCGTCTCGGTGAGGCGACTGCGCGCGGGTGAGGACGTCGTGCTGACGGACGGCCACGGCCGTTGGACGGAGGGCGTCGTCAGAGCCGCCGAGGGCAAGGACCGGCTCGTGGTCGCCGACCTGGTGGCCGTCCACGAGGAGCCCCGGCCCACACCCCGTATCACCGTCGTCCAGGCCCTGCCCAAGGGCGACCGCGGCGAGGTCGCCGTCGAGACGATGACGGAGACCGGCGTCGACGCGATCGTGCCCTGGCAGGCATCGCGCTGCATCACGCAGTGGAAGGGCGACCGAGGCCTCAAGTCCCTGGCGAAATGGCGCAACACCGCCCGAGAGGCGGGCAAGCAGTCGCGCCGGGTCCGCTTCCCCGAGGTCGCGGACGCGCTGACGACCAAACAGGTCGCCGCGCTCTTGGCCGCGGCGGACTTCGCCGCCGTCCTGCACGAGGAGCGGGGGTACGACAGCGAGCCGCTGGCCACCACCCAACTCCCCACCCAGGGCGAGATCATGCTGGTCGTCGGCCCCGAGGGCGGGGTGTCGCCGGACGAACTGGAGGCCTTCGCCGCGGCGGGCGCCCGGATCTGCCGGCTCGGAACGAGCGTCCTGCGCACCTCGACGGCCGGCACGGCGGCGACGGCGCTGTTGCTGGGGCGCACCGGCCGCTGGTCGTGAGACCGCCCCGTCCGAGCCCCCTTCCGTGCGCCGGAGCCACCCCCGGTGTGGCCGCAAGCCGTCTACCGCCCCGCGGGGGGACGGTGGGAAGCTGCCCGTATGGGGACATCAAGGGCATGGGGTCAGGGCAGTATCCGTCGCTTTCTGGCCGCGTCCGCACTCGCGGGCGCGGCGGTCGCAGGTGTCGTGGCCTGTGAACCCGCGAGCGGCCTGAACTCCGCATCCATCGCCGTGACCACCGACCGGACCGGCACCAGCGCCCTGGAGCGCAACGGGGTCGATGTCCAGTGGCTGAGCTGCACGGCCGACGTCGTGGGGGACCGGATCGGGGGCGCGTCGCCCTCCGCCTCCGCGCGCCGGATCGCGGACGTCGACTGCACCGGGAGGACCGGAAAGGGCAGGGCCATCACGATCGCCGGACAGGTGACCCAGGCGCTCGACGGACGGTGTGTGCGCGGGGACCTGACCGGGAAGGCGGATGGGAAGGTGGTCTTCCGGGCAGATGTGCTCGGCAACTGCACCGCCGCCCCGTCGACCGGCGCGGTGAATCCGCCCCTCGGCGGCGGCAACGGCGGCGCCCGGCCGACGGTCACCGTGACGGTCACGGTGACCGAAACGCCCTGGGGCAAGTGATCGCGTCCGCCGTCCCACCACCCGGCGGACTCCGGCCAACTCGGTTCCGCGGAGCGCGCCCGCGGCCTAGGGTGATCGGTGTGACGCAGCCTGCCTACCTCCGATACCCCCATGTCCAGGGCGATTTGATCGCCTTCACCGCCGAGGACGATGTCTGGCTGGCGCCGCTGGACGGCGGCCGGGCCTGGCGTGTCGGCGCCGACAACCGACCGGTCACCAACCCGCGGATATCTCCCGACGGAACCCGGGTCGCCTGGACGTCCACCCGGGACGGGGCCCCGGAGGTGCATATCGCGCCGGTCGACGGCGGCCCCTCCGAGCGGCTCACGTACTGGGGCGACGCCCGGACCTCCGTCCGCGGCTGGACGCCCGAGGGCGACGTACTGGTCATCAGCGCCCAGGGACAGGCGTCGATGCGGCGCAGCTGGGCCAGGGCCGTCCCGGTCGACGGCGGTCCCGCGCGGACCCTGCCGTACGGACCGGTCGGCTCCCTCGCGTACGGGCCCGGCGGACGGATCCTGCTGCTCTCGGCCACGATGGGGCGCGAGGCCGCCACCTGGAAGCGCTACCGGGGCGGCACCGCGGGCAAGTTGTGGATCGCGGGAGAGGGCGCGGGCGACGGCCCGGCGGAGTTCGTACGGCTGCACGAAGACCTCGACGGGAACATCGAATCCCCGATGTGGGTGGGCGGCGGGGCCTCCTCCGCCCGCCCGGAGTCGCGCACGCCGGAGCGGGTCGCGTTCCTCTCCGACCACGAAGGGGTCGGCGCGGTCTACTCCTCGCTCCCCGACGGTTCGGACCTGCGCCGCCACACCGGCATCGAAGGCTTCTACGCCCGTCACGCGACCACCGACGGCAGCCGCGTCTGCTACGCCTCGGCCGGTGAACTCTGGCTGCTGGACGACCTCGACGGAGCCGAACCCCGCCGCCTCGACATCCGGCTCGGCGGCCAGCGCGCCGACCTCCAGCCGCACCTCGTGCACGCGGGCAGCCACCTCGACTCCGCGTCCCCGGACCGTACGGGACGCGGCAGCGCCGTCGGGACGCGCGGTGCCGTCCACTGGGTCACCCACCGCGAGGGCCCGGCTCGCGCACTCGCCGTCGAACCGGGGGTACGGGCCAGGATGCCCCGCGCCTTCCAGGCGGACGGCGACCAGCACGCCGTCTGGGTCACCGACGCCGAGGGCGACGACGCCCTGGAGTGCGCACCCGCCACCGGCACCGCACCGGGCGCCGTACCGCGTCGCCTCGCCGCGGGCCGTATCGGCAGGGTCCTCGACCTCGCCGCGGCCCCGGACGGCAGCCGGTTCGCCGTCGCCGCGCACGACGGACGGGTACTGATCGTCGAGCGGGAGAGCGGCGAGGTCCACGAGGTGGACCGCAGCGAGCACGGCGACGTCTCCGGTCTCGTCTTCTCGCCCGACTCCTCCTGGCTCGCCTGGTCGCACCCCGGACCCGAACCGCTCAGTCAGCTCAAGCTCGCGCACCTCGCGGATCTGTCCGTCGCCGAGGCCACCCCGCTGCGTTTCCGGGACTTCGCCCCTGCGTTCACCACCGACGGCAAGCATCTCGCGTTCCTCTCCGAGCGGTCCTTCGACCCGGTCTACGACGCCCATGTCTTCGACCTGGCGTTCATCGGCGCCTGCCGTCCGCATCTGTTGACGCTCGCCGCCACCACGCCCTCCCCGTTCGGGCCGCAGCGCCACGGCCGCCCGACCGAGAAGGAGAAGAGCGGCGACGGCGAGGACAACCCGACCGCGCTGCCCGTCACCCGGATCGACCTCGAAGGACTCGCCGACCGGATCGTGCCGCTGCCCGTCGAGGCCGCCAGCTACTCCACGCTGCGGGCCGCCAGGGACGGGCTGCTGTGGCTGAGCCACCCGGTGACCGGGGTGCTCGGTACGAGCGGCGCCACGCCCGACTCCCGTCGGCCCGAGACCGTCCTCGAACGGTACGACCTGGAGAAGCTGCGCTGCGAGGAACTCGCCTCGGACGTCAGCGGTTTCGCGGTCAGCGGCGACGGCAAGCGGATCGTCCTGCGGACCCGGGGCAAGCTGCGGGTCGTGCCGTCCGACAGTCGCGTACCGGCCGGTGACGACGACCACGACGGCGACAGCAGTGTCACCGTCGACCTCTCCCGGATCCGCCGGATCCTCGACCCGGCCGCCGAGTGGCGCCAGATGTACGACGAGGCCGGGCGCATCATGCGGGACAACTTCTGGCGTCCCGACATGGGCGGGATCGACTGGGACGGAGTCCTGGACCGCTACCGCCCGGTGCTGGAGCGCGTCGCCACCCACGACGACCTGATGGACCTGTTGTGGGAGGTGCAGGGAGAGCTCGGCACCTCGCACGCCTATGTGACGCCGCCCGGCGGATGGCGCGACAAATCGACCCGGCAGGGACAGCTCGGCGCGGACATCTCCCGTACGGACGAGGGCAGTTGGCGTATCGACCGCATCCTGCCCTCCGAGACCTCCGACCCGGCGGCCCGGTCGCCGCTGGCCGCGCCCGGGGTGGCGATGCGCGTCGGGGACGCGATCCTCGCCGTCGACGGGCAGCCGGTCGATCCGGTGACCGGCCCCGGACCGCTGCTCACCGGCTCGGCCGGCAAGCCGGTCGAGCTGACCGTTTCGCCGGTGGACGGCGGTTACCCGCGCCATGTCGTCGTCGTACCGGTCGCCGACGAGGAGGCGCTGCGCTACCACGCGTGGGTCGCCGACCGGCGGGCCTACGTCCACGAGCGCTCCGGCGGCCGCCTCGGCTACCTCCACGTGCCCGACATGGTCGGCTCGGGCTGGGCCCAGCTCCACCGCGATCTGCGCCTCGAAGTGGCCCGCGAGGGACTGGTCGTGGACGTCCGCGAGAACCGCGGCGGCCACACCTCGCAGCTGATCGTGGAGAAGCTCGCCCGGCGGATCGTCGGCTGGGACCTGCCGCGCGGGATGCGGCCGTTCAGCTACCCGGAGGACGCGCCGCGCGGCCCCGTGGTGGCCGTCGCCGACGAGTTCTCCGGCTCGGACGGCGACATCGTGAACGCCGCGATCAAGGCGCTGCGCATCGGGCCGGTGGTCGGTACGCGCACCTGGGGCGGGGTGGTCGGCATCGACAGCCGCTACAAGCTCGTCGACGGGACGTCGGTCACTCAGCCCAAGTACGCGTTCTGGTTCGAGGGCTACGGCTGGGGCGTGGAGAACCACGGGGTCGATCCGGATGTCGAGGTCGTGGTGACGCCGCAGGACCATGCGGCGGGCCGCGACCCGCAGTTGGACGAGGCGATCCGGATCGCGCTGGCGTCGCTGGCACAGACGCCGGCGAAGCGGGCGCCGGAGCTGCCGGGGATGTAGGGGACGGACGCGGGAGGGGGGCGGGTGCACCGGCGGAGGGCCGGTTCCCGCCCGCCCCTTCCCGGGACGGGGGAACGAGCCCGCCGCCGACGCCCCGATACCATGCCGTACAACGATCACCACCGACCGAGGAGCCGACCCCATGGCGGGAGAACCGCAGCCCGACTGCCTGTTCTGCAAGATCGTCTCGGGTGACATCCCGGCGACCATCGTCCGGGAGACCGACACCACCGTCGCCTTCCGGGACATAAACCCGCAGGCCCCCACCCACGTGCTCGTCATCCCCCGCGTCCACCACCCGGACGCCGCCGCCCTTGCCGCGGCCGAGCCGGGAATCGCTGCCGACGTACTGCGCGAGGCCGGACACGTGGCCGCGGACGAGAAGATCGTGGACACCGGCTACCGGGTCGTCTTCAACACCGGCTCCGGGGCCGGCCAGACCGTCTTCCACGCGCACGCCCACGTCCTGGGCGGCCGCGGACTGCAGTGGCCCCCCGGCTAGAACGGCCGATCGCACACCGTGTCCGTACGTGAACTCGTGGTCCTCGGCACCGCCAGCCAGGTCCCGACCAGGCACCGCAACCACAACGGCTACCTGCTGCGCTGGGACGGCGAGGGCATCCTCTTCGACCCGGGTGAGGGGACCCAGCGCCAGATGCTGCGGGCCGGCGTCGCCGCGCATGACATCGACCGGATCTGCGTCACGCACTTCCACGGCGACCACTCGCTCGGCCTGGCCGGGGTGATCCAGCGGATCAACCTCGACCAGGTCCCGCACCCGGTCACCGCGCACTACCCGGCGAGCGGACAGCACTTCTTCGAGCGGCTGCGGTACGCGACCGCCTACCGCGAGTCCGTCGAGCTGACCGAGGCCCCGGTCGCGGCCGACGGGGTACTCGCGGTCACGGACGCGTACACGCTCAGCGGCCACCGGCTCTCGCACCCCGTCGAGTCGTACGGCTACCGGCTGGTCGAACCCGACGGGCGCCGCATGCTGCCCGCCAAGCTCGCCGAGCACGGCATCAAGGGGCCCGATGTCGGCCGGATCCAGCGCGAGGGCTCCCTCGGCGGCGTCACGCTCGACGACGTCTCCGAGCGCAGGCGCGGCCAGAGGTTCGCGTTCATCATGGACACGAGGCTCTGCGACGGCGTGCACGTGCTCGCCGAGGGATGCGATCTGCTGGTCATCGAGTCGACCTTCCTCGACGAGGACGGACGACTCGCCACCGACCACGGCCATCTCACCGCCGGTCAGGCGGGCCGGGTGGCCCGGGACGCGGGCGTACGGCACCTCGTGCTGACCCACTTCTCGCAGCGCTACGACGACCCGGCCGTCTTCGAGGCACAGGCCCGTGCCGCGGGGTTCGAGGGCGAACTGACCGTCGCGCGCGACCTCGGCCGGGTTCCCGTGCCCACCCGGCACCTCTGAACAGGGCGGCCACACCGCCACCTCCGAACACGGGTGCCCACCCGGCACCTTTGAACACACCAGCACCACCCCTTGTGAGCGTGAAAGACCCGTGCACCTCCCCAAAGCCGAACTCCACCTCCACATCGAAGGCACCCTCGAACCCGAGCTGGCCTTCGCGCTCGCCGAACGCAACGGCGTGACGCTGCCGTACGCGGACACCGAAGAGCTGCGTACCGCCTACCTCTTCGACGATCTGCAGACTTTCCTCGATCTGTACTACGCCCTGATGGCGGTGCTCCGGACCGAGGAGGACTTCGAGCAGCTCGCCGACGCGTATCTCACCCGCGCTGCGGCCCAGGGCGTCCGGCACGCGGAGATCTTCTTCGACCCGCAGGCGCACACCGCCCGCGGCGTCGCGATCGGCACCGTCGTCGAGGGGCTCGGCCGGGCGCTGGACCGCAGCGAGGAGAAGCACGGCATCTCCACCCAGCTGATCATGTGTTTCCTGCGCGACCAGTCCGCCGAGTCGGCGCTTCAGACCCTGGAGGCCGCGAAGCCGTATCTGCACCGGATCAGCGCGGTCGGCCTGGACTCGGCGGAGGTCGGGCATCCGCCCGTCAAGTTCCGCGAGGTGTACGAGGCGGCCGGGGCGCTCGGGCTGCGCAAGGTCGCCCATGCCGGTGAGGAGGGCCCGCCCGAGTACATCCGCGAGGCCCTGGACGTCCTCGGGGTCGAGCGCATCGACCATGGGCTGCGCTGCATGGAGGACGCGGACCTGGTGGGGCGGCTCGTCGCCGACCGGGTGCCGCTCACCCTGTGCCCGCTGTCCAACGTACGGCTGCGCGCCATCGACACGCTGGAGGAGCATCCGCTGCGAGCCATGATGGCCGCCGGACTGCTGTGCACGGTGAACTCCGACGACCCCGCCTACTTCGGCGGCTACGTCGGGGACACCTTCCACGCCGTCCACGAGGCGCTCGGCCTGGACCACGAGCAGCTGCGCGCGCTGGCCCGCAACTCCTTCGAGGCGGCCTTCCTCGACCACGACGAGGAGCGCAGGGCGCGCTATCTCGCCGAGGTCGAGGCGTACGCGTTCGACTGACCGGCCCCGCCCGACGGACCGGCCGTCCGGAACGCGTTCCTGACCGGGCGCCTGCGGCGCAGCGCGGGCAGGCTGATCTCCGTGACGGCCTGCTCGGGCGCACCCAGCTCGGGCACGGCGCCGGGCACCGCTCCGGAGGTGACGGCGAGCAGCGCGGCCGGGGCACCGCCCCTGCGCCGCACCGATCCCGGCACCAGCGGCCGGCCACCGGTGTGCAGGGCGACGGCCGTGACCGGGGCCGCGACCAGGAGCGTGACGGCGCCGAGGATCAGACCCATGACCGGGTAGCCGGCCTGCTCGGACACCACACTGCCCAGGACCGGTCCGCAGGCCACCCCGACGGATGAGGCCGAACCCGCGAGGACCGCCCAGCGGCCGCGCACGTCCAGGGAGGCGGCCAGCCCGATCAGATACGACAGGACCACCGGGTAGACCGTGTTCCAGAGGATCTCGCCGGTCGCGAACGAGCCGAGGCTCCCGGCCGACGAGCTGAGCACGATGCTCGCCGCGATGATCACGGTGCCCAGGCCGATCGGCACCGCCCGGCCGAGCCGGGCGCCCAGCACCCCGGCGCCCGTCACACCGAGCAGAGCCGCACCGAGCGCGGCGGCGAACACCGCGCCGATGGTGACCTCGGAGAGACCGGCCTGGACCGCCCCGATCCGGCTGCTGACGCCCCACAGCGCGTTCTGCGCCATGGACCAGACGAGCATGCCGCCCGCCAGCACCAGACCGGAGCGCCGGTGCGGCAGCCGGCCGACGACGGGGGCCGCGGGCCCGCTGGGCACGGGGCCGCCGAGCCGTGCGGTGGCGGGCCAGACGAGCAGGGCGACCAGGGCGATCGAGGCGAACGGCAGCCGGTGGCCGCCGCCGAGGTGCGGGATCGTCAGATAGAGGGCGCCCGCCGTCGCGGAGACGCTCAGCAGACCGAGCGACGAGGTCCGGTGCGGATCGCGCTGGGCCGCGATGCCCGCCGCGGCCACGGCGGTGGCCGTACCGGAGCCGAAGCCGCCGATCATCGCGCCCATGACCACCAGCGGCACGGAGCCCGCCAGCGCGGCGCAGCCGTACCCCGCCGTGGCCAGCACCAGCCCGATCCGCGCCGGGCGCCGCGACCCGTACGTCTCGACCCGGCCCGCCAGCGTGAATCCGGCCGTCGCGGAGCTCAGCAGCAGGGCGCTGCCCACCAGACCGGCCTGGGAGGTACTGAGGCCCAGATGGACGGAGAGCCGCCCGACGATGGTGGGGAGCAGATAGGCGGCGAGGTAACCGGCGGTGAACACGGCCACCAGGGGCCACGCGGCGCGAGGGCGCGAGGACATGGGCGTTCCTGAAGACATGCCGAAGGAGGCAGAGAAGGCAGGGGAGGGCAATGCGGGACATACGGGGGAGACGGTGCACGCGTCGGCAAGTGCCGCCAACGGGGCTCGCGGGCCAATTTGTATCAACTGCGCCCAGCCGACCGAAAGCCACCCCAGTGTGATCTGAATCACATAAGGGTTTGCGCTTCGAATGTCCGGGTAGTCGCCCCCGTTTGCGCAGGTCAGCGCTCTTGGGTGCGGAGCCGGCGCGAGCTCCGGGGAAGAGGCGGCGCGGACCCTCCGGTTACGGGAGCGGATCGGGCACACTGGCCGCACCTGCCACGACCGGGGAGCGCAAGGTGAGCACGGACATTCCAGCCATCGACCCACTGGACGGGCTGCGCGCCCCGCAGGACCCGCACTGCGACGTCTTCCTCACCGGCACGGTCTTCCTCGACATCATCTTCACCGGCCTGGACAGCGCCCCGGTGCGCGGCACCGAGTCCTGGGCACGCGGCATGGGCTCCAGCCCCGGCGGGGTCGCCAACATGGCCACCGCGCTGGCCCGGCTGGGCCTGCACACTTCACTGGCCGCGGCGTTCGGCGACGACCACTACGGGGAGTACTGCTGGGACGCCCTGGAGCAGGGCGAGGGCATCGACCTGTCCATGTCGCACACCGTCCCTGGCTGGCACTCGCCGGTGACCGTCTCCATGGCGTACGAGGGCGAACGGACGATGGTCTCGCACGGCCACGAGGCCCCCGGCCCGGAAGGAACCCCCGGCGCCGTGCTCCCCGCCGAGGAGTCCGCCTTCCCGCGCTGTCCGCCCCGCGCGCGGGCCGCGATCGCCTCGCTCGTCCCCGGGCGCAGCGAGCCCTGGGTCGCCAAGGCCGCCGGGAACGGCGCCCGGATCTTCGCCGACGTCGGCTGGGACGAGACCGGCCGCTGGGACCTGGGCGCCCTGGCCGATCTGGAACACTGCGAGGCGTTCCTGCCCAACGCCGAGGAGGCGATGCGCTACACCCGCACCGACTGCCCGCGCGCCGCCGCCCACGCCCTGGCCGAACGGGTGCCGCTCGCCGTGGTCACCCTGGGCTCGGAGGGCGCGTACGCGGTGGACGCGGCGACCGGGGCGAGCGCCGAAGTGCCCGCCATCGAGGTCGAGGCACTGGACCCGACCGGTGCGGGCGACGTCTTCGTCGCGGGCTTCGTCACCGGCACGCTGGCGGACTGGCCGCTGGCCGACCGGCTGGCCTTCGCCGGACTGACCGCGGCGCTCTCGGTGCAGGAGTTCGGTGGTTCGCTGTCGGCACCGGACTGGGAGGAGATCGCCGCCTGGTGGCAGCAGGTGCGCACCTTCGCGGACCAGGATCCCGCGGCGCTCCAGCGGTACGCCTTCCTGGAGGAACTGCTGCCCGCGGCCGCCCGGCCGTGGCCGCTGCGCCGCGCCGTCCCGACGATCGGTTTCCGCCGTCCGGCCTGAACGGGGGCAGGCGTGTTCGCAGCCCTGTGCGAAAAAGCTCTCGGTGTTGTCGGTGCGGAGTCGTAGGCTTGGTAATCCAGAGGTTGTCGATCGGCGATAACCCTGCAACAGGAGGTATGTGCAGGCCACAGAGCCGGCCCATGACTCAGACACCCACAGCCCAGACTCCGGCGCCGGGGCAGGCGCGAGCCCAGTTCACCGTTCCGGCCAAGCATCCGATGGTGACCGTCCTGGGCTCCGGTGACGCCCTGCTGCGCGTGATCGAAACGGCCTTCCCGGGGGCCGATATCCATGTCCGGGGAAACGAGGTGAGCGCCGCCGGAGATGCGACGGAAGTCGCCCTGATCCAGCGCCTGTTCGACGAGATGATGCTGGTGCTCCGCACCGGTCAGCCGATGACGGAGGACGCAGTGGAACGCTCGATCGCCATGCTCAGGGCGAGTGAGAGCGGCGAGGGGGACGGTCAGGAGACGCCGGCCGAGGTGCTCACCCAGAACATCCTCTCCAGCCGCGGCCGCACCATCCGTCCCAAGACGCTCAACCAGAAGCGGTACGTCGACGCGATCGACAAGCACACGGTCGTCTTCGGCATCGGCCCCGCGGGTACCGGCAAGACGTATCTCGCCATGGCGAAGGCGGTCCAGGCCCTGCAGTCCAAGCAGGTCAACCGGATCATCCTGACCCGGCCCGCCGTCGAGGCGGGCGAGCGGCTCGGCTTCCTGCCGGGCACGCTCTACGAGAAGATCGACCCGTATCTGCGTCCGCTCTACGACGCCCTGCACGACATGCTCGACCCCGACTCGATCCCGCGGCTGATGGCGGCGGGCACGATCGAGGTCGCGCCACTGGCCTACATGCGTGGCCGCACGCTCAATGACGCGTTCATCATCCTCGACGAGGCGCAGAACACCAGCGCCGAGCAGATGAAGATGTTCCTGACCCGGCTCGGCTTCGACTCGAAGATCGTCGTCACCGGTGACGTCACCCAGGTCGACCTGCCGAACGGGACCAAGAGCGGTCTGCGTCAGGTCCAGGACATCCTCGACGGCGTCGAGGACGTCCACTTCTCCAGGCTCACCTCCCAGGATGTCGTCCGGCACAAGCTGGTCGGCCGTATCGTCGACGCGTACGAGAAGTACGACAGCCGATACAGCCACAACGGGAAGTAGTCGCAGCGCACCATGTCGATCGACGTCAACAACGAGTCCGGAACCGAGGTCGACGAGCAGGCGATCCTCGACATCGCCCGCTACGCGCTCGCACGGATGCGGATCCACCCGCTCTCCGAACTCTCGGTGATCGTGGTGGACACCGACGCCATGGAGCAGCTCCACATCCAGTGGATGGACCTGCCGGGGCCGACGGATGTCATGTCCTTCCCGATGGACGAACTCCGTCCGCCGTCCAAGGACGACGAGGAGCCCCCGCAGGGGCTCCTCGGTGACATCGTGCTCTGCCCGGAGGTCGCCAAGAAGCAGGGTGAGGACGCGGAGACCCGGCACTCCATGGACGAGGAGCTCCAGCTCCTCACCGTCCACGGAGTGCTGCATCTGCTCGGGTACGACCACGAGGAGCCGGACGAGAAGGCCGAGATGTTCGGCCTCCAGGCCGCGATCGTCGACGGCTGGCGCGCCGAGCGCGGCTTGACCGGTCCCTCGCCCGCCCCCACCATCTCGTGAGCGTTCCTCTCGTCCTCGGTGCCGTTCTGCTGGTCGTCGTCGGCTGGCTGGCGGCCTGCGCGGAGGCGGGCATCGCCCGTGTGTCCAGTTTCCGGGCCGCCGAGGCCGTCCGCTCGGGGCGGCGCGGCAGTCAGAAGCTCGAACAGGTCGCGGCCGATCCGACCCGGTATCTCAACGTCGCCCTGCTGGTACGGGTCGCCTGCGAGATGTCGGCCGGTGTGCTCGTCACGTACGCCTGTCTGGAGGAGTTTCCGAAGACCTGGGAGGCGCTGGCCGTCGCCATGGCCGTGATGGTCCTCGTCTCCTACGTCGCCATCGGCGTGTCACCGCGCACCATCGGCCGCCAGCACCCGCTGAACACGGCCACCGCCGCCGCCTACGTGCTGCTGCCGCTGGCCAGGGTCATGGGCCCGATCCCGCAGCTGCTGATCCTCATCGGCAACGCGGTGACGCCGGGCAAGGGGTTCCGCAAGGGGCCGTTCGCCAGCGAGGCCGAACTGCGGGCGATGGTCGACCTCGCCGAGGCGGAGTCGCTGATCGAGGACGAGGAGCGCCGCATGGTGCACTCCGTCTTCGAGCTCGGTGACACGCTGGTGCGCGAGGTCATGGTGCCGCGGACCGATCTGGTCTGCATCGAGCGCTACAAGACCATCCGGCAGGCGCTGACCCTGGCGCTGCGCTCCGGTTTCTCGCGGATCCCGGTCACCGGGGAGAACGAGGACGACATCGTTGGCGTCGTGTACCTCAAGGACCTGGTCCGCAAGACGCACATCAACCGGGAGTCGGAGGCCGATCTGGTCTCCACGGCGATGCGGCCGGCGGCGTTCGTGCCCGACACGAAGAACGCGGGCGATCTCCTGCGCGAGATGCAGCAGGAGCGCAGCCATGTCGCCGTCGTGATCGACGAGTACGGCGGCACCGCGGGCATCGTCACCATCGAGGACATCCTCGAAGAGATCGTCGGCGAGATCACCGACGAGTACGACCGTGAACTCCCGCCGGTCCAGGAGCTGGAGAACGGCTGCTTCCGGGTGACCGCGCGGCTGGACATCGGCGACCTGGGGGAGCTGTTCGGCCTCGACGAGTTCGACGACGAGGACGTGGAGACGGTCGGCGGACTCCTCGCGAAGGCGCTGGGACGGGTTCCGATCGCCGGTGCGTCCTCGCCGGTCGACCTGCCCGACGGCCGCCGGATCCGGCTGACCGCGGAATCCCCGGCGGGCCGCCGGAACAAGATCGTCACGGTGCTGGTGGAGCCCGTGGAGCCGGAGGGGGTGGGGGAGCGGTGACTCCGCAGCAGCTGAGGGCGTTCTGCCTGGAGTTCAACGCGAGCGTCGAGGAGTTCCCGTTCGGGCCGGAGGCGTCCGTCTTCAAGGTGCTCGGCAAGATGTTCGCGCTCAGCGTGCTGGACGCGCGTCCGCTGACGGTGAACCTCAAGTGCGATCCGGACGAGGCGGTGCGGCTCCGCGAGGAGTACGACGCGGTGGTGCCGGGCTGGCACATGAACAAGCGGCACTGGAACACGGTGACGGTGTCCGGGGTGCCGAACCGGGTGCTCCGCGAGCTCATCGAGGACTCCTACGACCTGGTGGTGGCGGGCCTGCCGAAGGCGGAACGGCTGCGACTGGACCGGGCGTAGGACGCTGCGGGGCGGGGCCTTCGGCGCGCGGTTGGGCAGGGGAAGGGGCGGGGCGGGGAACGGGCCCTCCGGTTCGTATGCTCGGCACATGACTGAGAGCACCGACCTCGGCCCCGAGGACCGCAAGATCGTCACGCTGGCGCGCAGCGCCCGCGCCCGCAACGGCGTGCCGGAGGGCGCGGCCGTACGGGACGAGACCGGACGCACGTATGTCGCGGGCACCGTCCGACTGGAGTCGCTGAAGCTCAGCGCCCTGCAGACCGCCGTGGCGATGGCCGTGGCCAGCGGCGCCACCTCGCTGGAGGCGGCCGCGGTCGTCTCCGAGGCGCAGACCCCGTCGGACGCGGACCGCGCCGCGGTACGGGACCTGGGCGGCCCGGACACCCCGGTCCTGCTCGCCGGGCCGGACGGCACACTGCGGGTCAGCGTGACGGCGGGCTGACGGCGACAGAATCCACACACGGTGCACGAGCGCCCCGCACCCCACCGGCGCGGGGCGTTCGCACACCAGGTGGGAGGAATGCGGATCTTGACACCATCTGATGGTCCATCAGTCGGCGCGTTTCGCTTCCATTGACTTCTTTTCGGCCGGAGTCGTCAATGGGCCCCCTGTCGGCGCAGAAGAGCCGCTGCGCCGCATCCGGCAGGAGGGGGCTCCATGCGTCCGACCGTTCGAAGCATCAGCATGCGAAGATCCGACGCGCGAAGACGTTCCGGGCGCGGCCGTCGCTGGGGCGCCGCGCTGGGCGTGGGCGCGCTCGTCATGGCCGGGGGCGGGGGACTCGCGACCCCCGCGCAGGCCATGGTGACGGCCTCCGTGCCGGTGGACTTCCCCACCCACTGCATCCCGCCCGCCATCGCGGGCATCCCCCCGATCGACGGGCCGACGAAGGCCGAGATCACCGTCGACAACGCCGTACCCAGGGTGGGCGACACCGTCACGGTCACCTACACCGTCGTCAAGCCCGCCGCGGGCAACCCGGTCGATCTGGCCCTGCCCGCCGACATCATGACGCCGACCGGGAAGGTCACCGTCGGCGGTGCGCAGTCCGCGAGCGTCACCGTCACGGGCCCGAAGAAGAACGCCCCGGTACCCGGCAAGGGCGACTTCCCGTCGTTCTCGATGACCGGCACCTTCACGGTCACCGCGCCCGGACAGATCACGCTCTCGCCCGGCGACTACAACATCCACACCAGCTACATCATGGAGCTGGACACCCCTTGCACGGTGACGGATCCGCCCGCTCCCGTCTCCGAGACGATCCTCGCGACGGACGGCGGCGGCCAGGTCAACGAGCGCTCCATCGGGCTCGGGGCGGCGTCCGGCAAGGCGGGCGACGCGGTCACCGTGACCGGGTCGAAGTTCACCGCGGGCGCGGACGTCACGCTGGCGGGCCGGGCCGGGGACAACCAGACCGCCGACACGGCCACCGTCAAGGCGGACGGCTCCGGCGGCTTCAGCGGCCGGCTCACCGTCAACGATCCGGCGACCACCGGCATCGTCGCCTACGAGGGCGGTGCCTGGGACGCGGCCAAGGGAGCGGGCCCGCAGGCCTACACCGTCACCGGGGGCGGCGGCGAGATCCCCGACGGCAGCCAGCGGCTCGACTCGTCCGTGAAGGCGGGCACGCTGTCCATGGTTCAGGCCGGGGACACGGTCGAGATGTCGGCGGTCGACTTCGGCCGGGGCGGCGCCTCCCGCGGCTCCCTGCAGACGGTGACGGTCGAGGACTACCGCGGCGGACCCGCCGGCTGGTCCCTGACCGGAAAGGTCACCGACTTCAAGGGCCCCGGCGGTGCCACGATCGGGGCGTCCGAACTCGGCTGGACCCCGGTCTGCGCGACGAAGGCCGGAAGTCCCAGCACCTGTGCGGCCGGTTCCCAGGGGCCGGTCGGCAGCGCGGGCGCCACGCTGGCGTCCACGCCGAACGGGACCTTCACCGGCGGCGAGTTCACCGTCGACGCCCGGCTCGCGCTGAACGTACCGGCGTACACCGCCCCCGGCGCGTACTCCGGCGTGCTCACCCTCACCCTCACCTGAGTGAGCAGCTCCGACCGATCCGGTGGACCGGGCGCGCACCCGCCCGGACCACCCCGACACGACCACCCGGGGGTCCCGCACCGTGCGCAAGCTGTCCGTACTCCTCCTGGCCGGCACCCTGCTGCTGAGTGGCGCCCCCGCGGCCCACGCCGCGGACAACGGCAGCTGGTCGGTCTACCCGGCCACCGCACAGGCCGGTCAGCGCCCGTACTTCTACCTCTCCGCCGACCCCGGCGCCACGCTCGACGACCGGGTCACCGTCACCAACAAGACGGACCGGCCGCAGACCTTCCGGCTGTACGCCGCCGACGCCTACAACACCCCGCGCGACGGGGGCTTCGCAGTCCGGGCCCAGAACGAGAAACAGCGCTCGGTCGGCGCCTGGGCGAAGACCGACCGCGACCGGATCACGGTTCGACCGCACGGCTCGGTCACCGTGCCGGTCAGCATCACCGTTCCCGAGGACGCCGAGCCGGGCGACCACCCCGGCGCCCTCGTCGCCCTCGACGAACGCATCGACCCCGCCGACGCGTCAGCCGTCGCCGTCGGCATCCGCAAGGCGGTCGGCGCCCGGATCTATCTGCGGGTGAACGGACCGACCATGCCCGCGCTCTCCGTCGACGACGTGAAGGTCGAGCACACCCAGCCACTGGTTCCGGGCACCGGGAAGAGCCGGGCCGTGATCTCGTACACGCTCCACAACCGGGGCAACGTCACCCTCAACCCCAAGGTCGCACTCAAGGCCGAGGGCCTCTTCGGCCGCACCCTGCTCGCCCGCGACCTGAAGAAGATCCCCTCCGAGCTGCTGCCCCGCCAGCAGGTCCGGCTGACCGAACAGTGGGCGGACGCGCCCCAGCTGGAATGGGGCGAGATCGAGGTGACCGCGAGCGCCCGCGACTCCCGCGAGTCCGCCGCCGTCGGGTACTTCGCCCTGCCCTGGCTGGTGGCCGGCGTCCTGTTGGTGATCGTCGGCGCAGGCGCGGCACTGTGGATCCGGGCCCGTCGGAGCCGTGCCGGCACGGCCTGAGACGACGCGCGACAGGCCCCGTCGCGCCCCTTGGTACGGCGGGGCCGCCGGGATCGGGGACAATGGGCGCCATGAGCGTTCGACCTGACACAGAAGCCGCTGCACAGCAGGCTGCGAACAACGCCCCGCACCGGGCCGGCTTCGCCTGCTTCGTGGGCCGCCCCAACGCGGGCAAGTCCACCCTCACGAACGCTCTGGTCGGCCAGAAGGTGGCGATCACCTCCAACCGGCCCCAGACCACCCGGCACACCGTGCGCGGCATCGTGCACCGCGAGGACGCGCAGCTGATCCTGGTCGACACCCCGGGCCTCCACAAGCCGCGCACCCTGCTCGGCGAGCGTCTCAACGACGTCGTACGCACCACATGGGCCGAGGTCGACGTGATCGGCTTCTGCCTGCCGGCCGACCAGAAGCTGGGCCCCGGCGACAAGTACATCGTCAAGGAACTCGCGGGCATCAAGAAGACCCCGAAGATCGCCGTCATCACCAAGACCGACCTGGTCGACTCCAAGCAGCTCGCCGAACAGCTGCTCGCCGTCTCCCGCCTGGGCGAGGAGCTCGGTTTCGAGTGGGCCGAGATCATCCCGGTCTCCGCGGTGAAGGCGGAGCAGGAGGCGGGACGCAGTCCCTCGAACAAGGGTGGTGGTGGGAGAGGGGCCGGCCAGGTGGACCTGCTGGCCGATCTGATCGCCCCGCTGCTGCCCGAGAGCCCGCCGCTCTACCCGGAGGGCGACCTCACCGACGAGCCCGAGATGGTCATGGTCGCGGAGCTGATCCGCGAGGCCGCGCTCGAAGGCGTACGGGACGAGCTGCCGCACTCCATCGCGGTCGTCGTCGAGGAGATGCTGCCGCGCGAGGACCGCCCGGCGGACAAGCCGCTGCTCGACATCCATGCCAACGTCTACATCGAGCGCCCCAGCCAGAAGGGCATCATCATCGGCCCGAAGGGCAAGCGGCTGAAGGACGTCGGCACGAAGTCGCGCAAGCACATCGAGGCACTGCTCGGCACGCCGGTCTTCCTGGACCTGCACGTGAAGGTGGCCAAGGACTGGCAGCGCGATCCGAAGCAGCTGCGCAAGCTCGGGTTCTGACCCGGGTCGGGGGCCCGCCGGGTTTCCGGCCGCGGCTCGGACATACGCGGGAGTTCCGGCCGCGGCTCAGGCACCCGCCGGGTCTCCGGCCGCGGCTCAGGCACACGCGGGGTGTCCGCCGCGGGCCCGTCTCACGCGCCCTCCTTCAGGACGCGTGAGATCAGTGCGCGCTGGGCGTCGGTCAGCCGGGGGTCCGCGCAGTGGACGGTCCGCTCATCGACCGTGATCCGGTACCGGAAACCGTCCGGGACGCCGCGGGGCGGCGTGTCGTGTCCCGAGACGAGCGCCGAGCGGGCCAACGCCTCCCACTCCGCGGCGTCGGCCCGACCGGCGGTGTCGACCTCGCGATGGCGTGCGATGCCGGCGAAGCCGCCGGTCCTGCTGACCTGAATCCGCATGCGGTGTCCTCCATCGCCGGACGGGCCGGGAAATGCCCTACGCGGTCGGTACGCCCACCTCCGACCATGCCTTCAGGACGGCCTCGGCCTCATCGCCCTCTCCGAAGCGGCTGCGGGCCGCGGCCACGGTCAGCCGGGCGAAGGACGCGAAGTCCGCGTCCACGGCCAGTCGACCACCTGTGAGCACATCGAACCAGAGCTGCCCGGCGCGTTCCCACGCGTTCCCGCCGAGAGCCGTCGCCAGCAGATAGAACGCCCGGTTCGGGATGCCGGAATTGAGATGCACTCCTCCGTTGTCCTCGCCGGTGTGGATGTAGTCCTCCATCGACGCGGGCTGCGGGTCCTTGCCGAGCACGTCGTCGTCGTACGCCGTTCCCGGTGCCTTCATCGAGCGCAACGCCTTGCCCTGGACGCCGGGGGCCAGTAGTCCGGCGCCGATCAGCCAGTCGGCCCGGTCGGCGCTCTGGCCCAGCGAGTACTGCTTGACCAGGGAGCCGAAGACGTCGGACATCGATTCGTTGAGCGCGCCGGACTGGCCGTAGTAGCTCAGATTGGCGGTGTACTGGGTCAGGCCGTGCGTCAGCTCGTGGGCGATCACGTCGATGGCGACGGTGAAGTCCAGGAAGATCTCCCCGTCCCCGTCGCCGAAGACCATCTGCTCGCCGTCGAAGAAGGCGTTGTTGTACTTCTCGTCGTAGTGCACGGAACCGATCAGCGGGAGCCCGTTGCCGTCGATCGAACGGCGGCCGTACGCCTTGAGCAGCAGTTCGAAGGTGGCGCCGAGTCCCGCGTACGCGCGGTTGACGCTCGCGTCCTTCGTCGGCTCCTGGCCCTCGGCGCGGACCTTGGTGCCGGGCAGCCGGGTGTGGTGACGGCAGTCGTACAGCGTCCGGTCGGGCTTGTCGGACGCCTTTCCGCCGGCCGCGGGGACGACGGGCACGGTGACGACCGTGGCCATCTGGCGGCGGGTGCGGCGGGCGGCGTCGCTCTCCAGGGTGCGACGGGCGGGGCCCGCGAGGTCGGGGTTGTCGGACTGCGACAGCTTGTCGAGGACATGGGGCGGCACGATCGTGCAGAAGACGGGGCGGAACCCGTGCTGAGACTGAGGCTGCATACAGCCGACTGTGGCACCGGGTAACCGTCATGTCACTGGTTGCGACCAGGATTGACGAAATGGAGTGATCGATCACTCTTGGGCGTTTCCGGTGCCCGGTCCCGCATACTGATACGGGACGGACGCATCAGGCGCCTCTCGGCTAGTCTCGTCGCATCATGCGTTTCGGGCTGCTTCTTCTTAGCTGCCGCGGCGAGGGCCTGTAGTCGTAGGCCGACCCCCTCCCCGCGGAGTCTGGTGCTGCAGCGACACAGTCGGCCGTCCCATTGGTTGGACCACCGAGGAGCCGTACGCCATGACCGCCGCAAATCCCGCCCGGACCTCCGCTGAGACTGCTGTCGGCCGTCCGACGCCGATCACCAACGCCACTCAGCTGCAGAAGCCGTCCGGGATGCCGATCCACAAGTACGGCCGGTACGAGGCCGTCGAGATCCCCGACCGCACCTGGCCGGACAACCGGATCACCGTCGCGCCCCGCTGGCTGTCCACCGATCTGCGCGACGGCAACCAGGCGCTGATCGACCCGATGTCGCCGGCCCGCAAGCGCGAGATGTTCGACCTGCTCGTACGCATGGGCTACAAGGAGATCGAGGTCGGGTTCCCGTCCTCCGGCGAGACCGACTTCGCGTTCGTCCGCTCCATCATCGAAGAGGGTGCGATCCCCGAGGACGTGACGATCTCCGTCCTGACACAGGCCCGCGAGGACCTGATCGAGCGGACCGTCGAGTCCCTCGTCGGCGCCCACCGCGCGACCGTGCACCTGTACAACGCGACGGCGCCCACCTTCCGCCGGGTCGTCTTCCGCGGTTCGAAGGACGACATCAAGCAGATCGCCGTGGACGGCACCCGGCTGGTCGTGGAGTACGCGGAGAAGCTGCTGGGCCCGGAGACGATCTTCGGCTACCAGTACAGCCCCGAGATCTTCACCGACACCGAGCTGGACTTCGCCCTGGAGGTCTGCGAGGCGGTCTGTGACGTCTGGCAGCCGGAGGAAGGCCGCGAGATCATCCTCAACCTGCCCGCCACCGTGGAGCGTTCGACCCCCTCCACGCACGCGGACCGGTTCGAGTGGATGTCGCGCAACCTGTCGCGCCGCGAGTTCGTCTGCCTGTCGGTCCACCCGCACAACGACCGCGGCACCGCCGTCGCCGCCGCCGAACTGGCCATCATGGCCGGTGCGGACCGGATCGAGGGCTGCCTGTTCGGTCAGGGCGAGCGCACCGGCAACGTCGACCTGGTCACCCTGGGCATGAACCTGTTCTCGCAGGGTGTCGACCCGCAGATCGACTTCTCACAGATCGACGAGATCCGCCGCACCAGCGAGTACTGCAACCAGATGGAGGTCCACCCGCGCCACCCCTACGCGGGCGACCTGGTCTACACCGCCTTCTCCGGCTCCCACCAGGACGCCATCAAGAAGGGCTTCGACGCCATGGAGGCCGACGCGGCCGCCCAGGGCAGGACGGTCGACGAGATCGAGTGGGCGGTGCCGTACCTGCCGATCGACCCGAAGGACGTCGGCCGCAGTTACGAGGCCGTCATCCGGGTCAACTCGCAGTCCGGCAAGGGCGGAATCGCCTACGTCCTGAAGAACGACCACAAGCTGGACCTGCCGCGCCGGATGCAGATCGAGTTCTCCCGGATCATTCAGGCCAAGACCGACGCCGAGGGCGGCGAGGTCACGCCGACGCAGATCTGGTCCACGTTCCAGGACGAGTACCTGCCCAACCCGGACGACGCTGCGGCTCAGTGGGGTCGCGTACAGATCCGCTCCGGTCAGACCACGACCGGCTCCGACGGCCAGGACACGATCACCGTCGAGGCGACCGTGGACGGCACGGACACCGTGCTGACCGGTACCGGGAACGGCCCGATCTCCGCGTTCTTCGAAGCGCTGCAGGCCATCGGCATCGATGCACGTCTGCTGGACTACAACGAGCACACCATGAGCGAGGGTGCCAGCTCCCAGGCCGCCTCGTACATCGAGTGCGCGATCGACGGCAGGGTCCTGTGGGGCATCGGCATCGACGCCAACACCACGCGTGCCTCGCTGAAGGCGGTCGTCTCCGCCGTCAACCGCGCCACCCGCTGACCCGGCGCCCGAAAGGGCATGGAGCCGCACGGCCGAGGACCCCGTCCACCCGCATCCGGGGGGCGGGGTTCGGCCATCTCCGGCGGTTGTGACGATCGAGGTGCTGACGCCACATCGTGACTGTGGTTAACATCACGTCGACACGGCAATGTTGCCGGAGGGGGCACCTCCCGTGCCCTTAGGGCTACGGGGGAGTTACGGAGGTGTGCGACGTGCGGTCAGCCCTGGGACAACGCGCAATGAAGCTGCGTATCTGCGGCATCCGCACCATCTGGGACACCGTCGGCGACGGGGAGTTCTTCTGCCCCGGTTGCGGCGGCGACCGCAACTACCGGCGGCTCACCGGCCGTCGTCGTTTCGCGGTGCTCGGCGTGCCGATGCTGCGGCGCGGCACCACGGGCCCCGTCGTCGAATGCGCCGCCTGCCGGGACCGGTTCGACACCGATGTGCTGGACCACCCCACCACCACCCGGTTCTCCGCGATGCTCCGGGACGCCGTCCACACGGTCGCGCTCGGCGTCCTCGCGGCGGGCGGCACCGCCTCCCGCACGGCCCTGGAGGCCGCGGCCGCCCTCGTGCGCGACGCCGGATTCGACGACTGCACGGAGGAACAGCTCTCCACCGTCGTCGAGGTCCTCTCCGCCGACATCGGCCACGGCGCCGCCTTCGACCCGGCGGCCGAGGCCTGCGGCGCGGCCCTCGCCATCGAACTGCACGAGGCACTGGAACCCCTCGCCCCGCATCTGGCCCCCGCCGGGCGCCAATCGATCCTGCTGCAGGGGGCCAGGATCGCGCTCGCCGACGGCCCGTACGGGGCGGCGGAGCGCGAGGTGCTGACCATGGTCGGCGGGGCGCTGCAGCTCTGCGCCGAGGACACCGCCCGACTGCTCGCGGCGGCTGCGCGCACCCCCTCCTGAACGGCCCCGTCCGCACCGGGCGCGTACTCCCGCGGGAGTAATCGGGCCTGCGGGCCCACTGCGGCAGTAGCCGCGAACTCGGCCCCGGGCGCGACGTATCGGCCGCTTTCCGCCGGGAGTCTGGACAGGAACCAGACACCCGGCGGAAGGGGGCTCGTCATGAGGGCCGCAGTGGAATCGAGCGGTACGCGTTCACGGCCGCGCGGACGGCGGCGCGTGCTGCCCTGGGCGATCCTCGCCCTCTGGGTCGCCGCGATCGCGCTCGCCGGCCCGCTCGTGGGCAAGCTCGGCGGCGTCCAGACCAACCGCGCCGTCGACTACCTCCCGGCGAGCGCCGACTCCACGCAGGTGGCGAAGGTCCGGGACGAGCTGCCCGGCGGCGAGGCCACCGAGCTCGTCCTCGTCTACCACCGCGACGGCGGACTGACCGCTGCGGACCGGGCCCTGGCCGCCGCGCAGACCGCCGAGATCGCCCGCGGTCACGCACTCACCGGGACACCGCGCCCCGTGCCGTCCGAGGACGGCACGACCCTGATGTACCCGGTCTCCACCGCCGGGCCGGGACAGGACGACGACGCCAGAATCGCCTTCGTCGACGAGGTGCGCGCGGTCGCCGAGGGCGGCGGCGGGCTGAGCGTGGACGTCGGCGGCCCGGGGGCGCTCGACGTCGACGCGAAGAAGGTCTACGGCTCCGTCGGCGGCCCGCTGCTCTACACGACCGTCGCCGTCGTCGCGATCCTGCTGATCCTCATCTACCGCAGCCCGATGCTGTGGTTGGTGCCGCTTGTCGTCGCGGGGGTCGCCGACGTGCTGTCCATGGCCGTCGTGTACGGACTCCACCAGGGCTTCGACATCACCGTCACCAGCCAGAGCTCCGCCGTGATGACCATCCTCGTCTTCGGCGCGGGCACCGACTACGCGCTGCTGCTCGTCTCCCGCTACCGGGAGGAACTGAGCCGCTTCGCGCAGCCGTACGACGCCATGGCCGCCGCCCTGCGCGGCTGCGGGCCCGCGATCGTCGCCTCCTCCGGAACCGTCGCCGCCGGACTGCTCTGCCTGCTCGCCGCCGACCTCACCAGCAGCCGGGGCATGGGTCCCATCGCCGCCGTCGGGGTGCTCTGCGCACTGCTGGCCATGACGACGCTGCTGCCGGCGCTGCTGGTGCTGCTCGGCCGTCGGCTGTTCTGGCCGCTCGTTCCCACGTACGGCGGCGTGCCCCGGCAGCGCCGTTCGCTCTTCGCCGCGATGGGCGGTTCGGCCGGGCGCAGGCCGTCGGCGGTGCTCGCCTGCGGGGCAGTGCTGCTGGGCGCGCTGGCACTCGGCGCGTTCAACCTGCCCGGCGATCTCAAACAGGAGGACTCCTTCACCAGCAAGCCGGACTCGATCGCGGCGATGGGGATCCTCGCCGCCGCCTACCCAAGCCGCTCCACCCAGCCGATCGCCGTGATCACCCCCACCGAACGGGCCGGGGCGACCCTGGCGAAGGTCCGTGCGACCGAGGGCGTCGCCGCCGCCGAACGCGGGCGCAGCGGCGGCGGCTGGACCGAACTGTCCGTCGCCGCCACCGACCGTCCCGAGTCCGCGGGGGAGCGGGCCACCATCGAGGCCCTGCGTGACTCCCTGGACGGCAGCCACGTCGGCGGGCCCAGCGCTCAGCAGATGGACGCGGGGACGGCCGATGCCAGGGACCTCAGGACCGTCGTCCCGCTCGTCCTGGTCTCCGTCCTCCTGATCCTGATCACCCTGCTGCGCAGCCTCGTCGCCCCCCTGCTGCTCGTCACCGCCGTCGTCGCTGTGTGGGGTGCCTCGCTCGGCATCGGCGGACTGGTCTTCGAACCGCTCCTCGGCATGCAGGGCACCGACGCCGGACTGCCGCTGCTGTCCTTCGTCTTCCTGGTGGCACTCGGCGTCGACTACGGCATCTTCCTGATGCACCGGGTGCGCGAGGAGACCCTCGCCGGCGTCGCGCCGACGGCCGCCGCGCTCACCGCACTGCGCACCACGGGTGGAGTGATCGCCTCGGCGGGCCTGGTGCTCGCGGCCACCTTCGCGGTCCTGCTGAACATGCCGATCGTGAGCCTGGTCCAGATGGGCTTCGTCGTCGCCGTCGGCGTACTCCTCGACACCTTCCTCGTCCGCACCTATCTGGTGACCTCGGCGAGCGTGGCACTCCAGCGGAAGATCTGGTGGCCGGGCGCGCTCAGCCGGACCCCCGCCGCACCGGACGGCCCCCGCGAACCCGAACTCCTCACAACCGTCTGACGATTCACCCACCCGTGCGGGAGGATGGCAGCGTGTCCCGAACCACGCGCCGACACGAACGCATCATGGCCGTCGTCAACCGCGACCCCATGGAAGCGCCGCACAAGACGCGCACCGACGCCCTCGTAGCAGGGGGCGCCGGGACGCTCAGCGCCGTACTCGCGCTTCTCACCGACCCGGCCCGGTCGCCCGACGCGCTCGGCTGGACGCTGCTGCTCGCGAGCGCGGTGCCGATCGTCTGGCGGCGGCGCAACCCGCTGCTCGCACTGCTCGCCATGATCTCGCTCCTCGTCCCGTACCACGCGCTCGACAACGCGCACACGGCGCCGGTACCGCAGACGTGGATCATGCTCTACACCGTGGCGGTGACCGGTCGGCCGCTGCGCACGGTACTGACCGGGATCGGCGTCCTGTCCGTCGTGCTGACCGTGGTGCTCACCATCAATGCCCATCGGGGCCTGGAGCTGCTGCGCATCTCCGGCTGGGTCGTCGCCGTGCTGTTCTGCGGCGTCGACATGCGCGTCTACCGCCAGTACGTCGCCTCCGTGCTGGATCGCGCCGAACGCGCCGAACGCACCCGGGAGGAGGAGGCCCGGCGCCGGGTCGCCGAGGAACGGCTGCGGATCGCCCGTGATCTGCACGATCTGCTGGCCCACAGCATCACCCTCATCGGCGTGCAGACCTCGGTCGCCTCGCACATCCTGACCGTCGACCCGGACCGGCTCGACCGGAGTGCGATCGCCGCGTCGCTGGAGGACATCGCCGACACCTGCCGGGAGGCCAGGGCCGAACTGCGCACCACGCTGGAGGTGCTGCGCGACGTCCGGCCCGACCCGCACGACCGGAACGACGCCGAGGGCCCGCTGCCCGATCTGGCGTCGCTGCCCGCTCTCGTACGGGCCGCCGAGGTGGCCGGAGCCCGGGTCGACCTCGCGGTTCGCGAGCCGGCCGGCCGGCTCGCCCCGGCGACCGGCGCGGCCGCGTACCGCATCGTGCAGGAGTCGCTGACCAACGCGGTACGGCACGGAGGCACCGGCGTCCGGGTCAGGGTCGCCGTGGCACCGGACGGCGGCAGCGCGCTGCGGGTCACCGTCACCGACGACGGCGCGGCTCCCCCGAAGGACGGCTCCGCACCCGGGTTCGGCATCGTGGGCATGCGGGAACGGGCCCGCAGCACCGGCGGCACGCTGGACGCGGGACCCCGACCGGGCGGCGGCTTCCAGGTCTCGGCGCTGCTGCCGTTCCAGGAGGGGGAGATCACACCATGATCCGTGTGCTGCTCGCCGACGACCAGGCCCTGGTACGGGCGGCGTTCGCGATGCTCGTCGGGTCCGACCGGGACATGGAGGTCGTCGGCCAGGCGGGCAACGGCCTCGAAGCCGTCGAACTGGCCCGCGAGCACCGCCCCGACCTCGTCGTCATGGACATCCGGATGCCCGATCTCGACGGCATCGAGGCGACCCGCCGCATCGCCGCCGACGAGCGGCTCGCCGGCGTGAAAGTGCTCGTCCTGACCACGTACGACACCGATGAACACGTCGTCGACGCACTGCGCGCGGGCGCCTCCGGCTTCCTGGTCAAGGACACCAGGCCCGCCGAACTCCTGACCGCGATCAGGACCGTGGCGGCGGGCGAGTCCCTGCTCTCGCCGGGGCCGACCGCCCGGCTCATCGCCCGGGTGCTGCGCAGCCCCCGGACCCCGCCCGCGGGAGCGCCGGGCGGTCCGGACCGCCTGTCCGAACGGGAGCGCCAGGTGCTCTGCCTGGTCGGGCGCGGGCTGAACAACGCGGAGATCGCCGAGACCCTCGGCCTCAGCCCGCTCACCGCGAAGACCCATGTCAGCCGGATCATGGGCAAGCTCGGCGCCCGCGACCGGGCCCAGCTGGTGATCGTCGCGTACGAATCGGGGCTGGTCGTACCGGCCGCGGGCGGGGCGGACGGAATCTAAGGGCTGCCCCGTAGTGTCCTGCGCTGCACATCACGCGGGTAAGTTGCTACCTGCTCGGCGGTCCGGCCGCAGCACCAGCCGGCCCCGGCCCGGGGAGCGGGCCCGACGAGCCGTCTCCGTGCCGGACAATGGACGCATGAGCTTGTTCCGGGACGACGGCGTGGTGCTGCGCACGCAGAAGCTGGGCGAGGCCGACCGGATCATCACGATCCTGACCCGCGGCCACGGCCGGGTGCGGGCCGTCGCGCGCGGGGTGCGGCGTACGAAGTCCAAGTTCGGGGCACGGCTGGAACCCTTCTCCCACGTCGACGTGCAGTTCTTCGCCCGGGGCAGCGAACTGATCGGCCGGGGACTGCCGCTCTGCACCCAGAGCGAGACGATCGCCCCGTACGGCGGCGGCATCGTCACCGATTACGCCCGCTACACCGCGGGCACCGCGATGCTGGAGACCGCCGAGCGGTTCACCGACCACGAGGGCGAGCCCGCGGTCCAGCAGTACCTGCTGCTCGTCGGGGGGCTGCGCACCCTCGCCCGCGGCGAGCACGAGCCGCATCTCATCCTCGACGCGTTCCTGCTGCGTTCGCTCGCCGTCAACGGCTACGCACCCAGCTTCGAGGACTGCGCGAAGTGCGGAATGCCCGGACCGAACCGTTTCTTCTCCGTCGCGGCGGGCGGCGTCATATGCGGCGACTGCCGGGTACCCGGCAGCGTCGTACCCTCGGCTGAGGCCGTCACCCTGTTGAGCGCGCTGCTCACCGGCGACTGGGAGACAGTGGACGCGTGCGAGGCGCGTCATGCCAGGGAGGGGAGCGGACTGGTGTCCGCGTATCTGCACTGGCATCTGGAGCGCGGACTGCGCTCACTGCGGTACGTAGAGAAGTGACACAGGCAGATCAGGCAGAGGGAGCGAGACAGTTCATGGCAGTTCGCGGGATGCTCGGCGGCCGTAACCGGCACGACTACAAGACGCCGGAGCCGCACCCCTCCGGAGCCACGCCCCCCAAGATCCCCGGCGAGCTGGTGCCCAAGCACATCGCCGTCGTGATGGACGGCAACGGCCGCTGGGCCAAGGAACGCGGCCTCCCGCGCACCGAGGGCCACAAGGTCGGCGAGGGCGTCGTCATGGACGTCCTCAAGGGCTGCATCGAGATGGGCGTCAAGAACCTCTCGCTGTACGCGTTCTCCACCGAGAACTGGAAGCGGTCCCCGGAGGAAGTGAAGTTCCTGATGAACTTCAACCGGGACGTCATCCGCCGCCGCCGTGACGAGATGGATGAACTGGGCATCCGCATCCGCTGGGTGGGACGCATGCCCAAGCTGTGGAAGTCTGTCGTCCAGGAGCTCCAGGTCGCCCAGGAGCAGACGAAGGACAACGACAAGATGACGCTGTACTTCTGCGTCAACTACGGCGGCCGGGCCGAGATCGCCGACGCCGCGCAGCGCATCGCGCAGGACGTCGCGGCCGGGAAGCTGGACCCGTCGAAGGTCAACGAGAAGACGTTCGCGAAGTACATCTACTACCCGGACATGCCGGACGTCGACCTCTTCGTCCGCCCCAGTGGTGAGCAGCGCACGTCCAACTACCTGATCTGGCAGAGCGCCTACGCCGAAATGGTCTTCCAGGACGTGCTGTGGCCGGACTTCGACCGCCGCGACCTGTGGCGGGCCTGCCTGGAGTACGCCCAGCGGGACCGGCGGTTCGGCGGCGCGGTGGAAGCGGGCACCGCCGAGCCGGCTGTCTGACCCTGCCGCTAGGCTTCCGTCCCATGAAGGACGAGGGGTGGGGCGGGGCGGAAGCCGTGGCCGGGGAAGAGATCGTGGTCGAGCTTGCGTACGAGCCGGTCAGGGCCGACTTCACGGGCGCGCTGAAAGCCCGCGCGGAGGTCAGCGCGGCCGGTCGCAGACAACGTGCGCTGACGGTCACCCTGGCGGTTCTGGCCGTGTTGACGGGAGTCATGACCGTCCTCGACGGGGACGTCCTGTGGCCGGCGCTCGGAGCGTTGGCCATGGTCGTCGTCGTGGCGTATCCGCTGGCGCTCCGGCTCACGAGTCGGCAGCTGCACAGGTTCGCCGCGCGGCAGGGGGCGTGCCGGGCGCAGGTGTACGAGACGGGCATACGGATCGTCACGGAGCAGAGCACCATGACCGTCCGCTGGTCGGTCATGCCCTGCTACCGGGAGACTCCGGAACTCTTCGTGCTGCTCAGCGACGACAAGCAGGCGACCGGCCTCACCCTGCTGCCCAAGCGGGGGCTGCGCGAGCCGGGCGAGCTCGACCGGCTGCGCGCGGTACTCGACCGCCACCTGCGCAGGCTCTGAGCGGGCCTGCTCGGCGCCCGGGATTCTCCGGCGGGCGCGGAACGCGGGCCCGGGGGCGCCGCCCCCGGGCCGTCGTCAGGCCTTCGCGCTCGCGCACTCCGCGCACGTTCCGAAGATCTCCACCGTGTGCGCCACGTTCACATAGCCGTGCTGCGCGGCGATCGTCTCCGCCCACTGCTCCACCGCGGGTCCCTCGACCTCCACGGCCTTGCCGCACATCCGGCACACCAGGTGGTGGTGGTGGTCCCCGGTCGAGCAGCGCCGGTACACGGACTCGCCGTCCGTGGTGCGCAGGACATCGACCTCGCCCGCGTCGGCGAGGGACTGAAGGGTGCGGTAGACGGTGGTCAGCCCGACCGAGTCACCGCGGTGCTTGAGCACATCGTGCAGCTCCTGGGCGCTGCGGAACTCGTCCACCTCGTCGAGCGCCGCCGCCACCGCCGCCCGCTGCCGGGTCGACCGGCCGCGTACCGGGGCCGCGTTCGTTCCACTGATCGGCGCCATCGCCACAGCAGCCTCCTCGTGTCGCCCGTACTTGTGTCGGGCCATTGTGCCAGCCCGCCCGGGCGTCACGGTCAAACCCGGAGTTCGTCCGTGGCCGAACGGGAGGCCGGTACCTCAAGAGTGCACTCCCCGGACGCCGCTTCGTTCTGCCGGGCGCGCCTTCTGGCCAGCGGGGTCGCGAGCAGCGTCAGGCCGACGAAGACCACGATGGCCAGCAGCACGATCGTCGCGCCGGGCGGGACGTCCTGGTAGTACGAGGTCACGGTGCCCGCCAGGGTCACCGCCGTACCGATGACGACCGACAGCACGAACGTCAGCTTGAAGGACCTGGAGATCTGCTGCGCCGCCGCCACCGGCACCACCATCAGCGCGCTGACCAGCAGCAGCCCGACGACCCGCATCGCCACGGTGACGGTCACCGCCGCCGTCACGGCGACCAGCAGGTTCAGCGCCCGCACCGGCAGGCCGGTGACCCGGGCGAACTCCTCGTCCTGGCTGACGGCGAAGAGCTGCCTGCGCAGCCCCAGCGTCACCAGCAGCACGAAGGCGGCCAGCAGACAGATCGCGGTGATGTCCTCGGTCGAGACCGTGGACAGGGAGCCGAAGAGGTACGAGGTGAGGTTGGCGTTGGAGCCGGTGTCGGAGAGGTTGATCAGCAGGACACCGCCCGCCATGCCGCCGTAGAACAGCATGGCGAGCGCGATGTCGCCGCGGGTGCGCCCGTACCAGCGGATCAGCTCCATCGCGACGGCGCCGACGACGGCGACCGCCGTGGCCATCCACACCGGGCTGGTGGAGAGCAGGAAGCCGAGGCCGACACCGGTCATCGCGATATGACCGATGCCGTCGCCCATCAGGGCCTGGCGGCGCTGGACGAGGTAGATGCCGACGGCGGGGGCGATGACGCCGACGAGTACGGCGGCGAGCAGGGCCCGCTGCATGAACGGAGGGTCGAGGAATTCCATGATCAGCTCAGCAGTCCCGTCCGGACGGGCTCGGAGGCCGCGTGGGGGTGTACATGGTCGTGTCCGGGCAGGGCGTGCTGGCCCAGCGCCTTCGGGGGCGGCCCGTCGTGCATCACACAGCCGTCGCGCAGCACGATCGCGCGGTCGATGAGCGGTTCCAGCGGGCCGAGCTCGTGCAGGACGAGCAGCACCGTGGTGCCGGCCGCGACCTGTTCACGGAGCGTCGCCGCGAGGATCTCCTGGCTGGCCAGGTCGACGCCGGCCATCGGCTCGTCCATGATCAGCAGCTCCGGTTCGGCGGCCAGCGCCCGGGCAATCAGCACCCTCTGGTGCTGTCCGCCGGAGAGCGCGTCCACCGAGTCCTTGGCCCGGTCGGCGAGGCCGACGAGTTCGATGGCCCGGTCGACGGCGGCCCGGTCGGCCTTGCGCAGCAGCCCCAGCTTCGTACGGGAGAGCCGCCCGGAGGAGACGACCTCACGGATCGTGGCGGGGACGCCGCCGGCCGCCGTGGTGCGCTGGGGGACGTAACCGACACGCGCCCAGGTACGAAAGCGGCGCAGCGGGGTGCCGAACAGCTCGACGGACCCACCGGTGAGCGGGACCTGGCCGATGACGGAGCGCACGGCGGTCGACTTGCCCGAGCCGTTGGCGCCGAGCAGGGCGACGACCTCGCCGCGGTGGACGGTCAGGTCGATGCCGCGCAGCACCACACGCGCGCCGAGTGCGGCCGTGGCGCCCCGCAGGGCTATGACGGGCTCCGTCGCGGTGCTCCCGGACTCGGGCATGAGTGCCTCCGATGCTGCTGTGGCTGGTGTTGCGTGGATCACTTCGCGCCGAGCGCCTTCTGCAGGGCGGCGAGGTTGGACTGCATGACCTCGAAGTAGTCAGCGCCCTTGGACTTGTCGGTGATTCCCTCCAGCGGGTCCAGGACGTCGGTCCTCAGCCCGGTGTCCTTGGCGAGGGTCTTCGCGGTCTTGTCGCTGGCGAGCGTCTCGAAGAATACGGTGCTGACCTTGTTCTTCTTCGCGATGGCGTGGATCTCGCTGATCCGGGCGGGGCTGGGCTCGGCCTCGGGGTCGATGCCGGCGATGCCCTCCTGGGTCAGACCGTAGCGCTCGGCGAGGTAGCCGAAGGCGGAGTGGGTGGTGATGAAGGTCTTGGTCGCGGTGTTCTTCAGCCCGTTCGCGTACGCGGTGTTCAGGCCGTCGAGCTTGGTGACCAGCGTGTCCGTGTTCTTGCGGTAGTCCGCGGCGTGGTCCGGGTCGGTCTTCTCCAGCGACTTCCCGACGCCCTTGGCGACCTCGGCGTACTTCACGGGGTCCAGCCAGATGTGGGGGTCGGCTCCGGCCTCGTCACCGTGGTGCTCATGACCGTGTTCGTCGGCTCCGGTCTCGGTGCCGTGGTCCTCCAGCACGGTGAGCTTCGAGGCGTCGACGACGTCCTTCGCGCCGGACTGCTTGATGGCGTCGTCGACGGCGGGCTGGATGCCCTTGAGGTACAGGACGTAGTCGGCGTCACCGAGTCCGCCGATCTGCCGCGGGGTGAGCTCCAGATCGTGCGGCTCGACGCCCGGCTTGGTCAGCGTGGTGACGGAGACGTGCTTCCCGCCGATCTGCTCGGCCAGGAACTGCATCGGATAGAACGAGGCCACCACGTTCAGTTTGTCGCCGTTCTTGTGATCGGCGGCGTTCGAGCCGGAGCAGGCGGTGAGTGCCGTGAGGCCGAGGACGGCTGCTCCGGCAACGGCGGCGGTGGGTATGAGGCGGCTTACGTTCATGACAGTCATTTTCAACAAAACTGGAAACGATTGTCAACAAGCCTGATGGGATGACCGCTCGGCCGTCCGTGCCGATACCGATTTGATCGAAGGGGCGTGCCCGCCGGTAATCTGAAGCATTCGCCCGCCCGTCTCCCGACCCCACCCCCCCCACGAGGCGCTTCGCGCCACCCCTGTCCAGTTTCGTCGTCGTAATGAAGAGAGCACCGTGGCCGCCGACAAGATCGACTCCATCGTCAGCCTGAGCAAGCGCCGTGGCTTCGTCTATCCCTGCAGTGAGATCTACGGTGGCCAGCGCGCCGCCTGGGACTACGGGCCGCTGGGCGTGGAGATGAAGGAGAACCTCAAGCGCCAGTGGTGGCGCTACATGGTCACCTCGCGCGAGGACGTGGTCGGTCTCGACTCGTCGGTCATCCTGGCCCCCGAGGTGTGGGTGGCCTCCGGCCACGTCGCCACGTTCACCGACCCGCTGACCGAGTGCACCTCCTGCCACAAGCGCTTCCGCGCCGACCACCTGGAGGAGGCGTACGAGGAGAAGCACGGCCACGCGCCCGTGAACGGCCTGGCCGAGCTCAACTGCCCCAACTGCGGCAACAAGGGCACCTTCACCGAGCCCAAGCAGTTCTCGGGTCTGCTCTCCACCCACCTCGGCCCGACCCAGGACTCCGGCTCGGTCGCCTATCTGCGTCCCGAGACCGCGCAGGGCATCTTCACCAACTTCGGCCAGGTGCAGCAGACCTCGCGCAAGAAGCCGCCGTTCGGTATCGCCCAGATGGGCAAGTCCTTCCGGAACGAGATCACTCCGGGCAACTTCATCTTCCGCACCCGCGAGTTCGAGCAGATGGAGATGGAGTTCTTCGTCAAGCCGGGCGAGGACGAGGAGTGGCAGCAGTACTGGATGGACCAGCGCTGGAACTGGTACACGGACCTGGGCATGCGCGAGGAGAACATGCGCTGGTACGAGCACCCGAAGGAGAAGCTCTCCCACTACTCCAAGCGCACCGCGGACATCGAGTACCGCTTCCGCTTCGGCGGCAGCGAGTGGGGCGAGCTGGAGGGTGTCGCCAACCGCACGGACTACGACCTCAAGGCGCACTCCAAGGCCTCGGGCACGGACCTCTCCTTCTTCGACCAGGAGGCCGGCGAGCGCTGGACCCCCTACGTCATCGAGCCGGCGGCCGGTGTCGGCCGCGCGATGCTCGCCTTCCTCCTCGACGCGTACATCGAGGACGAGGCGCCCAACGCCAAGGGCGTCATGGAGAAGCGCACCGTGATGCGTCTCGACCCGCGCCTCGCGCCGGTCAAGGTCGCCGTCCTGCCGCTGTCCCGCAACCCGCAGCTGTCGCCGAAGGCCAAGGGGCTCGCCACCGACCTGCGGAAAAACTGGAACATCGAGTTCGATGACGCGGGTGCCATCGGCCGCCGCTACCGCCGTCAGGACGAGATCGGTACGCCGTTCTGCGTCACCGTCGACTTCGACACGCTCGACGACAACGCGGTCACCGTGCGCGAGCGCGACACCATGAAGCAGGAGCGCGTCTCCCTGGACCAGATCCAGGCCTACCTCGGTGCCCGGCTGCTGGGCTGCTGACGCACCACGGTTCGACGACGAAGCCCCCGGTTCCCCGTACGGAACCGGGGGCTTCGTTGCACACTGTCCACGCCGAGCGTCGCGTCCGCGCGCCCACGCGTCCACAGGAGGCTCCGATGCCGTCCATGACCACGAGCAAGGTCAGCAGATGGGATCAGCACGGCCGTGAACACGTCGTCCACGTGACGAAGTCGGGGATGCAGCGGCAGTTGAGCTGCGACACCTGCGGCTGGCGCAAGGGGGTGCAGTTCCTGCCCTGGCTCAAGGCCGGGGAACATCTCGCCGAGGCCCATCAGGCGACGGTCGACCCGGCCGCCTGAGAGCCTGTCGGGCGGCCTCTGAGCGGACCGCCCGCGCCCACTGCCGTGGTGTGCGGGGCCGTTGTGCGCGGAAGCGTCACCGCGGGGCCCCGTCGCACGTACGGGCCGCGCGGCAGCGGGTCCGGCACGCCGGTGAACCCGGCCGTGACGGCGGGGCCCTGCCGGGGCGCGCGGGAAATCGGGTGCCCGGCCCGGTCCGGCCGGGGTACGGTTCCGGCATGTATTCGTTCTTCCAGATCTACGAGTGAGCGCGCGGCGGGTTGAGCTACCCGCCGCCCATCGGATCGATTCCAGGTCGCTTCAGACACCTCACTTCTCACCACGAATGGGAGAACGCCGTGGCCAAGAGCCGCAACAACCTCCTCGGTGTGGGCGGACAGCGCAAGAAGCTGTCCCGCGCCGAGCAGCAGGGCGCAGGCCCTGCGCGCAATGCCGACCGCAAGACCGCTGCCGACCAGAAGCAGGAGCTGCTGCGCAAGATGCGTGAGCGCGCGCAGTCGGGACCGGCCTTGGCGCCGGCCGAGTCCGCCGCGCAGACCGGGCCGTCGTCGGACGGCTCCGCGCAGCCGAGCGCGTCCGGGCAGGACACCCCGGCACAGAGCTGACACCTCCTCATCATCCGTACGACCGGGGGCCCGGATCACCAGAAGTGATCCGGGCCCCCGCCCGTGTCCGCACCCCCGCGTGCTCACGCCACTGTGCGCGGCAGCCGCAGGCTCAGCAGCGTCGTCAGCACCACCGCGGCCAGCTGCACCAGCAGCGTCACGGCCAGCGCGTCCCGTATCCCGGAGCCCGGGACCAGGGAGAGGAACAGTGTGCCGAGCGTGGCCACGCCCAGGGCCAGCGCGGCCTGCTGAGTGGTCGTCATCACCCCGCCGCCCACACCGGCTCGCGCGGCCGGTACGTCGGAGAGCACGATGCGGAACAGGACGGGCAGCTGCAGCCCCTGTCCGAACCCCGCGATCGCGACCCCCGGCATCAGCCCCAGCACGCCGAGGCCCGACCACCGCTGCCACACGGTGAACGCGAGCACCAGTACGCCCACCGCCTGGATCATCCCGCCCGCCGTCACGACCCGGCTGCCGTACCGCAGGATCAGTCGTGGACCCGCCAGAGACGCCGCGAAGAAGGCCACCGCCATCGGGGCCATCGACAGACCCGCGGCCGCCGGGCCGAGCTTCAGCCCCTGCTGCAGCGCCACCGCGATCACGAACATGAAGCCGCCGAAACCGATCGAGAACGGCACCACCAGCGCCAGTCCGCGCCGCAGCGACTCCAGCCGCAGCAGGCTCGGCGGCACCAGAGGGGTCTGCCCGAGCCGGTCGGCCCGCTGCTCGACCCGGTAGAAGGCGTACGCGGCGAACGGGAACAGGGTCAGCGAGACCCAGGTCCACACCGGCCAGCCCGCGGCGCGCCCCTCCGTCAGCGGAGCCAGCAGCGTCAGCAGCGACACGGTCAGCAGCAGTGTGCCCGGTACGTCGATCGGCGCGGGCCTGTCGGAGCGGGTCTCCGGCACGGCGCGGGCGGCCAGCACCAGCCCCACCGCCGCCACCGGAACGTTCACCAGGAACACCGAACGCCAGCCCGCGCTCTCGCCGAACACCGACGACAGCGGGGCGGCGGCGACGAGCACACCGCCGAGGATCTGGCCCGCGACCATGGAGAGCCCGGCCGTTGCCCCGTACAGGCTCAACGCCTTCGCCCGCCGATGTCCGGACGTGGCCGCCTGAATGGTGGCGAGCACCTGCGGCAGCATCAGCGCCGCCGCCGCGCCCTGTGCCACCCGCGCCCCGACGAGTGTCCAGGCGTCCGGGGCGAGCCCGCAGGCGAGCGAGGTGATGCCGAAGGCGGCGATTCCCAGCAGGAAGAGCCGGCGCCGTCCGGCCATGTCGCCGAGCCGACCGCCGAGTACGAGCAGCACGGCATAGGCGAGTCCGTAGCCCGCGACGACCAGTTCGAGCAGCGCGGGGCCCGCGTCCAGATCGTGGTCGATCGTCGGCAGGGCGACATTCACGATGAAGAAGTCGATCAGCGGCAGTGCCGCGCCCAGCAGCACGGTGAACAGCCCGAGTGTGCCGAGCACCGGAGTGGGGTGGTCGTGCCGCACCACTCGGGCGGTGGCGGCGGATACTTCCGTCCGTACAGTTGATTCACTCACGCCATCGAGAATCATCGCTATCCCAGCCTGGTACCAGAGTGTCTTTATCCTGGTACAAGCAGCACCTGGCAGAGCGCCGGGCCGTTCGGCACGCTGGAGGTATGACGACCATGGCGAGCGAGTCGCCCTACGTACGCGTGGTGTCCGGAGCGCCGGTTCCCCAGCGGCCCGAGCCCTTCGAGCCCTCCGAGCCCGATGTCCGGCGGCACGAACTCGCGGACTTCCTGCGCAGCCGCCGCGAGCGGATCACCCCTGAGCAGGTCGGTCTGCCCCGCGGTCCGCGGCGGCGGACCCCCGGCCTGCGCCGTGAGGAGGTCGCCCAGCTCTCCACCGTCGGCGTCACCTGGTACACCTGGCTGGAGCAGGCCCGCGACATCCAGGTCTCGCCCCAGGTCCTCGACGCACTCGCCCGTGCCCTGCTGCTCGACCGCACCGAGCGCGGCCACCTCTTCTCGCTCGCCGGCGCCGTCGACCCGTCGCCCGGCGCGGACTGCCCGAGCATCACCCCGGCGCTGCGCGAGATGCTGCGCTGGCTGGACCCCATTCCGGCCTGCATCCAGAACAGCCGGTACGACATCCTCGCGTACAACCGGACCTACGGGCGGCTGCTCTGCGACCTGGACGCCGTCGACCCCGACGACCGCAACTGCATGATCCTCTCCTACACCAACCCGGAGTGGCGCGCCGCCGTCGTGGATCTCCCCGAGATGAACCGGGTCATGGCCGCCAAGTTCCGCAGGTCGATGGCCGGACATCTGGCCGAGCCCGCGTGGAAGGCGCTCCTCGGCCGGCTTGAGGCGGCCTCGCCGGAGTTCCGCGAGCTCTGGGCGCGGCACGAGGTGGTGGGCCCCGGCGGCCGGACCAAAATCTTCCGCAACGCCCACGTAGGACTGCTCCGCCTCGATCACACCGACCTGTGGCTCGGCCCCTCGTCCGGGCCCCGCATGGTGACGTACACCCCCGCCGACGACGAGACCGCGCAGCGGCTGCGGCGCCTTCAGGCCCTGGAGTTCGCCGAAGCCTGATCCCCGACCGGGACATCGGCCGACGTCTCCAGCCGCTCCGCGGTCCGACGTGCCGTCTCCCGTGCCCAGCGCCCGCTGGTCAGCGCCCCCACCAGCAGGACGCACACCCCGCACCCCGTGAGGACCCACCAGGCGGGCTTGCTCGCGTCCACGAACGCCGTCGCGTACGCGGCGCCCCGCGGGGACCCGGTACCGGCCACACCGGCCGCCAGCACCGCACCGATCACGGCGACCCCGAGCGTTCCGCCGACCTGCCGGCTGGTCGAGGCGACCGCCGCCGCCACACCGGCCTGCGAGCGGGGCATCCCGGAGACGGCCGTGTTGGTGATCGGGGCGTTCACCATGCCGAAGCCGAGGCCGAACAGCACATAGCCGGTGAACAGCAGGGCGTTGTCCGTCTCCGCGTCGAACGCGGCGAACAACAGCCCGCACGCCGTCATGGTCACTCCCGCGACGAGCAGCGGCAGCCGAGGCCCCCGACTGCCGACCAGCCGTCCGGACAGGGGTGCGCAGACAAAGGTCAGGGCCGCCATCGGGAGCATGTACAGACCGGCGTGCAGCGCGCTCAGACCGCGCACGTTCTGCAGATACAGCGTGTTGAGGAAGAGGAACCCGCTCAGCGCGGCGAACGCGCAGACCGCTATGGCGGTGGCCCCGCTGAACGGGGCGCTGTGGAAGAACCGCAGATCGATGAGGGGCTCGGCGCGCCTGGGCTCGTACAGCAGGAGCCCGACGACCGCGCAGGCGGCGAGCACGGCGAACGTCAGGATGCGCGGCGAGGCCCAGCCCGCCGAGGGCGCCTCGATGATCGCGTACGTCAGTGAACCGAGCAGCGCGATCACCAGCAGCTGTCCCACGGGGTCGGGACGGCGCGGTTTCGGGGCCCGCGACTCAGGGACGTACCGCCAGGTGAGCAGCAGCGCGACGAGACCGACCGGCAGATTGATCCAGAAGATCGACCGCCAGCCGACCGAATCCACCAGCAGACCGCCGACCACCGGGCCCGCCGCCATGGAGATGCCGACGACACCGCCCCACACCCCGATGGCGCGGGCCCGCTCGCGCGGGTCGGTGAAGGTGTTGGTGATGATCGACATCGCGACGGGATTCAGCATCGAGCCGCCCACCGCCTGCACCATCCGGAACGCCACCAGCGACTCCAGGTTCGGCGCCAGGGAGCAGAGGACCGAGCCGAGGGTGAAGAGGACGAGGCCGATCTTGAAGATCTTCCGGCGCCCGATCCGGTCGGCGGTGGAGCCCGCGAGCATCAGCAGCGACGCGAGGACGAGGGTGTAGGCGTCGATCGTCCACTGCATGCCCGCCACAGTGGCGTGCAGTTCCTTCTGCATGGACGGCAGGGCGACATTGAGGACGGTGTTGTCGAGGCTGACGATCAGCAGGCTCATGCAGCAGATCGCCAGTACCAGCTGCCGTCGGCGGGGGCTCAGCTCGGGCATACATGGATAGTACGGTTAACTAACGAACTCTGCTGGCGGACCGCTCCGCGCGGTACGCGACAATGGAGCAATGACCACGCTCGCCCCCTCGCCCCCGCTGCTCCGGATCGGCCCGCACACGGTGCAGCCGCCGGTGGTGCTCGCGCCCATGGCCGGCATCACCAACGCACCGTTCCGCACCCTGTGCCGGGAGTTCTCCGGCGGCAAGGGGCTGTTCGTCAGCGAGATGATCACCACGCGCGCGCTGGTCGAGCGCAACGAGAAGACCATGCAGCTCATCCACTTCGACGCGAGCGAGACCCCGCGCTCGATCCAGCTGTACGGAGTGGACCCGGTCACGGTCGGCAAGGCGGTCCGCATGATCGTCGACGAGAACCTCGCCGACCACATCGACCTGAACTTCGGCTGCCCGGTCCCCAAGGTGACCCGCAAGGGCGGCGGCTCGGCGCTCCCGTACAAGCGGCCCCTGCTGCGCGCGATCCTCAACGAGGCGGTCTCCAACGCGGGCGGGCTGCCGGTCACCATCAAGATGCGCAAGGGCATCGACGACGACCACACCACCTACCTCGACGCCGGCCGGATCGCCGTGGAGGAAGGCGTCACGGCCGTCGCCCTGCACGGCAGGACAGCCGCGCAGCACTACGGCGGCACTGCTGACTGGGACGCCATCGCCCGGCTCAAGGAGCACGTCCCGGAGATCCCCGTCCTCGGCAACGGCGACATCTGGAGCGCGGACGACGCCCGTCGGATGATGCGCGAGACAGGCTGCGACGGAGTGGTCGTGGGGCGCGGCTGCCTGGGCCGCCCCTGGCTCTTCGGTGACCTGGTGAGCGCGTTCGAGGGTACGCAGACGCGGCGGGCGCCGGCTCTGCGCGAGGTCGCCGACGTCATGCTGCGGCACGCGACGCTGCTGGGGGAGTGGATCGGTGACGAGACCCGCGGCGTGATCGACTTCCGCAAGCATGTCGCCTGGTACCTCAAGGGCTTCTCAGTCGGCTCCGAGATGCGCAAGAAGCTGGCGATCACCTCGTCGCTGGACGAGCTGGGCGGGCAGCTGCGGGAGCTGGACCTGGACCAGCCGTGGCCGGACGGCGCGGACGGGCCGCGCGGGCGCACCTCGGGCAACAACCGGGTCGTGCTGCCGGACGGCTGGCTGAAGGACCCGTACGACTGCGCGGGAGTGAGCGCGGACGCGGAGCTGGACACCTCGGGGGGCTGAAGAGGCGCGCCAGGAGCCTGAGGGGCCCGAGGGGACTGCGAGGCGGCCTGTGAGGGGCCCGATCGAGGCACGGTCGGGCCCCTCAGGCCTTTCCGGACCCTTCGGGGCCTTCCGGGCTCTCGGGCCCCTCGGGGCCCTTCAGGAGACACTGGCGCCAGAGGCACCGCGTGCCGCTTTACCACTCCGCTCATCTGAGCGCAATATTCAATCAGATTCGGCGATATCGACCCGGGTGGCGGCCCGGATGGGTCTGTGTTGGGTACTGTGCGCCGGACTCACTCACGTTGAGCTACCTCCTGATGATCACTCGGTGACCGGTGGTCGCCGTACATGCGTCCGGATGGTGACATCTGGGCGTCGATCGTAGAGTGATTCTCACCACCCTGAGAGTCGAGTCGCTCAGATGAGCGCAAATTCGAGGGCTGCACTTCTCAAATGATGGCACTCGGTGCCAAGCTGGCCTCACTTTGATCGATCGATACTTCCATTGCGTTGTGTGATCAATGTGGGATCTTTCGTCGCACCGAGTGCTTTTTTGTTCAAGAAGTGAATGCAGTCCCTCGATCGAGGGACAGGTCCCATTACTTTCGATCTGCTGGCGGACGGGTGGTTGAGGCCTTATGACGCGCAAGTGGACGTACCCAGGCACCTTCGATCTGGGTATGTTCCTCGCCGTCAGGGCAGCCACCGCGTCCTCGAGGAGTCGAGACCCGTGTCGGAAAACAAAGATCCCCACGTATCCACCCCGGAATCCCGGGAGCCCCAGGGCCAGAAGTTCGTCTACGACTTCACCGAGGGCAACAAGGATCTGAAGGACCTGCTCGGCGGGAAGGGTGCCAACCTCGCCGAGATGACCAATCTCGGGCTCCCCGTTCCTCCGGGCTTCACGATCACCACCGAGGCGTGCAAGGTCTACCTCGACAGTGGTGAGGAGCCGACGGAGCTGCGAGCCGAGGTCAGCGCGCATCTCGAAGCCCTTGAGGCCCGGATGGGCAAGAAGCTCGGCCAGGCGGACGATCCGCTGCTGGTCTCGGTCCGCTCCGGCGCGAAGTTCTCGATGCCCGGCATGATGGACACGGTCCTCAACATCGGCCTCTCCGACGAGTCCGTGGCCGGTCTCACCGCCCAGGCCGGTGACGAGCGGTTCGCCTGGGACTCCTACCGCCGTCTCATCCAGATGTTCGGCAAGACCGTCCTCGGTGTCGACGGCGACCTCTTCGAGGAGGCGCTGGAGGCGGCGAAGGAGGCCAAGGGCGTCACGGTCGACGTGGACCTCGACGCGGCCGACCTGAAGAAGCTGGTCAAGCAGTTCAAGAAGATCGTCTCGCGGGACGCCGGACGGGACTTCCCGCAGGACCCGCGCGAGCAGATGGACCTGGCCATAAAGGCCGTCTTCGACTCGTGGAACACCGACCGGGCCAAGCTCTACCGCCGCCAGGAGCGCATCCCCGGCGACCTCGGCACGGCCGTCAACATCTGTTCGATGGTCTTCGGCAACCTCGGCCCGGACTCCGGTACGGGCGTCGCGTTCACCCGCGATCCGGCCAGCGGACACCAGGGCGTCTACGGCGACTACCTGCAGAACGCGCAGGGCGAGGACGTCGTCGCCGGCATCCGCAACACCGTGCCGCTCGCCGAGCTGGAGTCGATCGACAAGAGGTCGTACGACCAGCTGATGCAGATCATGGAGACCCTCGAAACGCACTACAAGGACCTGTGCGACATCGAGTTCACCATCGAGCGCGGCCGGCTCTGGATGCTCCAGACCCGGGTCGGCAAGCGCACCGCCGGTGCCGCCTTCCGGATCGCCACCCAGCTCGTCGACCAGGGGCTGATCGACGAGGCCGAGGCGCTCCAGCGGGTCAACGGGGCGCAGCTGGCGCAGCTGATGTTCCCGCGCTTCGACGACGAAGCCGCCACCGAGCTGCTGGGCCGGGGCATCGCCGCCTCGCCGGGCGCCGCGGTCGGCAAGGCCGTCTTCGACTCGTACACCGCGGTGAAGTGGTCCCGCTCCGGCGAGAAGGTCATTCTCATCCGCCGCGAGACCAACCCCGACGACCTCGACGGCATGATCGCGGCCGAGGGCATCCTGACCTCGCGCGGCGGCAAGACCTCGCATGCCGCCGTCGTCGCCCGCGGCATGGGCAAGACCTGTGTCTGCGGCGCCGAGGACCTCGAAGTCGACACCAAGCGCCGCCGGATGACGGTGGGCGGCCGGGTCATCGAGGAGGGGGACGTCGTCTCCATCGACGGTTCCACCGGCAAGGTGTACCTCGGTGAGGTCCCCGTCGTGCCGTCCCCGGTCGTCGAGTACTTCGAGGGCCGGATGCACGCGGGCGCCGACGACGCCGACGAGCTGGTCGCCGCCGTGCACCGGATCATGGCGTACGCGGACCGGGTGCGCCGGCTGCGGGTGCGGGCCAACGCCGACAACGCCGAGGACGCGCTGCGGGCCCGCCGCTTCGGCGCCCAGGGCATCGGCCTGTGCCGTACCGAGCACATGTTCCTGGGTGAGCGCCGCGAGATGGTCGAGAAGCTGATCCTCGCGGACACCGACGCCGAGCGCGAGACCGCGCTGGACGAGCTGCTGCCGCTCCAGAAGGCCGACTTCATCGAGCTGTTCGAGGCGATGGACGGACTGCCCGTCACCGTACGGCTGCTCGACCCGCCGCTGCACGAGTTCCTGCCCGACATCACCGAGCTCTCGGTACGTGTCGCGCTCGCCGAGTCCCGCAAGGACGCCAACGAGAACGACCTGCGACTGCTCCAGGCCGTCCACAAGCTGCACGAGCAGAACCCGATGCTCGGTCTGCGCGGCGTCCGTCTCGGTCTCGTCATCCCCGGCCTGTTCGCCATGCAGGTCCGGGCGATCGCCGAGGCCGCCGCCGAGCGCAAGAACGCCAAGGGCGACCCGCGCGCCGAGATCATGATTCCGCTCGTCGGCACGGTCCAGGAGCTGGAGATCGTCCGCGAGGAGGCCGACCAGGTCATCGCCCAGGTCGAGGCCGCCACCGGCACCCGGCTGAAGCTGACCATCGGCACCATGATCGAGCTGCCGCGTGCCGCGCTGACCGCCGCTCAGATCGCCGAGGCCGCGCAGTTCTTCTCCTTCGGCACGAACGACCTCACGCAGACGGTGTGGGGCTTCTCCCGTGACGACGTGGAGGCCTCGTTCTTCACCGCGTACCTGGAGAAGGGCATCTTCGGGGTGTCGCCGTTCGAGACGATCGACAAGGACGGCGTCGGCTCACTGGTCCGCAGCGCCGTCGCGGCCGGCCGGGCCACCCGCCCGGACCTGAAGCTCGGCGTCTGCGGCGAGCACGGCGGCGACCCGGAGTCGGTGCACTTCTTCCACGAGGTGGGCCTGGACTACGTGTCCTGCTCGCCGTTCCGCATCCCCGTCGCCCGGCTGGAGGCGGGCCGGGCGGCGGCGGACTCGACGGGCAGCGACAGCCGCTGACCCGGCGCACCCGGCCCCGGGGCCACCGTCGGCTCACTCGTACCCTCACCGACCCGACGGCGGCCCCGGAACCACCGAAGGCGGCGGCACCCCGTGCGGGGGTGCCGCCGCCTCGTTTTGTTCTGTGGAAAAGCGTTGTTCGGCGTTGTGTCCTTTCTTCGCCCCCGCACGCAGTTCAATACGCAAAGTTCGTTCAATATGCAAAGACATGGGCCGGTATCGGACCGGGGTGCGGTCCGTGGATCCCCATCCATGGACCGCACCCGGCTTACCCCCGCCGGGCACGGAGCCGCACCGTCGCCGACCGCCGCCGAACGAGCAAAACCCCCCACGGCCTTCACTCGCTCTTCCGGTGGCTCCGGATTCGTACCCGACGTCGTACAGCTTTTCGGGTGATGGCACCTGTGGGCGAGACGTTTCACCTCTGGCCGAAACCCCGTGGTGACGTGCTGTTATGGGTCGCATACCCTGGGGTGGGGGTAATTGCAGGTGCAACAGGTGGGGGTTCGGTGCTGCGTATCCACATGTCCGGGGTGGACCTTTCCAAGGTGCGGATGGCCACCCGGCCGGATGTGCTGTGGGAAACCATTCTGAGTTTCCACCGGCTGAGGGACCGCCGCGGTTCCACGGTGTTCGGGGAATGGCGTAAGGAAACCCGGCCCCGGTTGAATGGTGAAGTACGCGCGCTGGCCGCCGTGATTCCACCGCGCGGCTATTTCCCGGACTTTCTGACGCCTTCTCAGGAAAGTGGTGAGCCATACGGCATCAGCGCCGGAATGGAGGCGCTCCGTGACACCCCGCCCCGGCGGATCCGCGCCGAACTCGCCCTGCTGAGTGCCGAACGCCGCGAGGCGGGCCGCGTCCCCCACAGGCGCGTCGAGTCGCTCGACCGGCTCATCGGCGCCCTGCGCAGCTACCACCGCGCCGCGATCGAACCGTACTGGCCGCACATCCAGGCCAGTGTCGAGGCCGATCGCGCCGTCCGCGGCCGCGCACTCCTGGACGGCGGGGCGGAAGAGCTGCTGGCCTCCCTCCCGCCCATGATCCGCTGGCGGGCCCCCGTGCTGGAGGCGGACTACCCCGTCGACCGCGAGCTCCACCTCGACGGCCGGGGACTGCTGCTCCAGCCGTCCTTCTTCTGCCGGGTCACCCCGGTCGTCCTCCGCGACCCGCGGCTCCCGCCGGTCCTGGTCTACCCGGTCACCCACTCCCGCGCCCCGGTCTTCGCGGAACCGGGGCCCTGGCTCGGCCGACTCCTCGGGCACACCCGCTCCACGGTCCTGAGCGCCATCGGCAACGGCTGCACGACCAGCGAACTCGCCCGCCGGGCCGGAGTCTCCCTCGCCTCGGCGAGCCAGCACGCCCGTGTGCTGCGCGAGGCCGGCCTGATCCACACGCTGCGGCACGGCAGCTCGGTCCTGCATACGCTGACCCCGCTGGGCGGATCGCTGCTCCGGGGCGGCGCGCCGCTCGCCATGTCCTGAATCCGGGGGCGGAAGATTTCCTCGCCGGTACCGATGAGTTCTGTGAGTTCCGTGCCGCCCCGTCGTCCACCTGTCGTACATCGTTCGAACACCAGAGAGAACGGAACGGCCATGCCTCAGATGATCTTCGTGAACCTGCCGGTCAAGGACCTTGAGACGACCAAGGCCTTCTTCGGCAAGCTCGGCTTCTCGTACAACCCGCAGTTCAGCGACGAGAACACCGCGTGTCTCGTCATCAGCGACACCATCTTCGCCATGCTCCTCACCGAGCCCCGCTTCAAGGAGTTCACCAAGAAGGAGGTCGCCGACGCCTCGAAGGCCACCGAGGTGATCCTCGCGCTGAGCGCGGAGAGCCGCGAGAAGGTGGACGAACTGGTCGACACCGCCCTGGCCTCCGGAGGATCGCCCGCCAACGAGACGATCGACTTCGGTCACATGTACGGCCGTTCCTTCCAGGACCCGGACCACCACATCTGGGAGGTCATGTGGATGGACCCCGCAGCCGTCGAGGGGCAGCAGGCCTGAGGCCGACGGCGGTCGGCGGGCCGCCGGGTCTCAGGACCCGAGGCCCGGATACGTCACCGCCGTGAGCTGCTCGGACGCCACCCAGAGCCGCTCGCTCGCCACGTCGTCGAGCGTCCAGCCCGCCCGCCACGACGGGGCGGGCGCACCGCGCCAGCCCAGCAGCCTCGGCCCGGTGAACGAGTCGGGGCGTACGCCGGGCGCGGTGGCCGCGTACAGAGTGGGCAGCGCTCCGGACGACGCGGGCTGGGCGATGATCCGGTTGCCGAGCTCGAACACCCGCTCCGCCGCCTTGCGGCTCTCCATCCGGACGCCCGCCGTCTGCAGATTGGTCGCCGCGTATCCGGGGTGCGCCGCGGCGGCCACCACCCCGGAACCGGCCGCCGACAGCCGCCGTGCCAGCTCGTGGACGAAGAGCAGATTGGCGGTCTTCGAGCGGCCGTAGGCGATCCAACGGCGGTAGTTCCGCTCGCTGTTGAGATCCCCGATGTCGATGTTGGACAGGGCGTGCATCCCGCTGGAGACGCTCACCACGCGCGCCCCCGGGGTGTCGAGAAGCTTCGGGAGCAGCAGCCCGGTGAGGGCGAAGTGCCCGAGATGGTTGACGCCGAACTGCCTCTCGAAGCCGTCGGCCGTCTTCCCGTACGGCAGCGCCATCACACCCGCGTTGTTGATCAGCAGATCGATCCGGCCGGGCGCGCGGACCGCGGCGAACTCGCGTACGGAATCCAGATCGGCCAGATCGAGCGGTACGAACTCCACGTCCGCGCCGGTCACGGCCGTCCGGATCCGGGACTCGGCCTCCTTGCCGCGCGTCTCGTCACGGCAGGCGAGCAGCACCCGCGCGCCGTGCCGGGCCAGCTCCCGTGCCGTGATCAGCCCGATCCCGCTGTTGGCCCCGGTGATCACGGCGGTACGGCCGCTCTGGTCGGGGATGTCGCTCGCGTTCCAGCCCTGGCTCATGGACCCCAGCGTACGACCGGGGCACGCGGGGAGAACGGGCCGGTCGGATCCCGAACGGGGGCCCCGCGGAGGCCGTTGGGGATCCGGAGGTCCGGCAACCTCAGAGTTGGCTCAACTTTCCCGCGATCCGGCCAAGGCGGTTGGACGGGGCACCTACCTCGTCCTTAGGGTCGCGATCATGCCCGACATAGCACTCACCACACTGGTTGTCCTCTGCCTCGCCGCAGCCGCGGCGGGCTGGATCGACGCGGTGGTAGGCGGCGGCGGACTGCTCCTGCTGCCCGCTCTGCTGCTGGGCCTGCCGCACGTCCCGGCCGCGCACGTCCTCGGCACGAACAAGGCGGTCGCGATCGTCGGCACGTCGGGCGCCGCCGTGACGTACGTGCGCAAGGCCCCGGTGAAGGTCGGGACGGCCCTGCGGATCGGGCTTGCGGCGCTGGCCGGATCGATGACCGGCGCGTTCTTCGCGGCCGGGATCAGCAGCGCGGTGCTGCGCCCCGTGATCATGGTGGTGCTGCTGGTGGTCGCGGCGTTCGTGATGCTGAGGCCCTCGTTCGGCGCGGCGACGGACGAGGGGGTCCGGCGCGAGATCACCCGGGGCCGTACCATCACCGCGATCGTGCTGGTCGGCGGCGGCATCGGTCTCTACGACGGGCTGTTCGGCCCCGGTACCGGAACGTTCCTGGTGCTGGCGCTCACCGCGGTGCTCCACCTCGATCTGGTGACGGCGTCCGCCACCGCCAAGATCGTCAACGTGTTCACCAATGGCGGGGCGCTGGCGATGTTCGCCTACCAGGGCAGTGTGCTGTGGCAACTGGCCGCGTTGATGGCGGTGTTCAACCTGGCCGGCGGGCTGATCGGGGCGCGGATGGCGCTCAGGAAGGGCAGCGGGTTCGTCCGCGGGGTGCTGCTGGTCGTGGTGTTCTCGCTGGTCGCGAAGCTGGCCTTCGACCAGTGGACGGCATGAGCGACCGGCGCCGGGAGGCAGGGGTCACCGCACCCCGGTGAGGTGCGCGTACGCCACCACATTGCCCTCGTAACCCGTCGTCTTCGAGAAGCCGCCGCCGCACGTGATCAGCCGCAGCGAGGCGTAGGGCGAGGCCCCGTACACCCGCTCGTCGGGGAAGTTCCGGCTCTTGTAGACCTCGATCGCGTCGAGTGAGAAGACGGCGGTACGCCCGTCCTGACGGACCACCTCGACCTTGCTGCCCTTCTGCAGGGCGCCCAGGTCGTAGAAGACCGACCGCCCCTGCGCGTTGTCGACATGACCGGCGATGATCGCGCTGCCCCTGGAGCCGGGGGGAGTGCCGTCCCGGTACCAGCCGACGACATTGCGGTTTCCGGCCGGCGGAACGTCGAGACTGCCGTCGGCCCCGAGCCCCAGCCGCATCATCGGGGCATCCACCCGGATGCTCGGGATGCGGAGCCGCACGGGCGACGACGGCCCCAGCGGTTCGGCGACCGGGGACCCCGGCTGCGGCCCGGGGCCGCCGGCGAAGGCCTGCGCGGAGGCCGGCTGGGGCGGGATCAGCTGGGCGCCGGCGCCGTGGCGGATCAGCCAGATACCGGCCAGCGCCGCGATGACCAGCAGCCAGCCCTGGGCCTTCTGGGACACGGTCGTCCTCCGGGTGACGTGGCGGAGACAGTACGGGTGCGGAGACGGTCCCGTCCCGGTGGCCGCGCGGCCACCGGGACGGATTCCAGGCGGTACGGAGACGTGAATCCGTCTCCGTCAGCCGGCTTCCTGCGTGCCGCTCGCCCGGCGACGCAGGAGCCAGGCTCCGCCGGCGACGGTCGCGGCGAGTACGCCGGCGCCCGCCGCGATCTGGGAGGTGTCGGGCCGGACACTGCCGCCGACGCCTGTTTTGACGTGCCCGCTGGGGGTGTTGGACGCGGATGAATCACCCTTTCCGGACGAGTTGTCGCGGCCGGACGAATCCCGTCCCGCGTTGTCCCGCCCGGAGCTGTCGCCTCCGGAGCCGTCGCGCCCCGGGCTGTCGCGTCCGGAGTTGTCGCGTCCGGACGACGAGTCGTTGCGCCCGGACGAACTGTCCTGCCCCGAAGACGAGTTGTTGTGTCCCGACGAACTGTCGTGGCTGCCCGAGCTCCTGTCCCCGGACTGGTTGCGATCCCCGCTCCCGCGTTCGTTCGAGCCCTCCCTGGAGGGGGCGCTGAGCCCGGAGAAGGCGTTGAGCCCGCCGACGGAGTCGAGGAGTGAGGGGACGTTGAGACCGAAGGGGGTGTTGAGCCCGGATCCGGACGAGTCGTTCGCTCCGTCCCCGTCGCGGCCGTGCCCCTCCTGGTCGCCGTTGGCCCGTGGTGCGCCCGCCGCGCCGATCCGCAGAGTGCCGATATCACTCGCGTACGCGGGCGGCCCTGCGGAGAAGAGACCGAGCGTGGCTATGGTGACCGCGGAAGCGGCGATACCGGTCACTGGGCGAGCAGGACGCATGGGGTTCCTCCGGCAACTGCGCGAGTAGGTGTGTCCTGACTCCGAGCTAACGGGCGGCCCGTCCTCCACGCCTGTTGACACCAAGTCAGCTTTCACTCGAACGGCCCGGCGCGGCATCCTTGCCAAGCGGTATGTGTGCAGGTCACAGCGGTGATCGAAGCGAGGATGACCGGTCCTTTACCGACCGGTGCCGAACGGGTGAGGCCCTCCCGGGGGAAAGTGGCGCACATCACATGCATGACCTCGTGGGTGTCGGGCACACGTCTGACACCCCCCACGGGACGGTGCACCGGGCCGCTCCCGGCCGCCGCCCTCACCGGACCCACCCCCCTGGGTCCGGTGAGGGCGGTTCCGCGTCGGGAGTCCCGGGGCGCGGTGTTCTCGGGCCGGCGTGGCCGCGGACCGGCCGACGACGCGCGCAGACACCCGGGCGTGGAGCGGCTGCCCCCTGGCGTCCGGGAGCGGGGCGGTCCCGATGTGGATCCGTATGCCCCATGCCGCACCGGCGGGGGAGCGCCGGGTGGGCCACGGGTGCCCGGCGTGAGCCAGGAGGTGTCAGATCGTGTCCCACGGCGCGTCGTCGTAGGCCTGCCCGATCCGCCTCATCAGCTCCTCGTCCACCCTGAACGCGAAGTCGTCGATCCGCCGGACCGGTGCGATCCCCTGCGAGTTGGTGAGGAATGCCGCCCCGAACGTGCCGATCCCGTCCAGCGCCACCCGACGGCGTACGGACTCCAGCCCCACGCCGGGCAGCTCCTGTTCCAGCAGTGCCATGGTGATGCCGCGCAGGCAGGGCGCGTCCGGCCAGACGATCGAAGTGCCGTCCCAGAAACCGATGTTGGTGATCGCTCCCTCCGTCACCGCGCCGTCCGGCGTGGTCAGCAGGGCCTCGTCGAAACCGGCTCGGGCGGCGAGTGTCGCGTAGTACGTCTGGCCGAACTCGCCGGGGCGCTTGATGTGCGGCACGGTCCGGGCGTAGGGAACGGACATCAGGTCGTGCGGTTCGGCGGACTTCCGCGCCGGTCCGCGCACCGTGACCATGACGGTGGTCTCCGCGTCGCCCGGCGGCAGGAAGCCGTACACCCGGGTCGAGGCGTCCCGAACCCCCGCACCGTCCAGCGCGTGCCGGATCAGCTCACGCACGCGCTCCCCGTCCAGGGCGCGCTCGAACAGCTCCCGGTTGGCGGAGTCCAGCCGGGCCAGATGCAGGGCGAGGCCGCGTACCTTTCCGTCCCTGACCTGCATGGCCGTGAAATGGCCGTAGTTGAGGAAGGCGGGAATCCGCAGATCCGCCTCGGTGGCCGGGTGCCCGTTGAACTCCGCGTACGGGAAGGGCGCGGGAGGGGGAGTCGTCATGCCGTCCACGGTATGCCGCGAGGCGCCAGGTGCGGACGCCGATGGACGGGACTTGACCTCAACCATGGTTGACATACGAGCCTCTCCGCATGGACCTCACCACAGCGCCCTCAGCCACGGCGGCCGCTACCGCCTCCACCGCGCCCCTGAAGGTCGCGGTCATTCTCGCCAGCAATCGCGAAGGACGGTTCGCCCCCGTCGTCTCCGACTGGTTCCTCTCGCACACCGCCCGCCGGCCCGGCATCGAGACCGACCTGATCGACATCGCGGAGCTCGAACTCCCGATCGCCCTCTCCTACCGGCCCGACGCCGATGCGCGGGCGCAACTGGCCGCCGTGTCGTCCAGGTTGGCGGCGGCCGACGCCTTCGTCGTCATCACCCCCGAGTACAACCACTCGTACCCGGCCCCGCTGAAGAACCTCATCGACTGGCACCACGCCGAGTGGCAGGCCAAGCCCGTCGCCTTCGTCTCGTACGGCGGGGTCTCCGGCGGTCTGCGCGCGGTCGAGCACCTGAGGCAGGTCTTCGCGGAGCTGCACGGCGTCGGCATCCGCGAAACCGTGTCGTTCCACAACGCGGGCGCCCTGTTCGACGAGGAGGGCAGGCCCAAGGACCCCTCGGCCTGCGACGTGGCGGCCAAGACACTGCTCGACCAGCTCGACTGGTGGGGGCACGCGCTGCGTGACGCCAAGGCCGTCCGCCCGTACGGCGCCTGACCGCGGGACGCTGCGCCGCGCCGTTGTGCCCCCGACAATCGACGAGGGGGGCGAGGACACCCCGTAACCGACAGGGAGGAGCCCGAGGTGACGACGCCGGCATGGCTGACCGTACTGACCACGACGGACAGCGAGGAGAAGGCCCATGCGCTGGCGCAGGGCGCGGTGGAGGCGCGGCTCGCCGCCTGCGTACAGATCTCCGCGCCCGTCACGTCGGTCTACCGCTGGCAGAACGCCATCGAGACCACCGAGGAGTGGCAGCTGCTGCTCAAGACGACGGCGGAGCGGTACGACGAACTGGAGGCCCATCTCCTGGCGGCACACGACTACGGGACGCCGGAGGTCATCGCGCTCCCGGTGGTACGAGGCAGCGCCCGCTACCTCGACTGGGTCTCCTCCGAGACCACCCCGGACGCCCCTCTCTAGCGCCTGTCGTCACATTCCCGTCGTCGTCCGAAGGGCGGCCCCGCGGCGGGGCGTCCCCTACCGCTCGTCCGCCGCCAGGGCCTCTTCGATGCCGGGTTCCTTCGGGCCGAGGAAGTGCGGTTCGCGCTTGAACGTGGACTCCAGCACCGCCTTCCCCGCCGCGAATATCTCCCGTGTTCCGCCGTAGTACCAGGTCGCATCGTGTACGGCGTCGACGCCGACGCCGTACGCGTCGATCCCGGCGCTCCGGCACAGCGCGATCGCGCGCCGGATGTGGAACCCCTGGCTCACCAGCACCGCGCGGTCGACCCCGAAGATCTTCTTCGCGCGGACGCACGAGTCCCAGGTGTCGAACCCGGCGAAGTCGCTCACGATGCGCTTGTCCGGCACGCCGTGCGCCTTCAGATACGTACGCATGGCGTCGGGCTCGTCGTACTCCTTCCGGCTGTTGTCGCCGGTCACGAGCACGACCTTCACCTTTCCGTCCCGGTACAGCTCGGCGGCGGTGTTCAGCCGGTTCGCCAGATACGGCGACGGCCTGCCGTGCCAGAGCCCGGCTCCGAACACCACGGCGACCTGCTGCGCGGGCGCGTCCGCGGTCGTCCTGACCCGGGCGTCGGCGACGGAGTACATCCAGGTCGCGGGCGTCAGCGCCGCCACACAGGCGACCATCACCCCCTGGACGAGGCGCCGCTGTCCGCGCCGCGTCCGCGGCCACCGCGGCCGGAACCGCCCGAGCCGCGCCGCCCGTCCCGGCTGCTTCTCCTCCATGGGTGCCCCCCTGCTCGTGCCGTGCGCCCTGCTGTTCCACATGATCGGACGACCGATGAGGGGAAAGGGTTCTCCATCTCCCGGTTTCGTTGATTTCGTTACCGTTTCCGATCCGGCCGCGGACACGTCGGAGCTCGATCGGCTCTTCGGTGGCGCGGCCCGGTCCTCGCCGAGAACTCCTCCCGCCCTCCACGGCCCCGGCTCCCCTCAGGCCCCGGCCCCGTCCCGGCCGCTCGACGCGCCCGTGGACAGGACCCGTCACCCGCACGCAACGGTGCGGCAACCTCGGACCCGCACCATCGGTCCATGACGGAGTCGGCACCGGCACATTCCGATGAGTCCCTGCCCCTCGACAGCACGGCGCAACTGTTGACCCGCATCACCGCACAGCTCGGCACCCAGCTCGGGCTCGTCTCCCTGAACGGAACCCGACGGCACGGGCAGGTCCCCGCCCCGGGGCCGGTCCGGCGGAGGGTGGCCGAAGTCGCGACGACCGAGTAGCTGCCGCCGGGCCGCTCGGCGCGCATCCGCCTGAGCCGCGCTGTCGGCCAGGACGTTTACTGTCGGAACCATGGACGGCATGGACGGCACGCAGGAAGCACAAGGCGCAGACGACGCACGGTGCACACACGCCACGCAGTGCGCGCACGGCACACAGGACCATGGCTCGGCCCCCTACCGCGCGGCCGACGCCGAGCGCTGGGACACCGAGCCGGACAAGCGGCCCGGCCGTACCGCGTTCCAGCGCGACCGCGCCCGTGTGCTGCACTCCGCCGCGCTGCGCCGGCTCGCGGGCAAGACCCAGGTCGTCACCCCCGGTACCCGCGGCCACGCCTGGGACGCCAGCCCGCGGACCCGGCTCACCCACTCCCTGGAATGCGCCCAGGTCGGCCGGGAGCTCGGGGCGGCGCTCGGCTGCGACCCCGATCTGGTCGAGACGGCCTGCCTCGCCCACGACCTCGGCCACCCCCCGTTCGGACACAACGGGGAGCAGGCGCTCAACGACTTCGCGTCGGACTGCGGGGGCTTCGAGGGCAACGCGCAGTCGCTGCGCCTGCTGACCCGGCTCGAACCGAAGCGGTTCGTCCCCGACACCCGGACCGGTGAGCTGGTCAGTGTCGGACTCAATCTGACCCGTGCCGCCCTGGACGCCGCCACCAAGTACCCGTGGCCGCGCGGCGGCCACCCCTTCGACCCGTACTCCCCGAAATTCGGGGTGTACGAGGACGACCTGCCCGTCTTCGAGTGGGCCCGCAGGGGCGCCCCGAAGGACCGCAAGTGCTTCGAGGCCCAGGTCATGGACTGGTCCGACGACGTCGCGTACTCGGTGCACGACTTCGAGGACGGGCTGCACGCCGGGCACATCGATCCGAACTGCCTCTACGCCGAGCCCGAGCGGAACGCGATCTGGGCGGTCGCCATCGGACGCTACGTCCCGGCGGACACCGATCCCGAGGAACTGGCCGACGCCCTCGACCGGCTCATCGGCCAGGAGTGGTGGCCGGACAACTATGACGGTTCGGCCGTCGCCCAGGCCCGGCTGAAGGACGCGACGAGCCAGCTGATCGGCCGGTTCTGTCTGGCGGCCGAGAGCGGCACTCGGCAGGCTTACGGGACGGGGCGGCTCGGCCGGTACGCGGCCGAGCTCGTCGTGCCCCGCGCGGCACGCAACGAATGCGCCGTGCTCAAGGCGGTCGCCGACCGCTACGTCATGCAGCGCCCCGAGCAGGAGGCCATCCGCGCCGATCAGCGGATCGTCATCGCGGAGCTGGCCGCCGCGCTGACCGCACGCGCCCCGGAGGGACTGGAACCGCAGTTCCGGGCGCTGTTCGACGCCGCCCCCGACGACCGGGCCCGCAAGCGGGTCCTCGTCGACCAGATCGCCGCCCTGACCGACGCCTCGGCACGCTCGCTGCACGCCTCGCTCACCGGACCCCGCCGCTGACCGGCCGAAGCCTCGCCCCGGCCGGTCACCCGGCCGTGTCGTCACCGTCGGGTGTTCCCGCGCTTGGGGCACCCGGCGCGGGAGGCCCGTTCCCACCGCCGCGCGGCTTCGTCCGCGCACCTGTCCGCGAGCCGCGCGGACTTGCCTGTGACCACTGGGTGTGACCTGATCGGTGTACACCCTCTTTCGCCATCACGCTGCGTGCGGGACGCTCGCAGTCGGGCCCCGCGCAGCAAGCACCGAGGAGGCATCAAGTGGTCGACGCACATCGGACGTTCGTCATCGTCGGCGGAGGACTGGCAGGAGCGAAGGCGGCAGAGACACTCCGGGCCGAGGGTTTCAGCGGCCGGGTGATCCTCCTCGGCGATGAACGCGATCATCCGTACGAACGGCCGCCGCTCTCCAAGGGCTATCTGTGTGGCAAGGAGGAGCGGGACAGCGTCTTCGTCCACGAGACCGCCTGGTACGCGGGCGCCGACATCGAGCTCCACCTGGGCCAGCCCGTTACCGCCCTCGACCGGCGTGCCCGCTCCGTACAGCTCGGCGACGGCACCGTCGTCCACTACGACAAGCTGCTGCTCGCCACCGGGGCCGAGCCGCGCCGCCTGCCCATCCCGGGCACGGACCTGGCCGGTGTCCACCATCTGCGCCGTCTGGCCCACGCCGACCGGCTGCGCAACGTACTGACCGCCCTCGGCCGCGACAACGGCCACCTGGTGATCGCCGGGGCGGGCTGGATCGGCCTGGAGGTCGCGGCGGCGGCGCGCGGGTACGGTGCCGAGGTCACCGTCGTCGAACCGGAGCCGACCCCGTTGCACCAGGTCGTCGGCCCCGAGCTCGGCCAGATCTTCACCGATCTGCACACCGACCACGGGGTCCGCTTCCACTTCGGCGTCCGCCTCACCGAGATCATCGGCCAGGACGGCCTGGTCCTCGCGGTCCGCACCGACGACGGCGAGGAGCACCCCGCCCACGACGTGCTCGCGGCGATCGGTGCCGCCCCCCGCACCGCGCTGGCCGAAGCGGCCGGGCTCGCCATGGCCGCGCGCAAGGACGGCGGAGGCATCGCCGTCGACGCCTCCATGCGCACCTCCGACCCGCACATCTTCGCGGCCGGCGACGTCGCCAATGTGGCCCATCCGCTGCTCGGCATCCGGCTGCGCGTGGAGCACTGGGCGAACGCGCTGCACAGCGGCCCGGCGGCGGCCCTCGCCATGCTCGGCAAGGAGGTCGGCTACGACCGGGTGCCGTACTTCTTCTCCGACCAGTACGACCTCGGTCTCGAATACTCGGGTTGGGCGCCGCCGGGCAGCTACGACCAGGTGGTCATCCGCGGCGACGCGGGAAAGCGCGAGTTCATCGCCTTCTGGCTGAAGGACCGCCGGGTGCTGGCCGGGATGAACGTCAACGTGTGGGACGTCACCGAGGACGTGCAGCAGCTGGTCAGGTCCGGCCGGCAGATCGACCCGGACGCGCTGGCCGACCCGTCGGTACCGCTGGCCGCCCTGAGCTGACCCCCAAAACCGCACCGGACCGCGCCGCGCCGAGCCGGACCGCGCCGGGCGGATTCCCCGGATCACATCGGCACGCGGCACGGCTGTCGTACCCCACCCGTAGACTTCACCCGTGGCAGGCAGGATCAATGACGACGACGTGAAGGCGGTGCGGGACGCGGTCCCGATCGACGCCGTCGTTTCCGAGTATCTCCAGCTGCGCAACGCGGGCGGTGGCAACCTCAAGGGGCTCTGCCCCTTCCACGACGAGAAGTCCCCCTCCTTCCAGGTCAGCCCGAGCAAGGGCCTCTTCCACTGCTTCGGCTGCCAGGAGGGCGGTGACACGATCGCCTTCGTGATGAAGATCGACCATCTCTCGTTCTCCGAGACGGTCGAGCGGCTCGCCGCCAAGGCGGGCATCACCCTGCGCTACGAGGAGGGCGGGTACAACCCCTCCCACCAGCGCGGTGAGCGCATCCGGCTGGTCGAGGCCCACAAGGTGGCCGCCCAGTTCTATGTCGAGCAGCTGGACAGCCCCGAGGCGGAGATCGGCCGCAAGTTCCTCGCCGAGCGCGGCTTCGACCAGGCGGCAGCCGCCCATTTCGGTGTCGGCTACAGCCCGGCGGGCTGGGACCACCTCACCCGCTATCTGCGCGGCAAGGGCTTCAGCGACAAGGAGCTGATCACCTCCGGCCTCTCCCAGGACGGCAGGCGCGGCCCGATCGACCGCTTCCGCGGCCGGCTGATGTGGCCGATCAGCGACACCTCCGGAGACGTCGTCGGCTTCGGCGCCCGGAAGCTGCGCGACGACGACAACGGACCGAAGTACCTCAACACCCCCGAGACCGCGATCTACAAGAAGTCCCAGGTGCTGTACGGCATCGACCTGGCGAAGAAGGACATCGCGAAGGCCAGCAGGGCGGTGGTCGTCGAGGGTTACACCGACGTCATGGCCTGCCATCTCGCCGGGATCACCACCGCCATCGCCACCTGCGGTACGGCCTTCGGCGGCGACCACATCAAGATCCTGCGCCGCCTCCTGATGGACAACGGCAGCGCCCGGGTGATCTTCACCTTCGACGGTGACGCGGCCGGGCAGAAGGCCGCCCTGCGCGCCTTCGAGGACGACCAGAAGTTCGCCGCCGAGACGTACATCGCGATCGCCCCGGACAACATGGACCCGTGCGATCTGCGCCTGGCCAAGGGCGACGAGGCCGTCCGCGACCTGGTCGAACCCCGTACCCCGCTCTTCGAGTTCGCGCTGCGCCAGATCGTCGGCCGGTATGACCTGGAGACCCCGGCGGGCCGCGGCGCCGCGCTCGACGAGGCGGCGCCCGTCGTCGCCCGGATCAAGAACAGCTCCTCGCAGCATGAGGTGGCCGTCCAACTGGCCGGCATGCTCGGCATCCTGGACACCCAGTTCGTGGTCAAGCGTGTCGGCCAGCTCGCCCGCTGGGCCCGCGAGCGGGGTGACCAGCGGGGCGCCGCGCAGGCCCCGCCCCGCGGCGGCCCCCGGCACGAGCAGGTCCAGGCGCCGACCGCGCGCTCCGGCCCCGCCCTCAACCTCCGCAGCCCTGCCCACCGCACCGAGCGCGAGCTGCTGAAGCTCGCCCTGCAGAAGCCCGCTCTCGTCTCTCCGGCCTTCGACGCCTACGGGGTCGACGAGTTCACCGCCCCGCCGTACGCCGCGGTCCGGCAGTGCGTCGCGGAGGCGGGCGGCGCCGAGATGGGCGTCCCCGAGACCCGCGAATACCTGGTCCAGGTCCTGGAGGCGGCCCCCGACGACAGGGTGCGCAATCTGGTCACCGAGCTGGCCGTCGAGGTCTTCCACGGCAAGACCATCGACGAGACCTATGCGGGCATGCAGCTCGTCCAGGTCCGGCTGCGCGCCGTCGACCGCCGGATCAACGACGTCCAGGGCAGCCTCGCCCGCCTCGGCAGCAATGTCGCGCCCGACCAGCTGGCCGCCGCGCAGAACGAGGTCTGGGTCCTCCAGCAGTACGCCGAGTCGCTGCGCAACAACGGCGCCGACGCGCTCTGACCCGAGGTCCGGGCGAGGTGTCGGCGGTGCTGCGGTGACGGCGCACCGGGCGCGTTCGGCCGTCGCTGTGTCGTCCGTCGCCGGGCGGGCTCGAAACTCCCGCCCCTCCCCGTCCGCGTAACCGCTCGGTCACGGACCGGACTCAGAAAGTCCCCGCACGCCCCTCGTGGCAGCGATGTGTCTTCCCCCACACTGGGGGGCGGTGCCTGAGTCATCGGAGCGCGGCCGGTCCACCGGACCGTGGTCCGCCATCCCCGCGATCCGGCAGCGATCACCTGGAGGTCGCCCCCGTGCAGACCCGGACCCTGACCGAAACCGAGCATGTCTCGGCCATCCCCGCGCAGAACCGGGCCGTGCGTCATCCGGAGGCCGTGGCGGAGCCGCAGAAACCGTCCGATCCACCCGACCCACCCGAGGCACTCATGGAGGAGCCACCGGAGGCCCCCGACCCCCCGGAGCCGCGCGGCCGACCGGAGACGGCCGGTCCGTCCTCCGATCTCTTCCGCCAGTATCTGCGGGAGATCGGCCGGATCCCGCTGCTCACCGCCGCCGACGAGGTGGAGCTCGCCCGCCGGGTCGAGGCCGGTCTCTTCGCCGAGGAGCGGCTCGCGAGCACCCCGGACCCGGACAGCCGACTGGCCGTCGATCTGGACCGGTTGGTGGTCATGGGGCGGATGGCGAAGCGCCGGCTCATCGAGGCCAACCTCCGCCTCGTCGTCTCCGTCGCCAAACGCTATGTCGGCCGCGGGCTGACCATGCTCGATCTGGTCCAGGAGGGAAACCTCGGACTGATCAGGGCGGTCGAGAAGTTCGACTACGCCCGGGGGTACAAGTTCTCGACGTACGCGACGTGGTGGATTCGTCAGGCCATGTCCCGCGCCCTCGCCGACCAGGCGCGGACCATACGGGTCCCGGTCCATGTCGTCGAACTGATCAACCGCGTCGTACGGGTCCAGCGCCGGATGCTCCAGGAACGCGGCTACGAGCCGACGCCCGAGGAGGTCGCCGACCAGCTCGACCTCACCCCGGAGCGCGTCGGCGAAGTGCTCCGGCTCGCCCTGGAACCCGTCTCGCTGCACGCCCCGGTCGGCGAGGAGGACGATGTCGCACTCGGCGATCTGATCGAGGACGGCGATGCCGCGTCCCCGGTCGAATCCGCCGCGTTCCTGCTGCTGCGCGAACATCTGGAAGCGGTGCTCTCCACCCTCAACGAGCGTGAGCGCAAGGTGGTCCAGCTGCGCTACGGGCTGGCCGACGGGCGGCCCCGCACGCTTGAGGAGATCGGCAGGATCTTCGGCGTGACACGCGAACGCATCCGCCAGATCGAGTCCAAGACCCTCAACAAGCTGCGGGACCATGCCTTCGCCGACCAGCTGCGCGGCTACCTCGACTGACCGGGCGCCGTGGCCGGACAGACGGCCGGCCGGCCACACGGCCGGACAGATGGACAGACGGACGGACAGTCGGACGGCCCGGCCGGGCCGGGCCGGATCCGTGGAGCCGTCGCCCGGGAGCGGACGGCCTCGGACGAAAGGGGCCCGTACCGCAGACCGGCGGTACGGGCCCCGTCACGTGCCGCGCTTGCGTCAGTCGACCTCGGCGACCGCCTGCGCGAACTGCGCCGAATACAGCCGGGCGTACGCGCCCTCGGCATCCAGCAGCTCGTCGTGCGTGCCCTGCTCGACGATCGAGCCGTTCTCCATCACCAGGATGACGTCGGCATCCCGGATGGTGGAGAGCCGGTGCGCGATCACAAAGCTCGTACGGCCGTGCGCCAGGCGCGCCATCGCCTTCTGGATCAGCACCTCGGTACGGGTGTCGACGGAGCTCGTCGCCTCGTCGAGCACGAGTATCACCGGGTCGGACAGGAACGCCCGCGCGATGGTGATGAGCTGCTTCTCGCCCGCGCTGACACCGGAGCCCTCGTCGTCGATCACCGTGTCGTAACCGTTCGGCAGGGTACGGATGAAGCGGTCGGCGTGGGCCGCCCGCGCCGCCTCCTCGATCTCCTCCCGGCTGACCTCGCGCGAAGCGCCGTACGCGATGTTCTCCGCGATGGACCCGCCGAACAGCCAGGTGTCCTGGAGGACCATGCCGATCCCCGAGCGCAGGTCGTCGCGCGACATGTTCGACACGTCGACCCCGTCGAGGGTGATCCGGCCACCCGTCACCTCGTAGAACCGCATCAGCAGATTGACGAGCGTGGTCTTGCCGGCGCCGGTCGGGCCGACGATCGCGACCGTGTGACCCGGCTCGACGTTCAGCGACAGGTTCTCGATGAGCGGCTTCTCCGGGTCGTAACGGAACGAGACCTTCTCCAGCGAGACGCTGCCCCGCAGCTCCTCGGGGCGCTCGCCCGTGCCCGGCGCGGGGTCGGCGCCCTGCTCCTCGGCGTCCAGCAGTTCGAAGATCCGCTCGGCCGACGCGACACCCGACTGCACCAGGTTCGCCATCGAGGCGACCTGGGTCAGCGGCATCGAGAACTGCCGCGAGTACTGGATGAACGCCTGCACATCACCGATCGACAGTGATCCCGAAGCGACCCGCAGACCACCGACGACGGCGATCAGCACATAGTTCAGGTTGGAGACGAACATCATCAGCGGCTGCATGATCCCGCTGTTGAACTGTGCCTTGAAGCCCGCCTCGTACAGCGCCTCGTTCTGCTCGGCGAAGTCCTTCGCGGACTCCTCCTGCCGCCCGAAGACCTTCACCAGGGTGTGCCCGGTGTACATCTCCTCGATATGGGCGTTGAGCTTGCCCGTCACCTTCCACTGCTGCACGAACTGGGGCTGCGAGCGCTTGCCGACCTTCGTCGCCACGACCACCGAGAGCGGCACCGTCACCAGGGCGACCACCGCCAGCAGCGGTGAGATCCAGAACATCATGATCAGCACGCCGATGATGGTGAGCAGGGAGTTGATGAGCTGACCCATCGTCTGCTGCATCGTCTGCGAGATGTTGTCGATGTCGTTCGTCGCCCGGCTGAGCACCTCGCCGCGCTTGGCCTGGTCGAAGTAGGACAGCGGCAGCCGCGACAGCTTGGTCTGGATGTCCTCGCGCAGCCGGAACACGACCCGGTTGATGATCCGGATCGACATCCGTGTCGACACCAGCATCAGCAGCCCGGCACCGACGTAGACCGCCAGCGCCACCAGCAGCACGTCGCCCACCGCACCGAAGTCGATGCCGTGGCCGGGGACGAAGTCCACGCCGGAGAGCATGTCGGCCAGGCCGCTGCTGGTCCTGCGCAGGCCCTCGATGGCCTGTTCCTTGGTCGTCCCCTCCGGCATCCGCCGGCCGATGACCCCGGCGAACACCAGGTCGGTCGCCCTGCCGAGGATTTTCGGCCCGACCACCGAGAGGGCGACGCTCAGCACACCGGCCGCCAGCATCGCGTACAGCGACGCCTTCTCCGTGGCGAAGCGCTTCAGCAGCCGCTTTGAGGACCCCTTGAAGTCCATGGACCGGTCGGTCGGAGCCCCGCCCGCCATCATGCGTCCGCCAGGCCCGGCCATTACGCGGCCTCCGCTTCCGTCAGCTGGGAGAGCACGATCTCCCGGTACGTTTCATTGCCGTCCATCAGCTCGTGATGGGTGCCGGAGCCGACGACCCGGCCCTCGTCCAGCACCAGGATGCGGTCGGCGTCACGGATGGTGGACACCCGCTGGGCCACGATCACCACGGTCGCCTCGGCCGTCTCCCGCGAGAGCGCCCCGCGCAGCGCGGCGTCGGTCGCGTAGTCGAGCGCGGAGAACGAGTCGTCGAAGAGATAGATCTCCGGCCGCTGCACCAGCGTCCTGGCGATCGACAGACGCTGGCGCTGTCCGCCGGAGACATTGGTGCCGCCCTGCGCGATCGGCGCGTGCAGGCCGTGCTCCAGCGCCTCGACGAACTCCTTGGCCTGCGCGACCTCCAGCGCCTGCCACAGCTCCTCGTCGGTGGCGTCCGGGTTTCCGTACCGCAGATTCGTCGCCACCGTCCCGGAGAACAGATACGGCTTCTGCGGAACGAGACTCACGGTCTTCGCCAGCAGCGTCGGGTCCAGCGTCCGTACGTCCGTGCCGTCGACCAGTACCTGACCGTCCGTCACATCGAACAGCCGCGGTACGAGTCCGAGCAGCGTCGACTTCCCGCTGCCCGTCGACCCGATGATCGCGGTGGTCTCGCCGGGGCGGGCCACCAGATCCACCGACCGCAGCACCGGCTCCTCGGCGCCCGGGTAGCGGAAGTCCGCGCCGCGGACCTCCAGATGACCGTGGGCGCGCAGTTCGCGGACCGGCTCGACGGGCGGAACCACGCTCGACCCGGTCTCCAGGACCTCCTGGATGCGCTCGGCACAGACCTCGGCGCGCGGCACCATCATGAACATGAAGGTGGCCATCATCACCGACATGACGATCTGCATCAGATAGGCGAGGAACGCGGTCAGCGCGCCGATCTCCATACCGCCGCTGTCGATGCGGTGGGCGCCGAACCAGACCACGGCGATCGAGGACACGTTCACGACCGTCATCACGGTCGGGAACATCAGCGCCATCAGCCGGCCCGTGGACAGCGCCACATCGGTCAGCTCGTTGTTGGCACCGCGGAAGCGCTCCTCCTCGTAACGATCGCGGACGAAGGCGCGGATGACGCGGTTGCCGGTGATCTGCTCACGCAGCACCCGGTTCACGGTGTCGACCCGCTCCTGCATGGTGCGAAACAGCGGCCGCATCCGCTTGACGATCAGGCTCACCGCGATGCCGAGCACCGGCACCACCGCGAGCAGCACCGCCGACAGCGGGACGTCCTGGCCGAGCGCCATGATGATGCCGCCGACGCACATGATCGGCGCCGAAACCATCAGGGTGAACGTCATCAGCACCAGCATCTGGACCTGCTGGACGTCATTGGTCGTACGCGTGATCAGCGAGGGCGCGCCGAACCGCCCGACCTCACGTGCGGAGAACGACTGCACCCGGTCGAAGATCGACGCCCGGACGTCACGGCCGAGGGCGGAAGCGGTGCGGGCGCCGTAGAAGACGGCCCCCATGTTGCAGACCACCTGGCCGATGCTGACGGCGATCATGATGCCGCCGAACTCCAGGATGTAGCCCGTGTCCCCCTTGACGACACCGTTGTCGATGATGTCGGCGTTCAGGGTGGGCAGATACAGGGTGGCGCAGGTCTGCAGGAGTTGGAGAAGGACCAGCAGCAGGATGGGTTTCTTGTACGGGCCGAGATAGGCCCGCAGTAGTTTTATGAGCACGCGTGTCTCTCGGAGTCGGCAGAGGTCGGGAGTCGCCCCATTTTCCGGCACCGCGCGCTGCGCCCGCGAACGTTTTTATTCAAGACCGAGTAAAAAAACAGACCGAGTACACGTGTTGAGGGACGGCCTCCGCCAGACGTGCCCGGTCAGGTCACCCAGGGTGAGCGGATCAGGGCGCGGAGTCGAACGCTCCCGGATGGATCTGGTCCCGCGTCGCCACGTACTGCTGGCGCACCGCCTGCCCGACCGCCAACTCCTCGCCCGGCTCCAGCACCTGCGCCGCGGCCCCCTGCCAGGCCGGGGGAGTGTGCGGATCGGCCGTCCCCTGCGAGACCCCCAGCGCCCAGGCCGCCTGCCGGGCCGCGCCCAGCGCCGCGTACTCGGCGGGCTGCGGCACGATCACCTGCGTGCCGAACAGCGCGGGTGCGAGCCCCTGCACGGCGGGCAGTTCGGCCGCCGCCCCCAGCAGGAACACCCGCCGCACCTCCACGCCGCGGCCGCGCAGCACATCGAGCGCGTCGGCCAGCGAGCACAGCATCCCCTCGAAGGCGGCCCGCGCCAGGTGCTCCGGCTTCATCGACTCGCGCCGCAGCCCGCACAGCGTCCCGGCCGCGTGCGGCAGGTGCGGGGTGCGCTCACCCTCCAGATACGGCAGGAGTACGAGCCCGGAGGCGCCCGGTGTCGACTTCAGCGCCAGCGCGGACAGCTCCTCCAGCCCCTCCGTGCCCAGCATCTCGGCGGTCCCGCGCAGCGCGCGTACCGCGTTCGACGTGTACACCACCGGCAGATGCATCCCGGTCGCGTCCGCGAACGAGGTGATCATTCCGTTCGGATCGGAGAGCGCCTCGTGGTGCACCGCCATGACCGAACCGGAAGCGCCCAGCGACACCACCGCGTCGCCGACCCCGACCCCCAGCCCGAAGGCCGCCGCCATCGTCTCGCCGGTCCCCGCGGAGATCAGCAGTCCCTCGGGCGTCGTCCCCGCCGCGTCGGAGGGGCCGAGCACCTCGGGCAGCGTGGCCTGGTGGCCGAGCGCGAGCTCCACCAGGTCGGGCCGGTAGGAGCCGCTGCCCGCCGACCAGTAACCGGTGCCGGACGCGGCACCCCGGTCGGTGGTCCGCCGGGCCGGCCGCCCCAGCAACTGCCACACCAGCCAGTCGTGCGGCTGCAGCACCGAGGCCACGCGCCGGGCCGCCTCCGGCTCGGTCCGCGCCAGCCAGCGCAGCTTCGACACCGGCTGCGCGGCCTGCGGCACCGTGCCGACCGCCTCGGCCCAGGACTGCCGTCCGCCGAGCGCGTCGATCAGGTCGGCGGCGGCGACCTGTGCCCGCTTGTCGTTGCCGAGCAGCGCCGGACGCACGAGATTGCCCTGGTGGTCGAGCGGCACCAGACCGTGCTGCTGTGCGGAGACGCCGATGGCCTGCACACCTTCGAGCAGTCCGTCGGTGGCGGCCTCACCCAGCGAGAGCAGCCATGCCTGCGGGTCGACCTCGGTGGCCTTCGCCTCGACGGGGTGTGCGGCGTACCCCCGGCGCAGCACGGCGCCGGTGTCCGTATCGCAGACCACGATGTGCGTGAAGGCGGAAGAACTGTCCAAGCCGGCGACTATGCCCATGCCCAAGATTCTGCCGCACCGCCGGAGCTTTTCCGTACCGGTGGTGCGGCAGTGGGCGGACGGGTCCGGCAACACGGCGGGGCGCGGTGCCGGACCCCGCGAGCCCGGCAGGATCCTGAAGAGGGCCTATGTGTTGCTGGTGCCCCAGTCGTCCTCGCCGTTCCGGCCGCGGTCCCGCAGGGAGCGCACCCGGTCGGTCACCGAGGCGGGCACCTTCTCGCTCACCGAGCGGTACGCCTTGCCGGCCAGATCACGGCCGCTCTGCGCCGCGGACTCGGCGGTGTTGCGCACGGCCGGATTCTGGGCGAACTGACGTGCGGACTTCTTCATCTCCTCGTAGCGCTCGCGCCCGGCCCGCGTGCCGATCACGTATCCGAGAGCCAGTCCGGCGATGAACGTGAGCCGGTACCGCATGGCTACCACCCTTCCTTGCTCAGTGCGACGCTCAGTCTGACGTGTGCTGCCCGCCTACCCGCGGGCACCCGAGATCACCCCGGGCGATACCGATTGGCAAAGCACCCCCCTGCTTGCGCTAATGTATGTGTCGCAGCGAACGCGCGCCGCCCGGCAGAGCCAGGCAGGTAGGGTTCGGTGCAAACGCAGCAATCCCCTGTAGCTCAATTGGCAGAGCAGCCGGCTGTTAACCGGCAGGTTACTGGTTCGAGTCCAGTCGGGGGAGCGCGATCCCCTGTAGCTCAATTGGCAGAGCATTCGGCTGTTAACCGGAGGGTTACTGGTTCGAGTCCAGTCGGGGGAGCGGAACGGAAGAGGACCCTGCGGGGTCCTTTTTCGCGTGCCCGCGGCTGTCCGTCTCCGTGGTGCGGGTGGGGTTCACGTGACTCTTTCGCGTGTACTTCGCGCCATCCGGAACCGGGCAGGGGGCGATGCGGTCTTCATGGTCAGGTGAAGCCGACCATCCGGAGCGAGAGATCGTATGACCGGCTATGCTGCGGCAGACGGCGCGCACACTTGTACGCGCCACGCCGAAAAGGGGCGGTAGCTCAGCCGGTTAGAGCAGCGGACTCATAATCCGTCGGCCGTGGGTTCGAGTCCCACCCGCCCCACTGCGAGTCGCAGGCGAAGAAACGATCTCACCTGCAGCTTTGGCGTTTTCGGGGTCTGTCGTGCCATCAGGCGAGCCGAGCTCAAGCCTTTGGCTGGGAACGACCTGGGAACGAGAGTCCCCGAGTGGGACCTGCTCGCGCCGACGGCGCGGCACGAGGGAGGCCGCCTTCTCGGCCGCGTCGCGCCCGACTCCACCCAGCAGGTGTGAGTGCAGGTCTGTGGTGATCGTCACCGTGGAGTGCCCGAGGCGCTTCGACACGATCGCCATGTCGACCCCGGCGGCGAGCATCAGGGACGCCTGCCCGTGCTCACCGTCATGGACGCGCACGCCGAGCTGTTCGGCTTCCCCGTCGACGGCGACCGCCGCTCTGCCGACCAAGAAGCGGCACAGCTCGATGCGTAGCTGACAGAGTGAGCTCTACAGCACAGCCCCGCTGACCAGCGGGGCTGTGCTGCGTATGGGAAGACGTCAGGCCCAGTCAGCCGATGGCTGGGCCGCGTCCCATCCGCCCATGTGAGGCCGGGGAGCGTGCTTGGCGGCGCCGGGCGGCAGCGCGGCGACGCAGGCGGTCGAGCAGGCGTTGACGAGCAGCGGCAGGACGTCGGTGGCGACCACGAGCGAGATCCACCGCTGGTGAAGCTCTGGTCCCTCCACCGGCCCGTCACAGACACTGCACGTGCTGATTGCTGTCGTGCCCCACTCCTTCGGGTCGAGCGCGGCGAGGTGGCCGCCGGATTGGGCCTCGCTCGTCGTCCGCAGCTGGGGGAAGGGCGGGCGAAGCTTGAAGTTGCCGAACAGGGAGCGGGTGCTGACCGTGCTCCTCGCCAGCTTTGAGCACCGAGTGATCTCGTATGGGAACCAGTGCAGCCGGTGGGAGGTGTACGGGCTGAACTCCTCCAGATTGGTCATGGCGCCGATCTCCGGAGGAATCCGGACGAGATTGCTGCCGTAGAGCCTCAGATGCGTGACCTCGGTCAACCGGGCGATACTCGCGGGCAGGGTGATGACGTCGCGCCGCTCTTGTGGGCTGAGCTCTACGAGCGGGTTGAACTCCTCCCTGCCGTCCGCAGCCGCCTCTTCGACGAGCGCGAGAAGATGCAGCCAACCCGCCGAAGACGTGTCCTGATGCTCTTCGTGAAAGCCGACCTGGGCACGTGGTTGAACCTTGTACTGATCGAGCAGGTGCAGCGTTCCCGGTGGATGGGCTGACCATCCGGCCCGATTCCTTCGGGCCATCGGTTCGCGAACAGGCGGGGCTCGGGCGATGTGTCATCCATACGGTCAAGATAGAAATCCGGCAGGACGATCGCACTGGGTTTCGATACTAATCGCTGTGCACGTCCTGGCTGCTGCGATGCATGGTCCAGGCTCGGGCGGCAGCGATCAGGGGGGGGTGCCTCTATGTCGTTCGTCAATCCCGCGCTGTCGGTTTTGGGGGTGTTGGTCCCATTCATGCGGCGAGGGTGACGGTGGGGGTTCGGGACTCGTAGAAGGTGCCGTCGCGGAGCATCGCGAACAGGACGCTGATGCGCTGGCGGGCGAGG